>CAZZMQ010000129.1:366-1750 GCA_964655365.1 uncultured Dehalococcoidia bacterium | reverse complement strand
AGAAGCCACACCCGCGACTCTGGCAAGCATGCTCCAGCCCCACCTCCTTCGAGCAGGCTGGACGCAACGGCGTCGGCGCTCTTGCCAATACGATCTGGAACTCCGCCGATCAGGTCGAGGAGAATGTGCAGAGCTACAAAGCTGGCATCGAAAAATGCAAGAATCCCGTGGGGGAGGAGATCAACGATCAAATCGCCTTCTTCTGCTTCGTCAACTGTATCGAGGATGGTGACGCCGAGTTAAGCCGTGCAGCCGCGAGCGCCGCCGTTTGGTACACGCGCGCCATTATTCAACGAGTCGGAGCAGGCGAAGCCTACATTCGCCGTGCTCACGAGCTACAGGCTGCCAGAGACGAGGCGGGGGGCGACCTCACAGGCAGATTCCTCGAGAAGATGCGCCGCTATGAGGAGATCGGTATCGATCGCCTCATGTGCTTCCATCAAGTCGGCCAAATCCGCCACGCTGAAGTGATGCGCAGTATCCGTCTCATAGGCGAGCTAATCCCAGAGTTCCACAGCAACTCTTGAACAGTCTCAGGGACAAGATGGCCTTTATACTTTATTCGTGTCTGTAGACGATCCTGCGGTACTCGATGGCATACGTGTACTCGATCTCTCGAGGAGTATGCCCGGCGCGTTAGCAGCGATGGTCCTAGCTGATTACGGCGCCGATGTATTGAAGATCGAATCACCAGATGGTGATCCATCCCGCAAGCACCCAGCCTGGCAACTTTGGAACCGCGGTAAACGCAGCGTCGTAGTCGCCTTACAAAACGATACCGACCGCTCCGCCTGCCACGAGCTACTACGTGGCGCCGACGTGGTCATCGAAAGTTTTCGACCCGGTGTCGCTAAGCGCCTCGGAGTGGGATACGAGGAGGTGCGCCGCATCCAGCCAAGTACCGTCTACTGCTCGATCAGTGGATTTGGTACACATGGCCCGTACGCACACCTACGAGGATACGAGGGCATCGTAGACGCCAAAACAGGGAGGATGCTGGAATTCGCGGCGGTCGCGGAACGTAAGGGGCCAGGGTATGTCGCCGTGCCAAGCGCTACTACCGGAGCTATGCACGGTGCACTACAAGGGGTTCTAACGGGGTTGTTCCGGCGAGAACGAACAGGCGCAGGCTCGCATGTCGAGACCAGCCTAGTACAAGGCAACACTGCTTATGACATGCTCCGTTGGATCGCACATCAGCAGGCACGTGAAGATCCGCTGGCACGCGATCGGCTGAGCTCATGGGGCGCAGTACAACGACAAATTCCGCGACCCAACTACCTAACGGCCGTCACAAGCGACGGCGTCTGGTTGCAATTCGCAAACACGATGCCACACGTCTTCATGGCGCAGATGCGTGCCCTCGATCTTGTAGAACTCTACG
>CAZZMQ010000129.1:0-356 GCA_964655365.1 uncultured Dehalococcoidia bacterium | reverse complement strand
GCTGGGCCGAATGGCAAACGATCTTCGAACATGAGCCCAACATGAGCGTTGAGCCTCTAATCTCAACGCAGGAGGCATTCGACCACCCACAGGTACGCCACAACGGTCACGTCATCCAGGTTGGGGAATCGGAGCAGGTCGGTCCGCTGGTACGAATGACTACTACCCCAGCAAAGCAACCCAATCCCGCACCTGAGTTAGGAGCAGACCAAGAACTGCTCGCAGCGCCATGGTCCCCGCGCCCACCTACTGAAACAAACCAAAAGCTCGCCGCTCGGCCCGCTCTCGATGGAGTCACTGCCGTCGACTTTGCGACATACTATGCTTCTCCTTTCGGGACGAGCTTGCTCGCGGAC
>CAZZMQ010000128.1:0-2796 GCA_964655365.1 uncultured Dehalococcoidia bacterium | reverse complement strand
TAGCGCGCTGTCTCTGCAACATAGGCTGGCTCATTGCGCGTACCCCTCTGCGATCGGGGCGTTAGGCACGGACAGTCCGTTTCCTCGACGATTGACTCTCCCTCCAGCCGCACTGCTGCTTCGCGCAGGTGGTCGTTTTTGGGATAGGTCACTGGCCCAGCAAAAGAGATCAGCAATCCAATATCGACATAACGCTGAGCCAAGGCTAGGTCCCCAGAGAAGCAATGCATCACCCCCAGTGGGGTTCGGCCGTATGCTTTCCCAGCTGCCCATACTTCCAAGATCGATGCAGTCTCCTCGTGCGCGTCGCGCGAGTGCACGATCACGGGCAATGCCAATTGCTCGGCTAATGCTAGTTGAGCCGCGAATGCCTCCCGCTGCAATTCGCGCGGGGAAAGGTCACGGAAGAAGTCCAGTCCGATTTCGCCGACGGCCACAACTTCTGGTTCGCGAGCCAGGACGGTCATCCGCGCCAGCGTTGCCACGTCCCAGTCCTTGGAGTGGTGCGGATGGATACCGACTGATGCCCAAATGCCGTCGTATTGCTTCGCCACGTCGATCGCAGCGACACTTGTATCAAGATTTGTCCCTACCGTAACGAGACCTCGCACGCTGTTCTCGGTCGCACGTTTCAGCACATTGCCGCGATCATCATCGAACGCCTGGTCATGGAGATGTGCATGGGTGTCGAAAAGAAGCGGTTCCCGGTTGGGCATGGAGGCAGCCATGGTCAGCTGCCAAGCCGCGCTTCCTCTTCGTCAACTATGGACGATTCAAGCTTCCTGAACAAAGGATGCGGTTTCTGCAGCGTGGTACCCGGCCGCAGTGCCTGGACCTGCCATCCTTGCTCCTCAATCGTGCGCTCTCCCCCCAAGTAGTCGTTCAAAGTATCGCAGCTAAAGGGCAGGTACGGGGCTAGAGCCGTGCGTAGCACGGCGATCACGTTGAGTGCTGTGTACAAAGATCGTCCCGCCGCCTGCCGGTCCTCCTTGATCGCCTGCCAGGGTGCCGTTAGGTCCAGGTAGCGGTTGGCATCTTGTGCTAGGGCCATCGCCTGCTGCAGGCCTTGGCGAAGATGCACTGCTTCGATCGACTCGCCGATCGCGTCCAGCGCTGAGTGTGCCGCATCCAGTAGTTGGCGGTCCTCCGCTTCCAGCGGTCCGGGCTCCGGGACCTCGCCGTCGAAATTCTTCACGGTGAATGTCAGCACCCGGTTGACAAGGTTTCCCCAAGTCGCGACCAGTTCGTCATTGTTGCGACGCAGGAACTCGCTCCAGGAAAAGTCCGCGTCGCTGGTCTCCGGCATCTGCGCCGCCAGGGTGTAACGCAGTGGGTCCGGATCGTAGCGTGTTAGGTAATCGGGGATCCAAACGGCCCAGTTTTGACTCGTACTGGCCTTGTTGCCGGACATCGTGATGAACTGATTTGCCGGTATGTCGTAGGGCAAATTGAGGCCGCCGGCGCCTAGCAGAATCGCGGGCCAGATCACGGAGTGGAAAGGTACGTTGTCTTTCCCGATGAAGTAATACGCGCGCGCGTTTGGGTCCTCCCAGAAGTCTTTCCAGGACTCGGGTTCGCCCTGCTGCTCGGCCCACTCGATCGTCGCCGAGAGGTATCCGATCACAGCTTCGAACCAGACATAGATCCGTTTGTCGTCCCAGCCTTCTACTGGGACCGGGATCCCCCAAGTCAGGTCGCGTGTGATCGAGCGGTCCTTTAAGCCTTCTCTTAGCATGCCTTGCGTGAAGTTCAACACGTGTGGCCGCCAGTGCTCTTTACCCGACGCCAACCACTCTTCCAGCGGTTTCGCCAGTTCGGTTAACTTTATGAAGAAATGCTCGCTCTCGCGCAGCTCGGGCGTTGCTCCAGAAGTCTTCGACTTCGGATCGTTTAGATCGATCGCGTCTAATTGCCTGCCACAGTTGTCGCACTGGTCGCCGCGAGCTGCATCGTAGTTGCAGTGGGGGCAGGTCCCAGTTACGTAGCGATCAGGCAGGAAGCGTCGGTCTTGCGGGTCATACAGCAGCGTCTGTTTTGCCCTGTAGAGGTGCTTGTTCTCTAAAAGCCGCGAGAAGAGATCCTGCGACACTCGTAAGTGGTTCTCAGTGTCCGTCGACGTGAACAGGTCGAATTGAATCCCCATTCCAGCCCACGTCTCCAGGAAACTCGTGTGGAACTCCCGCAGCACTTCTGCGGGAGTGCGCCCCTCCGCCTCCGCTCGCACGGTGATCGGTGTTCCATGCGCGTCGGAGCCCGACACCATTACTACTCGATTGCCGCGCAGCCGTTGGTAGCGCGCGAAGATGTCGGCCGGTAGATAGGCGCCACCCAACTGCCCGTGGTGGATCGGGCCGTTGGCATAGGGCCAAGCCACAGCTACGAGAATGTTCTCGCTCAATGGAGCCTCGCTAGCGTTTCTGATCGGCGCCGCTCCTGCCCGACGACCATATGCCGAGTGTAGCAACGGTGATTTCTAACGTCCGTCACGAGTGACAGGCCGCTGCGTCTGACCCAGCGGCCCCGCCAAGCGGTACACCTCACGACGCACCCATCCTGACTCCTTTGCCACGACTGACGCTGCATCTCGTCGGCTTCCCCCCGCTGCCAACTCCTGCCGCAGTCTCGCCGTAACCTCCTCCTGCTCCCAGCGTCGTGTCTCCACCGGCGCCGGCATGATCAACAGCGTGAACTCCCCCCGCGGCGATGTGAAGTGCGCCAGCGCCTGCATCGGACTCCCCTCCCAAACTTCCTCGTGCAGCATCGTTAGATAGCGGCCCCCCACTAGTCGAGCCGGCG
>CAZZMQ010000127.1:0-2897 GCA_964655365.1 uncultured Dehalococcoidia bacterium | reverse complement strand
GATTGCGTCATCGAAGTCGATAGCGCCGCTGAGCACGAGTGCTGTGTTCTGGCCAGACGAGTGCCCGAGTACAAAGTCCGCCTCGCCAGCTTCGGGAATGACGCCCTGCGCGGCGGCGAAGTCAGCCATGCCCCAGGCAACGAGTAAGGGTTGCAGGATAGAGGGGCGCCCAAGCTGTTCTTGACCCCAGTCGAGGCCAGCCTGCCATAGATCGATGTCGATTAGCGCGGAGGCGCGATCGAACCAGGGTTTGGCGCCGGGTGGAAGATCGATGATTCCGCCAGGGCGCTGGGACCCTTGGCCAGGCGCGATCAGTGCGATTTTGCGGCCAGTCATCTTGAGACTCTAAATGGGAGCTGCCTTAGACGGTGTCGCTGTTCCCTTTTTGCTGCAAGCGCGTGCAGTATTGCTGTGGAACGTGGCGGCCATCGCCTACGAGGGATATTGACATAAGCCTTATAATAGGGCGGCACACGATACGCGTCCCCTTCAGCAAGGTATGTCGGATGCTTGTGGACGGTGGCTACTCAAACAGCGGCCAGTCTCAGTAACGATGCCTCGGCCAGATCGATGTTTCGTCTCCTGGCGATGGTTAAGGACGTTCGACATGGCTTGGCGGCTTTCCGAGGTTTCCCAGATGCAAGCGAGGACGCTATGTGGTCTAATCGAACATAACATCTATAGGGCGATCATCTTGATATCTGGATCGAAGCGCGCTCAAGTGGTCGGCATGGCGTTACAGACCAGGCTTGTCGCGGCGATCAGGGCAATCGACGTGAGCACTACGGGGTGTACGACGCGATAGATTGTGTGATGGTGAAGCGGACCGTACCGTGACGCACGATGGCTACCAAATTTCACGACATTGAGGTGAACGGCCTAACACTGCGCTATGTGTGCTGGTCGGATGATGCAAATAATGCTCGAAAGACAAAGCCGGCGCTACTGTTGTCTCACGCGACCGGATTTTGCGCGATGGTGTGGCGAGTAGTAGCGGAATCACTCACGAATGATTATGACGTGTATGCATTCGATCGGAGAGGGCATGGTCAGAGCGGCAAGCCCGATCCGGCTACGTCGGGTCCGTCTGGATACTCGCTTGATTTCTACGCCGCCGACACAGTGGCAGCGCTGGACAAGCTCCAGCTCCGTGAAGTTTACGCAGTAGGACACAGCGGTGGCGCAACCGAGTTATTAATCGCGGCAGCTCGGAGGCCCGACGCGATTCGGCGAGTGGTTGCCATCGAGCCGATCGTGACTCCTTTGCCTGAAGAAGACACCGATCGCACCAACGTGATGGCAGAACGCGCAAGCCGCCGCCGCGAGCGCTTCATCAGCCGCGAGGCCGTTGTCGAAGCCTTCGAGAAACGTCCGCCGTTCGACTCCTGGCACACCCAGGCGTTCAACGATTATGTCGACTATGGCTTCTCTGCACACGCCGACGGTGGACTGATCCTGTGCTGCCCGCCGCGCGTGGAAGCGGCACAGTTCGCGTCGGGCGGAGAGTTTCCCATTCTGACGGTGCTAGACAAGGTTAGTGCGCCGGTGCTGGTCGTGAACGGAAGCACGTCCGGTCCGGAGTTCGAGAGTATGTCAATACTCACGGCGAAAGCCGTACTGGATGGACGACGCAAGACGGTAAAAGGCGCATCCCACTTTATACCGATGGAGGAGCCGGAGGCAGTCGTACAGAGTGTGCTGGGGTTCGATACCTAGCTGGTCTTAGGAGAGCGTCATGGACCCGGCGACGGAGTTCGTCCAGGCTAATGCGCAGCGGCTGCGAGTCCTCCGATGGGGCGAACCCACATCAGGATGTTCGACCATTGTCTGTGTGAGTGGATCGGGCTTCCCAGCCCTCACCTGGCGGGCCGTGGCCGAACTGCTGATGGATGACTATGTAATTTACGCCTACGACCGGCGCGGACACGGCCGAAGCTCCAAACCCGAGTTTAGGCCAGGCAGCGGAGAGAACTACGGCTTTGTAGATTTTGCAGATGATCTTGTCGACCTGCTCGACACCCTTGAACTACGCGACGTCTACGCGGTCTCGCACAGTGCTGGCGCGACCGATGCTCTCTTGGCGGCAGGACACCGACCGGACCTATTCCGACGCATCTTCGCGTTTGAGCCTACCGTGGCTCACCCCGGCATTGATACTCCGGAAGCCCGCTCGCCGCGCTTGACCAGCACAGGTAATAAAAGAACAGGAGCTGGAGAGAATAAGAGGCAACGACGCGGCGAGTTCTCTTCACGAGAGGAGGTGTTCACGCGTTACGGATCGCGGCCACCGTTTGACGGCTGGAGAGCATCGGCGTTATGGGACTATGTCGTGGATGGTTTCGAATCGATGAATATGCCCGGGTTGGACGGCGCCGTGCGATTGCTCTGCCGACCCGAGTTAGAGGCGGAGATCAACTTCGTCATCGCATCGGTAATCGAACACAACCGGGTCTTGGAAGAGAGTCCCGATCCCTTCCCCGCGATCGAGAGGATCCAATGCCCGCTACTACTCACTTGGGGAGAGAAATCAGAGTCGCAGTATCGCCGTATGACAGAGGGAGCCGCGCGGGTGATCCCTGGTGCGCAATTGCAGATGGTGCCGCAGAGCACTCATTTCCTACCGATGCAGTTACCCGAAGTAACAGCAAATCTGGTGCGCGGGTTCGACGACTTTAAATCAGCGAGATAGCTAGTTGGATAGTTTGAGGTTTCCGATGTCGAAATGAGCGTGGCCGAAGGAGTCCTGACGATAATTGGTCAGCTCTTTTTGTGCGGCGAGGTGGTTAAGCATCGCATAGATGTCGAGCCCCGAAACAGCGATGTCGGTGTGTTCGATAAAGATGGAAAGTGAGAGATCCGTGTCGCGTCCGCGGCGCTCCGCCTCGGCGCGTAATGCG
>CAZZMQ010000126.1:0-2948 GCA_964655365.1 uncultured Dehalococcoidia bacterium | reverse complement strand
GGAGGCGCTCGGATTACTACTTGGTTTCCGGGAGCGAGCTCTACGAGAGTTAGCTCGACCGATGGTACCAGGAACGCTCGAATCCATTTTGGGAAACGAAACAGGCGAGCCGGACGGCGAATGAGCGGAACGGTGTGATGGCTGAGACCGAGGCCGTGCAGGGTGACCAAGTAGACGCCGATTTGGATATCCATGCGGGGGTAGGCACCCAGCCAGACCAGATCGCGCAACTGCCAGATCGAGTTGCGTCCCAGATCGCAGCGGGCGAAGTAATTGAGCGACCTGCCTCGGTGGTCAAGGAGTTGGTCGAGAATGCCCTTGATGCCGGGGCAAAGCGGATAGAGATTGAATTGGAGGAGGCAGGTTTGGCCCTGATTCGGGTCAGCGATGACGGGCGCGGAATGATGCCTGATCAGTTGCCGCTGGCTTTTACCCGTCATGCGACGTCGAAATTGCGGCGGGTTGAGGATCTGGAGTCGATCCACAGCTTCGGATTTCGCGGTGAGGCGTTGCCTAGCATCGCGGCGGTGGGCGAAGTCGACTGCGTTAGCCGGCCCCTTGGCAGCGACGCTGGGATGCGTCTGCTGTTTCGAGCCGGGCAGCCCAGTGCGGTAAAGCCAACTGGGGCACCGCCAGGCACGACGATCACGGTACGGGCACTGTTTGCACGGCAGCCGGCGCGACGGAAGTTCCTAAGCGGGCCTCGGGCAGAACGAGCCGCAGTAGCACGGGTTTGCACCGACGCATTGCTGTCGGGAGCACTAAGGACGCCAAGACAATCCGCCGAAACAGCGAAATCAGGGGTGGCGCTTCGCCTGGTGATCGACGGGCGCACGTTGCTTGAGTCGCCTTCGACGGAGTGCAGTGATGAAGAATCCGCCCTGCGAGCGGCCTTCGCCTCTATCTGGGGCGCCGAGGTGGCAGCCAGCGCTCTGTCTGTGCGGGGTGCGCGCAGTATTGCTAAAGAAGGAGACCCTGTAGTACCCGGCGCGGACACAGAGTTGATCACGGTGCACGGATTAGCGGCCTCGCCCGAGCACCGGCGTGGGACACGGGGCGGCGTGCGCCTGTTCGTCAATCGTCGACCAGTCGAGTCGCGCCGCCTACGGCACGCTGTCGAACAAGCCTACGCCGACCTACTACCCGCGCGAAAGTTCCCGATCGCGGCCTGTTTCGTGGACCTACCGTCGAGACGGATCGACGTCAACGTTCACCCGACCAAAGCCGAGGTCAAGCTTCAGGACGAAGGAGCAGCCTTCGGGTTGATCCAGCAGGCCGTGCGCGCAGCGCTGCTAGGGTTGGAGACACCACAACCGTCTACACCGGATCTAGTGCGTGGTCATGGGACGCCAACCTTGCCAGACTATTTGCGGCGAAATTCTGCGCCCCGGGGAGCAACTCAAGGTTTTGACAGTGAATCAGGCTCATGGCCAGGCGAAAGCCGTCTCTTCGAGCCACGCCCGCGCCCAGTCTTTGACTTGGCACGCGGGCGACCGAAAGGGGAAATAGCACGCGAGGGAAGTGTTCCCAGTGAGAGCACAGCCGCGAATTTAGGAACCGTTGGCGCGGAACAGATTGAGCAATCTGCCTTGCCGGGATTGCCGCTACTGCGTCTTGTAGGTCACTTACGGTCGACCTTCTTGGTGGCGGAAGGTCCGCAGGGATTGGTGCTGGTCGATCAGCACGCAGCGCATGAGCGCGTGCTCTATGAGCGTTTCTTAGCCAGGTCATTGGGTGGGAGTGAGGAGGTTGTGGTGGCGAGGCAGGGACGCCAGGAACTGCTGGATTCGCCTTTAATCGAACTAACGCCGACGGAGGCAGCAGCATGGGACACTCATGCCGCCTCGCTGTTGGGGGCAGGTTTTGTCTGCGAGGACTTCGGCGATCGGGTTTTGCGGCTGCGCGCGGTACCGGCTGCGCTCGGCGAGCGTGACGCACGCGCCACGCTACACGCGGTCCGAGATGAACTTGCCAGAGAGGAACCCTCACTACGCAAGAACGATCCCGCACTGGCCTACGCTGCTTGCCACGCAGCTGTGCGAGCTGGCAAGAATTTATCGGAAGAGGAGATGCGCTCATTGCTGCGTGATCTCGAATCCTGCGAAAACCCGCACACTTGCCCACACGGCCGACCCGTGGTGGTGCAGTTCGAACTGAACGAACTGGAGCGTCGCTTCGGACGCTAGGTCAGGCAAAAGGATGCGCTCGAGCATTGTCTGCTGAGGCAAGGCCCCGCATCGTGCTGCGCTGGCCAGCCGCGTAACGTGAGAGTGGCTTGTCACAGTATTTGCTGAATCCGGTGCGGCAATCGAAGGCTCCGGTAATGGGTGTGACTGATGTCCTGCGGGAACTTTTGCAGTCCAGGCGTGCGTGTTTCGCTCGCGGCGATCGACAACGAGATTGAAGATTGATCACATCGGACATGGACTGGATCGTCTGGGCAGTAACTGGGTGCCTTGCGGGAACTACTTACCCGAACCTAGTACGAGCCAGAAAACGTGGGCGGTGAGGCCGCCCTTGACAATGCCAACGAGGCTACCTCTC
Organism: uncultured Dehalococcoidia bacterium; assembly: GCA_964655365.1. Classification (GTDB taxonomy): domain Bacteria; phylum Chloroflexota; class Dehalococcoidia; order Bin125; family Bin125; genus JAPUIR01. Next base: position 404 of record CAZZMQ010000126.1, on the reverse strand, counting down.
CGAGAGCAATCGATGGTCCAGTCTCGGCCGATACATATGACAGTGAAGCGAACAGGAAGGCCCGTCGCTGCCTGATATATCCAGACATAATCATTAGATCGATGGCGATTGTACAACATGCGGGCGAGGGAGAAGAGTTAGACCATGGAATGGGCATCACGGTGGGAAGGGGGCGTGATCAACTTCCTGCGAGGGGTGTTCGACGAATATGTCTTTGTTTGGGATGCCGAGGGCCACACCGGGATCTCTTTACCGTGCAGGAGACGTATCTGGCGCCGGTGGTCGCTTCCGGGTTCTGGTGGTGGGGCTGCGCGGCGTCGGCCACATTGGTGCACTGGATCGCGGCGCGGGCGTAGTAGACGGTCAACGGCTGTATCTCCTGGCTGAGCGGCGTGGCTTGGGTG
>CAZZMQ010000125.1:0-3954 GCA_964655365.1 uncultured Dehalococcoidia bacterium | reverse complement strand
AAGCGCTCACCGATTCGGTCGAACACACTTTGCCCGTTGACGAAGGAATGACCAAGATCGCCTTGGACAGCGTGAAAGATCCAGTCGGCGTAACGTTCGAGCAGGGGTTTATCGAGACCGAGTTCGCGTTCAAACTGGGCCAAAACATCGGCGTCGAGGACGCCACCGATGGAGCCACTACCGGCAATCTGAGCCAGCAGAGCATTGCCCGGGGCCAGGTTGATAAGCATGAAAGCGACGAACGACATTAGGAATAGGACTAAGACGGAGGCGAAAATTCGCCGGGTCGTATACTGGGCCACCTAGGCTCCGATCTGTCGACAATCGGGCAGTATCGAAGGGCCCGGAATTAGCGACAAGCGTTGGGCGGGTGCGGGCGGGGAATCGGGCGACGCGTAGGACGCATACATTTTCAGGAGAAGAAGGGGGAGGTGCTCGGGCTGTGCAAACGAGAGGGCAGAGCTAGACTTCCCGCGTTGTTCCGCGGATTTGGAGACGCCCATGGATTTCTCTCTCACCCCGATCCAAGAGGATATCCGCACCAACGTCAGCAAGCTGATGCGGCAATTCGACGACGACTACTGGCTGGCTCACGACCGCAGCGGCGATTTCCCGATCGAGTTCAGCGAAGCAATGGCGGAGGGTGGTTGGTTGGGGATCGCAATGCCGACGGAGTACGGCGGAGCGGGTCTGGGCATCGCCGACGCGGCGGTGCTAATGCATACGGTAGCCAAGTCGCCAGGCGCGATGAGCGCCGCCAGCGCAATCCACATCAACATCTTCGGCCCCCATCCGATCGTGGTGTTCGGCACGGCAGAGCAGAAGGAACGTTGGCTGCCGCCGTTGATCAAGGGCCAGACGCGAACCTGCTTCGGGGTAACGGAGCCAACAGCGGGCCTGAACACGTCCCAGATTCAGACGCGGGCGCAACGTGACGGTGATCAATACGTCGTCTACGGGCAATAGTTTTGGACCAGCTCGGCGCAGGAGGCGGAAAAGATCCTGCTACTGGCCCGGACGACACCGATCGACGAGTGTGAGCGGGCGTTCGATGGAATCAGCCTATTTTTCACGGACCTAAATCGGGACCATGCGCAGATCCGCGAGATCGAGAAGATGGGACGCCACGCCGTCGATTCGAATGAGGTGTTCTTCGACGACATGCCGGTACCACTGTCCGATCTGGTGGGGGAGGAGGGGAAGGGCTTTCGCTACCTGCTGCACGGGCTGAATCCGGAGCGGGTGCTTGTGGCGGCAGAGGCGGTGGGGATCGGCGAGGAGGCGCTTGATCGGGCAACGAAGTACGCCACCGAACGCGAGGTCTTCGGGCGGCCGATTGGGCAGAACCAGTCGATCCAACATCCGCTGGCGGAGAGCTGGTCAGAGCTGCAAGCGGCATGGCTGATGACCCTGCGAGCAGCTTGGCTCTACGACGACGAACATCCCTGCGGGCCGGAAGCGAACGCCGCGAAGTTTCTGGCGGGAGAAGCGGGCAAGCGAGCCTGTGAGCGGGCCGTGCTGACACACGGCGGCTTGGGCTATGCCAAGGAGTTGCATGTGGAACGCCTGTTGCGCGAGTCGCTAATCAACTGGATCGCGCCAGTGACGCCACAGCTGATCCTGTCCAACATCGCGGAGAAAGCGCTAGGCCTGCCGAAGTCGTACTAGCGGCTGTTCGTAAGAAGTAACAGTCTGAGGGACCAAAGGAGGAGTCATCATGCCGGGGAAATACTTCGAGGAGTTGGAGGTTGGCCAGACCTTCCGCCATGAGCCGAGCCGGACGGTAACCGAGACCGACAACCTTCTCTTCACGGTCCTGACCCTAAACCCGCAGCCGCTGCATCTGGACGCGGAATTCGCGGCCGAACAGCAATACGGCAAGATTCTGGTCAACAGCATCTTCACACTGGGCCTGATCGTGGGGCTGTCGGTCGGCGATACGACACTAGGAACGACGATCGGTAACCTAGGTTTTGACGAGACTAGCTTTCCAGCGCCGGTCTTCATCGGCGACACGATTACCGCCGAAACCGAAGTCGTTGAGCGGCGCGAGAGCAAGTCCAAGCCGGACCGCGGGATCGTGACGTTCGAACATCGCGGGATCAACCAGCGCGGCGAGATCGTGTGTCGCTCACGGCGCGGGGCGATGATGCTTCGCAAACCGTCGGACTAGCGACGGTTGGAGGAACACCATGCCCGAGCGAACCCGAACCGAAGCGGCGACACGGCTCCGTCGCGCGGTGCACTTTGTACCGGGCGCAAACGAAAAGATGCTTACGAAGTCGCTGGGTTTCGAGGCAGACAGCCTAGTGCTGGACTTAGAGGACGCGGTCACGCCGGAGAACAAGGATGCGGCGCGCGGAGTGATCTGTGAGTGGTTGCGCCAAGTCAACTTCGGCCAACAGGAGCGGGTGGTTCGACCCAACCCACTGGAAACCCCTTGGGGGCTTGATGATCTGCGCGCCACGATGGAGACGCCACCCGACGCATATCTGATCCCCAAGGTCAGCACGCTGGCAGACGTTGAGGCAATCGATGTCGAGTTGACGCAACTGGAAGCAGAGTACGGGCACGCGGCGAACAGCGTATCGCTGTTGCTGGTAGCCACGGAGACGCCAGAGGGGGTGCTGAATTTGCCTCACTTCCCGCGGTGTCCGCGTGTAGCGGGGATGACCTGGGGTGCGGAGGACCTCTCGGCAGCGATCGGCGCGCGGCGCGCGCGAGCTCCGGATGGCACCTACCTGGACGTGTTCAAGCACTGCCGCGTGCAGACCCTGCTGGCCTGCACAGCGGGCGAGGTGCAGCCGATCGCTTCGGTGTTCGTAGAGATCAAGGCATTAGACGCACTACGCAAGGAGTGTCGCGAGGATGCTTGGATGGGATTCACTGGCAAGATCACGATCCATCCCGACCAGATCGAAATCGTGAACGAGGCATTCACACCGTCAAGTGAGGAAGTGGAGGAGTCGGAAGAATTATTAGCTGCGTTCCGTGAGGCAGAGGCAGCAGGACGGATGGCATTTAGTTTCAGGGGGCAAATGGTGGATGTACCGCACCTCCGCCGGGCTGAGACAATCGTCGCTCGAGCCAGAGCAGCGGGCTCCGACCACTGAGGATCGTCACGCAACTCAGATCTCAGGCGAATAGAGTCTTGGCAGAAATTCCTAAGGACGCCGGGAGGCTGGGGAGCGGCCGCTGTGGTTGCCGTTCCGGCTCGTGCCGCCAGTACGACGCTTGCTAGCTTTGACACTGCGGCGCCGTCCGCCACCCCGGCTTTGACCCCGGCCCGGGCGTCGAGGCGAACGTTGCACGGAGCGTTCATCACCGGGGTGAGCAGTCACCTCGACGGCTACGCCTCCGATGCCGTCGAAAGCATGGCGCGGGATAGCAGCGCCCATACGTCTCTCGACGGCTCGGACGAGACCGCGGTCATCCGAGGTAACAAACGTATAGGCGCGGCCTTGACGCTCGGAACGACCGGTACGGCCGATCCGGTGAGTATAGGCGTCAGGCGTGGTGGGCATGTCAAAGTTGATGACATGCGAGACCTGTTCAATGTCGAGACCGCGGGCGGCGATATCGGTGGCGACGAGGACATCGAAACGCTTGGCACGGAAGCCATCGAGAGCGCGTTGGCGCTGGTTCTGCGACATATTCCCCTGCAACGCCACGGCCTGGTAACCAGCGCTGTCAAGCTGGCGTGCCAACTTGCGTGCCCGGTGCTTGGTGCGGGTAAAGACAATGGCAGAGACGAAGCCTTCCTCAGCAAGAACGCGCTCGAGGAGGTCGAACTTCTCGGAAGTATCAACGGAGAAGAGGGCGTGCTCGATCGTCTCAAGCGGCAAATCCTGGTTGAGCTCAACGACGAGCGGCACGAAGCGCAAAGCGTCGGCCAGAAGGCGAATCACACGCGGCATGGTGGCGGAGAAGAGCATGATCAGGCGATCATCGGGC
>CAZZMQ010000124.1:3139-4029 GCA_964655365.1 uncultured Dehalococcoidia bacterium | reverse complement strand
TGGGCAGCGGCAAAGGTGCGGAACACGGTGTGCTGTTCCGCTCAGCGGAGGCGTTGGAACGCGCTCACGCAGTGACGGCCGTTGTGTTCGACAAGACTGGCACGCTAACCGTCGGGCGCCCCACGGTTACGGATGTGGTCACATTCGGCGGGAATTCGCGGGATGGTTTGCTGCGCCTGGCGGCATCGGTCGAGCGTGGTTCGGAGCACTCGTTGGCGTCGGCGATTGTTGGCGCGGCAGAGAATGCCGGAGTCGCGATCCCCCAGGTGAAGGGTTTTGAGGCGGTGGTGGGCCAGGGGGTACGGGCCCAGGTCGAGGGGCGTGAGGTGTTGGTGGGGACTGTGCGCCTTCTTGAGGGAGCGGGGATTCAGACCGGTTCCGCTACTGACAGTCTGGCCGACTTCGCGCAGGGTGGCCAAACGCCGATCCTGGTTGCCGTCGACGGAGCCCTGGCGGGTGTGATTGCCACTGCCGATACACTTAAGCCGACCGCTTGGCTCGCCATGCATGCGCTGCGAAGGGGGGGGGTGCGGACAATCTTGCTGACCGGTGATACCGAGGCCACGGCGCACGCGATCGCGGCAGAGGTCGGGATCGACGAAGTGCTGAGTGAGGTGTTGCCGGAGGACAAAGCGGCCACTATTACGAAGCTGCAGGCTGACGGTGAAGTCGTCGCGAGGGTGGGCGACGGGATTTACGACGCTCCCGCGCTGGCGATGGCGGACCTGGGCATCGCGATGGGAGGGGGGGCCGATGTCGCGATTGAGACGGCGGACATCACGCTGATGCGCGACGACCCGCGCGGCGTACTCCAGGCGATCCAGGTGGGCCGGTCGACGATACGAATTATCCGCCAGAACCTGGTTTGGGCATTCGGCTACAACATCTTG
>CAZZMQ010000124.1:2533-3129 GCA_964655365.1 uncultured Dehalococcoidia bacterium | reverse complement strand
CGCGGCCGGATTGTTCTATCCGATCTTCCAGGAGATCGGGCCTGTCCCGGAAGGCTTGGGATGGCTGTTCGGGGAGGTCGGCTTCTTCGAACCGATCGTCGCGGCTTTCGCCATGACGATGTCCAGCCTGAGCGTGATGGTGAACTCGCTGCGGCTGAACCGACTGCGGCTGCATGATAATTCGGGTCCGCCCGCGACAGGTATACGGGCGGTTGCGCGATCGATCACTGCACCGGTGCAAGGTTGAGTTGGGCCGTTACTGCGCCGACTGCCCCCAACGGTCGACGAAGGTGACCTGCGCCCACGGTTTTCGCTGGACCGGGCCGAAGTTTCCCTTCGGGTAGCCAAAGGGCAGAAGCGCGCACGGTTCAACATCGTCCGGGAGGTCGAGTAACTTGCGGAATTCGTGCTCGCGCAGCTTGAACATGGTAATGAGCACCCCACCGACGCCGTGGGAACGCGCGGCCAGCAACATGTTCTGCACGGCCGGGTAAATCGACGCATAGAGGCTTGCATTGCTGGTGGCGACGGGCGGGTCCAGGGTGATGCGACAAACCATGACTAGCAGAGGCGCGTTGCCGAGGGGGGTGGGTGGT
>CAZZMQ010000124.1:0-2523 GCA_964655365.1 uncultured Dehalococcoidia bacterium | reverse complement strand
TGGTCCCAGCTTGGCGGGTGGTTCGTCGCCGTAGCGCTCGGTCCGAATCGCGTCGGCCAGCTCGCCGATCTTGGTCTTGATCTCGGGATCGCGGAAGACGATGAACCGCCAGGGTTGGGCGTTGCCCCCTGAGGGCGCGAGGGTGCCAGCTTCTAGGATGATTTCGACGACGTCTTCGGGGATCGGATCGGCCTGGTAACGGCGGATCGAGCGCATGGTGCGCATCGTGTCGAAGAGACCCTCGGTCAGGTCTGGTTTAGCCATTGTGTCTCTCCTCGCGTCCGCGCGGGACTGTGTCAGCAGGATTTGGTTCGCCTGGCCGCGTGGAAGCTAGGCGGGCACGCTGGCGCGGATCACTTTGATGGGGAAGAGGGGCGGGGTGCCGTCGACCTCGTGCACGTCGTCGATGGCAAGGCCGGAGGCTTCGATCGTCGCCACAGTGTCGCGGTTGAGGTGGCAGCCGTCACCAATGTGTTTCCAGACCGGTGTGATCCAGCGCTGCAGGTTGCTGGTACGAGCGGAGGTTGATTGGACGTGTTCCAGCAGACGCACTGTGCCGCCCGGCCGCACAACGCGTTCTAGTTCGGCGAAGCCTGCTGGGGGATTGGGCACGGAGCAAAAGACGAGGGTGACCAGGGCATGATCGAATGAGTTGGTTTTGAAGGGGAGTTTTTGAGCGTCCGCTTGCCGCAGCGTGATCGGGATGGAGGCATTGCGGGCTGGCTGTTCCAGCTTCCTCATCATTTGCGGGCTGTAGTCGCTGGCTGTGAGGGAGACGCCGTCTGGGTAGTAGCGGAAGTTGACCCCTGTGCCGGCGCCGACCTCTAGCACCTCTCCTGCAAGGCTATCAAACAGCGTGCGACGAGCCTGTTTAATCACTGTGGGCTCGCGCTCAACGATGAAACCGTGGACCTGGGCAAACAGCCAGGATGCCATGTTAATCCCCACTCTCCGCGAGATCCGCTTCGGATTCAGCCTGCGTTTCGACTTGGGGTGGAAGCGCGGCTCCGGCGCCGCGGTCGAAGACTGTGAGTGTTCGGTGGAGTTCCATCTCGTAATCGCGCACCGCCTGCGCGGATTCGTCGTCTGTCCAGTTCAGGCGTTGCGCCATGATCCGCGCAACTTTGGGAGCAGCCATGCGACCTAAATCGTGGGTTAGACCGACGGGTGTGCGGCGTAGGAGCACGTCGCCGATGGTTCGGGCACCCTCGTGCTCGATCCCGTAGATGACTTGTGCACCGATGTCAGGATGGAGCGGGGAGATCGGTTGTGCGAGTTTGGGATCGACCGCGGCGTAGGCGGCGACGGAGGCGGCTCGGTGGCCGTAACGTTCGCGCAGGCTTTCCTGAGTCGTGGAGGGGAGAAATGAGACACGGTCCGGCCCGTGTACAGGTAAGGCACGCGGACGAGGGAGTCGTTCCGTGGTTCCCAGTTTGTCGGACACGGCATTGGTCGCCTTGCGTGCTAATCGACGTGCGGTGGTCAGCCTGCCGCCGATAAGTGAGAAGAGCCCCTCGACACCCTCATTGCTGTGGTCGATCACAAACGAGCGTCGGGTGATGGCACTTTTTGGCTGGTTGCCCGTGTTGTAGGGCAGCGGACGGACACCGCTGTAGCCGTAGAGCACGTGCTCGCGATCGACTCCGATGCCGGGGAGGAGACGGCCAGCTTCGGCAAGGAGGTAGTCCACTTCCCAGGCTTCGGAGCGGGAGGTGGCAACCCCATCATCGACGCTGATGTCTGTTGTGCCGATGATGTGGTGGTCCAGCCAGGGGATGATGAGGATATGGCGGCCGTCGGTGCGTCCGCTGGCGAGAATGGCGTGCTGTGGTCCCCGGCCATGGAGGTTGAGGACGAGGTGCGAGCCCTTGGTCGCGCCGATTCGGCGTTGGAGGCGCTGGCCTGTTGCTTCGAGCACGGCGTCGACCCACGGACCGGCTGCATTGAGGATCAAGTGCGCCCGTGCGGAATGCCGCTCGCCGCTGAGAACATCGTGGTAGTCAACGCCCTGCACGACGCCGTTATCGACAATTACGAAGTCGACGGAGCTGTAGTTGCGGAGGTCGGCTCCGGCCTCGCGCGCCTCGGCCAGGTATTCCAGGCAGAGGCGTTCCGGCATGATGACTTGCGCGTCGTAGAACAGGTAGGCACTGCGTAGATCCCGCGCTTGGATGGTTGGCTCCTGGCGCCGCAGTTCTTTGAGGCTGAAGGTACGATGCCAGGGGGACGCCTTGCGCGGCGAGAAGAGGTCGTAGAGTAAGAGTCCGGTGCGAACGTACCAACCCGGACGCGGATCGCCCCGATAGATGGGAAGGACGAACGGCATCGGCTTGACCAGATGGGGCTGTTCGCGCAGAAGTGCTTCGCGCGATTGCAATGCCTCGTGGACGAGCCCCGCGGCCGAAGCAGAGAGCTGTGTCACTGCCGTCTCTAGATAGCGCAGCCCGCCGTGAATCAACCTGGGCGAAGCGGCCGTTGTGCCTGAGGCGAAGTCACCCTGCTCAAGTAGCAGGATGCGATAAC
>CAZZMQ010000123.1:0-4471 GCA_964655365.1 uncultured Dehalococcoidia bacterium | reverse complement strand
AAGGGGTGCTACTGCCGCTATGTTGCAACGCTTCCTCAGCGATGTCGCAGCCGAACTTGGTCTGGATCACTAGCGCTCGCTGGCTAAGACCTCAGCCGCGTCAACTGTCTTTAGGTCAGCCACTGACTAGCATTACGTCGCCCGTCAGTGCCACGAACAGGATCCCCCCGGATTCCATCCTAAAAATGGCCTCTAGCCCGTCGATCACTTCCGTCTCCACGACCGATTTGGCGATCCATGAGTGCGGTCCGACATGCGCGTCGACGCGGCTTAATGATGGCCATAGCACGAGCCGTAGATTGCCGATCGGGCCGCGCTGCCCCAGTGCGTACACTGGCTCTCCCTCGCCTGGTTGATACGGCTCTGTTGTGAGCTCTACACCAAGCAGCGCGGCGATGGCCTGAGCACCCTCTTCGCTGACCCCCTTGAAACATTTCCTGTGCGACGGTGTTGCTTCACTCACGTTGCGATGTTCGTGGTGGCGGCGGATCGGGCTGACTCGGCTTCGCACCTGCGTGGCCGCTGTCCGCCGGTGTCCGCTTCGGTGGCGTCATCAGCCCTACCTCGCGCCGTTCATTTCTGGCTCGCTTACCTGATGCGATCGTTGGCTCAAGCCCGGTCATTCCTGGCTCATAGTAGTGTCGGCCTACCAGTTCATCGGGAAGATGGGTTTGCTCGTCTGCCACGTGGTCTTCGTGGTTGTGCGCGTACTCGTAGCCTGCGCCGTATCCCAAGGATTGCATCAATCCTGTCACAGCATTGCGCAGATGCAGTGGCACCGGTAATGCTCCTCGCTCGCGAACATCGGACACTGCGGCCTGATATGTCGCCAGCGCCGTATTGCTCTTGGGTGCCAGTGCTAGATAGAGAGCAGCCTCTGCCATCGGCAAGAAGCCTTCCGGTAAGCCGATGAAGTGCACTGCTTGCTGCGCCGCGACCGCGACGCTGAGCGCATTGGGATCAGCCAACCCAATGTCCTCCGACGCTAGGATCACCATCCGTCGCATGATAAAGAGCGGATCCTCCCCCGCCTCGATCATGCGCGCCAGCCAGTACGCTGCTGCATCGGGATCAGACCCGCGCACCGACTTGATGAAGGCCGAGATCGTGTCGTAGTGCCCGTCACCATCTTTGTCATAGGGGATGCGCCGTTCGGCTACAGCCTCCACTATCGCAATGGACAAGGTTGCTCCGCTCGACTCGGCAGCCTGCATAGACAACTCAAGATTGTTCAACGCTGTCCTGGCGTCGCCGCCAGACAGATCTGCCAATGCATCGAGCGCCTCAGCCGACACCTCCACAGTGCTTTTACCCAAGCCCCGTTCCGAGTCCGCTAGCGCACGTACCAAGAGTGTTCGTACATCGTTAGGTGGAAGCGGCTTCAACGTGAAGACTCGTGAACGCGACAGCAGCGGCCCGATTACCTCGAAGGATGGATTCTCTGTCGTTGCCCCGATCAGTGTTACTGTGCCGTCCTCGACGTAGGGCAGGATCGCGTCCTGCTGGGCCTTGTTAAACCGATGGATCTCGTCGATGAAGAGGATCGTACGCTGGCCCTGGTCACGTTTCCGCATCTGTGCGTCGGCGATGGCGGCCCGCAGATCGGCAACTCCCCCCGACACTGCGGAGACCGTCGCGAAGTATGCGTTCGTCATCCGTGCCACGATCCGAGCTAGTGTCGTTTTGCCGCTTCCGGATGGCCCCCACAGAACACAGGAGGGAAGCGCGTCCGCCTCGATCGCCCGTCGCAGCGGCCGACCGTGACCTACCAAGATCTCTTGTCCTACGAACTCATCCAGCGACTGCGCCCGCATCCGCGCAGCCAGCGGCGCGCGCGGATCGAGTGCGTCGATCTCATCGAATAAGGTTTTGGGCGCAGGCTTGCGCTTTCGCGGTGGCATCCCGCTAGGATAACGCCGTCGAGAGCAACTTGGTCGAGCCTTACTAGACCAGTCGTTTGGGAACCTTCTTGCGTTCCGCCCGCCAGGATGCGTATAGCGTTTCCGCTTTGCCCTGCGCCTCTTTCCAGTGCCGATCTGGATTCGACCGCTGGCCCGGCGGATGGGATCCCAACCATGCCACCCGCACCGCCTCGCTTGCCAACTCCCCAACCATCGCGCCACGTAGAAGCGCTGCACGCATGATTTTATGAGCCTCCTTGTGCGGCACTAGGGGCGCACCGGATACCCTCTCTGGCAGGAACTGCAACACGGCAACGTCCACGAACCCCACCAACGAATCCGCATCGATCCCCTCCGTCGCCTTGAGGATTTCGCTCGCTGCTCGCTTCTCCTCTACATACGGGGTAACCGCGGCGGTGTCGCGATGGACCTGCCCCAGCAGCGCCATCGCGAACTTCTTGCGCCGTTGTGACATCAACAGCGTTGACCAGAACGCCGCCCGGGCCACGTTGCTTAGGTCCCAGCCCGACACACCATCGCCGCCGTTTGCCCCACGCTTGGTCTTCAGTGGCCGTAGAAAGTCGTTGGCGGCGATGTTCAGGATCGCGCGTCTGGTTCGGTAGCCTTGCGGTCGCCGATCGATCGCTTCAGCGAATCGACGTAGAACCATCCTGCTCTCCTCACCCTTTCCGTTCTGACGAGCTTAGGTCGCCAGCTCCACGATGGTCACGCCGTCGCCGCCCTCGTGTCGTTCGCCGCCGGCAAAAGTGGAGACCAAGGGATGCGAGCGCAGCATATGCCTCACTGCCTGACGCAGGGTTCCCGTGCCCTTGCCGTGCACGACCTCCAGACGCCGGTTTCCTGCTCGATAAGATCGATCGATGAACTCCTCCACGCTTGGCAGTGCCTCGTCGAGCGTCTGCCCGCGCACTTCAATCCGAGATCCCGGATCGGACGGAGGATCGGGCAGTCGCGTGGTATTTTCTGAAGCCACGCGCAGCGGCGCACTACGACGCGCGATCTGTTCGCTGTGCACCCGTGTTCGCAACGCTCCTAGCTGCACCTCCACGTAACCATCGCCACCTACGACGGACAGTGCTTCGCCCGGTTGGTCTAGCCCATCTAGAAAGACTGCGTCACCGATCCCAAATGAGGTTGGATCTGGACGTCGCTCTCCACGCTGGCGTGCACGCTGCCGCTGCTGGTTGGCACTCATGGTTCGCAGCCGCTCCAGCCGTTCACTCGCCAGGTCGGCCTCGGTCACTGCGTCTTGGATTGATTCGCGGCGTTGCTTTGAGATTTGTTTCTCTGCCTTGCGGATCGAGCGGCGCAGTCCGGACAGCTCTTGTTCCATCTCCTCTTGTGTGCGTTGTATCAACGACTCGCGCTCGTTCTCCACCTCGTTTCGCCGCCGCTGCAGATTGTCTCGGATCTGCTCCGCTTCCTGACGTGCGAACTCCTCAGCTCGCCGGGAGTCCTCTGCTGAGCTGCGCTGTGCCTGGAGATCGTGGAGTAGCGAGTCAACGCTGGCCTGATCCGGCGACAGCTCCGCCTCCGCCTCCCGTAACACGTTTTCCGGCATGCCCAGCCGCCTCGCAATCGCAATCGCGTTGCTTCGCCCCGGCGTACCCATCAGCAGCCGGTAAGTTGGTGCAAGCGTTTCGGCATCGAACTCCATCGAAGCGTTGGTCAACTGTGCCTTGGAATGCGCGAAGATCTTAAGTTCGCTGTGGTGAGTTGTTGCGAGCACGTTGGCGCCGACTTGCAGAAGCTGAGACAGAATTGCCCGACCGAGGGCGGCCCCCTCGGTCGGATCGGTGCCGGCTCCCAACTCGTCGAGTAATACAAGACTCTGCGAGTTGGCCGCCTCTAGAATGCGGATGATATTCGTCTGGTGCGCGGAAAACGTCGACAGCGATTGTTCGATACTTTGCTCATCACCGATGTCTGCGTAGATTCCTGTGTATACCGGCATCTGTGAGCCTTGCTCGAGTGGGAGCGCCAGGCCTGCTTGCGACATTAACGCCAGCAGCCCCACCGTCTTCAGTGCGACGGTCTTTCCCCCGGTGTTGGGCCCCGTGATCAGCACCCCGGGCGACTCTTCCCCGACAACGAGGGATGTCGCTACGACCTCCCCAGTTAGAACTGGATGCCGCCCACTCTGAATCCGCAACGCAGCCGGGGCCTGGACGATCCAGTCGACCGGCTTGCCGGCTACAGGCAGCCCTGCTTGCATCTCCGAACCCAGTGACGACTTGGCTAGCGCGAAGTCGATCTCGCCCAAGGCTGCCACGGATGTTTGGATCTCCCCGGCCGCCTCTCCCAATGCCTGGCTTAGCCGGCGCAGGATTCGTCCGATCTCACGTTCCTCAGCCAGCCGTGCTTCACGCCAGCGATTGCCCTGTTCAACTGTAGATAGTGGTTCGACGAACACGGTTGCGCCCGACGAAGATGTGTCGTGTACCACGCTCTGGAGTTGGCTCTTGGCCTCGGCCTTCAAGGGGATTACGTAGCGTCCATCGCGTTCCGTCACGATAGAATCCTGCGCCATGCCGTAGCTCAGGGCTTTG
>CAZZMQ010000122.1:4115-4525 GCA_964655365.1 uncultured Dehalococcoidia bacterium | reverse complement strand
TCAGGTCGTCGGGCAGCGAGATATCTGTACGCCAATAAGGCGAGATCACCACATACTTGTCTGGCGGAATCCAGCGCGTGCCAAAACCGAGTGACTCCAGCACGGATCGAACCCGCTCGACAGACACGTCGAGGCCAAGGATCTGCGCCACCCTCTGGCGAGTGAGGTGGATGGCTGGGTGCTTCCCGCGAACAGGATAGATGTCTATCACACCGCTCGACGCCTTGCCCCCGCCGGTCTCAACAAGCAAGTGCATCGCGCGCTGCCAGGCCACTAGCGCCAATTCTGGATTGAGGTTCTTGAAGGGCTTTAATATTGATTTGTTATCATTGTAAAGAATCTATAGATCCTACAGATGAATCTGTCTTTTTTTTAATTTTTCTTGACGGTAAAAGTGTCCACGTTTCTTG
>CAZZMQ010000122.1:0-4105 GCA_964655365.1 uncultured Dehalococcoidia bacterium | reverse complement strand
GTTCTTCTCGAATCGCGCGCCCGCCTCCGTGCGAAGTTTAAGGATGGTTTGAGTTCGCCGAATCTGGGCACCGTCCCAATTAGCCGCCTCCAGCAAAACACGTGTTGTGGTGGGCTTAATCTCCGATTCCTCGCCCCCCATCACACCGGCTAGAGAACTCGGTCCCTTAGCATCAGCGACCAGCAATTGCTGATCGGTTAATTCCAGCGATGATCCGTCGAGCATATGCAATTTCTCGCCTGTTTTGGCGAGCCGAACGACCAATTCCCCACCACGCACGTTGTCGTAATCGAAGGCGTGCAGCGGTTGGCCGAACTCGAGCATGACGTAGTTGGTCACATCGACGACATTGTTAATGGGCCGCTGACCAGCCGCCAGCAGCGAGCGCTGAATCCATTCAGGAGAGGGCTGCACGGTGATGCCCTCAACGACCCCCGCGACGAAACGCGAACAGAGCTCGGGCTCGTCGATGCGAACAGCGAGTTGCGTCGTTACGTCGGGTCCCAGAGCCTCGTAGTCGGTTGTGGGCTCGCGCACGACCTGGCCAGTCAGCGCCGCCACCTCGCGAGCAATGCCCATCATGGACATGTGATCTGGCCGGTTCGGTGTCGGAGTGATGTCAAAGATCGTCTCGCCACGCACATCGGCCAACGCAGTACCCGGCGTCAACGCGTCGTCCAGGACCAAAATCCCCTCGTGCTCGTCAGATAGGCCCAACTCCCGCTCCGAGAGCACCATGCCCACTGATTCAACACCACGGATCTTCGCCTTCCTGAGCTTGACGAGTTTCCTCTCGCCGTCCTCGACATCGCTATAGGCGTCGTGGATGAAGGCGCCGATCGAGCCGAAGGCAATGGTCTGGCCCTGTGCGATATTCGGCGCGCCACAGACAACTTGCTGGGGCTCCTCCTGGGCAATGTCGACGGTGACGAGTTGTAGGCGGTCGGCGTCGGGATGAGGCTCTACCTTAAGCACGCGTCCCACGCATATGTTCTCCCATGAGCTGCCAGACTGGATGATCTCTTCCACCTCGGCGCCGGCCATTGAGAGCCGGTGCGCCAGATGCTCGGTCGAGTGGTCAAGATCGACATACTCCGCCAACCAGCTCAGCGGCACCTTCATGACGCGTCCCGGCCGACGGCGCCACGGAACTGGCTCAGAAAGCGGATGTCATTTTGGTAGAAGTTGCGAATATCGTCGATTCCCCAGCGCAGCATGGCTAGCCGCTCGATGCCCATACCGAAAGCAAACCCGGTGTAGCGATTTGGATCCCAGCCCGCTGCCTCGATGATCTCCGGATGGACCATGCCGGACCCGAGCAGCTCCAGCCACTGATCATTCCAGCGAATGGCTAACTCCGCACCAGGCTCGACGAAGGGAAAATAGTCACAACGAAAGCGCGTTTCAAGCTCCCGACCAAAGAACCGCTGCACAAAAGACTCCAACGTGCCCTTAAGGTGCGCAAATGAGATTCCCTCATCGATGACGAGGCCCTCGACCTGGGTCAACATCCATTCGTGCGTTGCATCCGTCGCCTCGTAGCGATAGCAAGTACCGGGGACGATGACGCGGATCGGCGGTTCGTGCGTCTCCATGTGGCGGATCTGCATCGGCGAGGTATGGGTCCGTAACAGCATGCGCCGATCGTGCTCTGCGTCCTCGTAATCAACCCAAATTGTGTCCCACATATCGCGTGCGGGGTGGTCCTTGGGGATTCGCAGCCGGTCGAAGTTGTAGATGTCCCATTCCACGTCCGGTCCCTCGACCACGCTGAAGCCCATATCGCGGAAAACGCGCTCGACGCGGCGACGCGTGATAGTGATCGGATGGAGCCGACCGTGCGGCAACGGGCGGGCGGGAAGCGTGACGTCGATCTGATCATCGGCAACAGTAGGTTCGGCACTGTGCAAAGCCTCGATGCGCGCTTGGAGGGCGGCTTCAAGGTTGGATTTGAGTTGGTTCGCTGCCGCGCCCGCGGTGCGGCGTTCGTCGGCAGGCAGATCACGCAGACCACGCAGCACGCCCGTCAGGCGACCCTTGCGGCCAAGAAAGCGAACGCGCCACTGCTCGATGGCAGCTTCATCCCGCGCGGCGTCAAGCGCGCTGAGGGCTTCGGATGCAAGGGCAGCCAAGTCCGTTGCGAACATTGCAACCACTGTACGAACGCTCGGACAGGAGAGCAATTCCCGACACCAAGCGGCAGAAACGGTTGTTGCGACTTGGCATTGGGCTAGGCATCGCCGGGCGGGCCACCCTTGGTACACTCGCGACGGATCAGGCGGCAGCACCGCGTCGGTGAAAGCACCGGCTAGAGTCGTCGCTGGAAAAGAGGAATCGGCATGGCAGTCCGGGGCTACGTCTTGATCGAGACCGAAGTAGGGACGGCCAAGGCCGTGGCGGAGAAGCTGAATGAACTGGCGCACAACGATACCCGGGTGACCGACGTAGACACGGTTACTGGGCCGTTCGACGTCATCGCTATGTTGCGGGCATCGGACCTGAACAACCTTGGCTCCTGCATCACCGAAGCGATCCAGACGGTACAGGGCGTCAAGCGCACCACCACCTGCCTCTCGATAGCACTCGACTAGATACTGGCCAACGATTGATGTCCTCGAGAACTCCGTCACGGCAGACAGAACCACCCGCCGATATGCTCTCGGTGGAAGACGCGCTGGCGCAGATTCTCAATCTGGTCTCCCGCATGCCCGTCGAGTCGCAACCACTGACGGCGGCCCAGGGGCAGGTCCTAGCAGAAGATCTGGTTGCGCCGTTCGACATCCCCCCACTCGCGAACACTGCGATGGATGGTTACGCGTTGCAGGCCGCTAGCACGACCGAGGCCGGGGATGCGATCGACAACGGCAAAGCCGTGCGACTGGACGTCATCGGAGAGCTAGCCGCAGGTTACCTTTTCGAGGGCGTCGTCGGGCCGGGTCAAGCCGTTCGGATCATGACCGGCGCACCGATCCCAGACGGTGCCGACGCGATTGTTCCCTTCGAGGAAACGGATGAGGAAGGGCGTCGCGCGCCAGGCCAACTACAGGCGTCTTCTATAGATTCGGTGGGGATTCTCAAAGCCGCCCGTGCAGGCGCCAACGTGCGGCCGCGCGGCGAAGACGTGCGATCGGGACAGTCGATCCTGAAAGCAGGTACTCTGCTGCGCGCCGCCGAGATCGCAGTGGCAGCATCGATGGGGATCGCCAAGCTATCGGTCGTGCGACGACCACGCGTCGCCATCCTCTCGACCGGCGACGAGTTGCTCGTACCGGGCCAGGAAAGCAAGCCGGGTAAGATCTTCGACTCGAACTCGTACGGCCTAGAGTCGCAGGTAAGGGAGTTCGGAGGCGTAGCACTGCGATACGGCATCGCGCGCGACACGGTGGAGGCGCTCACGGCGAAGGTGAACGAAGCGCTGGAAGAGGCCGACCTGCTAGTGACCTCCGCAGGGGTCTCCCGCGGTGACTTCGATGTCGTAAAAGAGGTACTGGCTCGCGAGGGTCAGATCAAGTTTTGGACGGTGCGGATGAAGCCAGGAAAGCCACTGGCCTTCGGAAAGTTCACCGGGCCAGACGGACAGGGGGTGCCGCAGATTGGGCTGCCCGGCAACCCGGTCTCGTCGCTGTTGGCGTTCGAGTTGTTCGGGCGACCAGCGATTCAGAAGATGCTAGGACGAGAGCCGTCGCCGCGGCCGATGCTGCGAGCTGTAATGGCCGACGCGATCGAGAACAGCGACGGGCGTCGCGTCTACGCGCGCGTAATCGTGTCGCAGGCCGACGACGGCGTCTGGCATGCGACGTCGACAGGGAAGCAATCTAGCGGGATCCTAACGTCGATGGCCTATGCCAACGCGTTCGCTATCTGCCCACACGACGTCGAGAGAGTAGAGCCAGGACAGGAAGTCGATGTAGTGATGGTTGGATGGGATCGATAGAGCACAAACTGCGCGACGTCCGGGCCTGTCGCGGATCTCAGATAGTGACTTAGGATCTCGCTACGCTTCGATGTAGCGCACCTGGGCTCTTTTAGAGCGATCGATATCGGCCGGAACTACGACCTAGCCGCGCGCGCCTCGCCACGGCAAACCGCGCCCGACACCAACAAC
>CAZZMQ010000121.1:0-4876 GCA_964655365.1 uncultured Dehalococcoidia bacterium | reverse complement strand
CGATCGACGACCTCTTCGCTGGGGTCGCCCCCAAGCATGCCTTCGAGCTGGCGCCACATCTCGGTCCAGAGAAGGCCGGGGCAGACAGCGTTGACATTTATATTAAACACTCCCAACTCGGCGGCGAGCGACTGTGTAATGCTGATCGCGCCTGCCTTGGATGCACTGTAATGGGCCAGGTCCCCGCTCCCGCGGCGGCCGGCGATGGAGGAGATATTGACTATCTTCCCCCCACCTGCCGTGCGGAATTGGCCGACGGCGGCGCGCGACATGATCCAGATCCCTTTGAGGTTAACCTCGTAGCAAGCGTCCCAGTCCATAAGTGTGATCGAGTCGCCGCCCACATTCTGGCCAACTATGCCTGCATTGTTTACAAGTATGTCGAGACGGCCAAGCTCGGAGACCGCCATCGCAACTGCTGTTTCTGCCTGCTGCTCTGAAGTTACGTCGAGTTCGATGATGGAGCACTGACGACCCACGTTGCGTACCTCAGCGGCGGTTTTTTCGGCCTCGGTCAAGTCGATGTCGCCAATCGCGATGTCGGCCCCCTCTCTAGCCATCTCCAACACGATGCCATGCCCAATGCCTCGGGCACCGCCGGTAACCAAGGCGACTCGATTCTCAAGGGCGGGCATAGGGGGCTCCTAACGGTCTGTGCAGCTGAGTTTGCGGTTACAAGAACGGTCGCTCGGGCGCAGATTTGACGGTACGGTCAGCGCGCGCGGCGTTCACTGGTGAACGCCGCCGGGCCTCAGAAGGTGCAAGTCTATGGCATCGATCGTTGACCGTGTACGGCGCAGTGAAGAGCTGATCGCGCACTATCCAAAGAAGCGAAAACTGCAGAACGACGGTTCCGTTGAGCTACGCTTAATGAGCGTTCGAGACGAGGTGCAATTCTTGCACTTTGCGCGCGCGCTCCCGCTGGACGATCTGCTGTTCGAGCAGCGCGACATCACCAATGAACAGGTTGTTCAGGAGTGGATCCGGCAGGTACGCCGAGGTCAAGGATTGACTGTTCTCGCCTACCGCGACGGTAAGATCGCGGGCGAAGCGTCGCTAGAACACAGCCAGTCGACCTGGACCGAGCACCGCGGCGAGATCCGGATCGTAATCGCACCTTCGCAGCGCGGACAGGGGTTAGGCGGAGTTCTGGCCCAGGAGGTCTTCGCGCTCGCGAAAGAGCTGGAGCTGGAACTCCTTACCGCGCAGATGATAGCGAGCCAGAACACAGCACAGGCGGTTTTCCGTGGGCTGGGGTTTGAGCCGGTAGCGGTCTTGCCCGCCTTTGCAGTAGATCAACGGGGACAGACGCATGACCTCGTCGTGATGATGCGCGACTTGTCGTCGGAAGGGTCCGAGGTGCGCACGGCTATCGAAGGTGCCAAGACGCTCCTGAACAAGTTGCGCGGACATTAGCTCACGCTGCCGCACCCAACAGAGCGGGTGCGACGAGCAACGGCCCTTACCCCACGGTGGCGTGGACGGAATGACAATTGAATTCGACGGCGATTCCTCTCATGCGGGGCACGAGCTGGGCAATATCAAGCGTTGACGCCACAAAGCCCGCTACGTAGCGTCACGACATCGATAGGAGTTCACAATGGCCGAACCTCGACTGGTCGAACAATCCGTAGTGGCCTTCCTAGACAACGAAGATAGCGAAACGATCAGCAACCCAATCCATTCGAGCGTAGTCGCCAAGCGCTTCGGTTTCGATGGACCGCTGGTCGGTGGTGTCACCGTCTGGGGCTGGTCGACGCCGGCAATCTTGGACGCGCTAGGCGAGGATTGGTTGGGACACGGGTGGGCAGAGTTTCGCTTCCGACGTCCCATCTATCCCAAAAACCACGTCGCGATCCGCCTCGAACGAGCGGAGGATGGGTTATTCGGGCACACGATGTCCAATCAAGACGGCGTTGAGTGCGTGGTAGGTCGAGTCGGCCTGGGCAACGGTCCATGGGTCGACGAGTTCACAACACCTAGCAACATGACGCCAGGCGAGCCGGCAAAGTCAAAGCCGGAACTCGCGCTAGATCCGGGACTTGTGGGCAAGGAGTGGGTATCAGAGCTTGTGCCGGCCTCCATCGAGGATCTGACCACGTATTCATCATTCAGCCACCGACTAGACGATCCGCGCTTCGTAGGCACAACACCGCGACTGCACCCGGCCTGGATCGCGGCACGAGCGGAGGGGATCATGCGCCACAACTGGGCGATACCGCAGTCGATTCACACCGAAAGTCGGGTGCAATATCTGTCACCAGCCTACGCAGGGGAACCGGTCGCCGTTGGGGCACGCTGCATCGACTTGTTTGAGCGAAACAATCGCCACCTCGTCCGCTTCGATTGCCTGCTGCGGGGGGCAGATGGCACCAACATCGCTCGACTACGCCACACCACAATCTTTTTCCTGCCAACCAGCAAATAGCGCCACGTGCCGAATCTACTCACCTGTGAAGCGAACACTGTCGCCTAGCTCGACACCGTTAGCCACAAACCAACCCTGGTTCATCTCCAGCGCCCAGCGGTAGGGATTGACCGGCGAGACCACAGCGGTGCTGAGCGGATCCATGTCATGGATCGTGACGATCACGCCCGCCGAGTCGATATAGGCGATGCTGAGCGGAACCGAGGTGTCCTTCATCCAAAACCCACTACTAGTGTCGGCCGCAAAGAGGAAAATCATACCCTCATCGGAGGGCAGTGAATCGCGGAACATCAGGCCACGCGCACGGCGAGCCGCGGTGTCGGCGATCTCGACCTCGATGGTCTGGGCCTCGTTGACGCGGAGTTGGGCACGATCGAAGAGCACGCTGCGCTGCGGAACCCAGTCGATCGCTTGGCTCGCGCGGACCCAGAGAATGTCCCCCGTCGCCAGCGTGGTTAGCACCGAAAGGATGGGCATGGCTGGAAACCAGGCCGACCAAGCCTGATGGACGGGATCCCAGCGCCAAATGACCTCGATCGCAGCGGCGTTAGTCCCCAGAGCTTGGTCGGTTGGAAGTGTCTCACCATCGTAGGCGACGTTGGTCCAGCCCTGATGCAAGACAAGAGGGTTTGATTGGGCCTGGAGGGGAGCGAGATCCGCGAACGAGATCGTGGCAAGAACCAGTAGGAAGGTGAGAGGAATGGGCAGCAGATTGCCGCTACGCCTAAATGGGATCATGACGTGATCCTATTGGATCGTCGTGAATTGGGAGGCTAAGGAAATTGATGCTAGAGGGCGTCAATCTATTGGGCAGATGTCGAAGCTTAGCAGGCGTTGATCATCGAGGATCCTGGCGAGAGCGAACGTGCAAGAGTTCAGGATTTCGCGAGTGCAGAGGAGATCGATCTGGCGCCAGCAACGTGCTATCCGGGAACCAGCGACTCGTCATACAACGACATACGGTCATCACCAAAGATCTAGACCATGATGACGTCGGGGAATACCCGGCCGTGGGGTATTTCGCTAATCTCAAGATGGATCATCGCCAAAATGGAACCGCAGACATCGGCGCGCGGCATTCAACAACCCGACTCAAACTGACTGCAAATTTCTGGGCCATGGGAACCGGCTAATCTCATCCAGTGAGATGCGCTTCAAACTTTCACGGCCTCCCATCCAACGCTTGGAAGGGCACATCCCGTCACCTCCCAACAGCATGCTCGACGAAAGGCTCCCGGTGTGACGCGAGAGCTATCCATCGACCACGCACGACGGATCGCGCTTGGGGCGCAGGTGTTCAACGATCCCCGACCAAGCGGTCGCGTTGACATTCGACACCTGCGACGCGTGTTGCGACGCGTGGGATTGTTCCAGATCGACTCGGTCAATGTGCTGGTACGGGCGCATTATATGCCTCTTTTCTCGCGCTTGGGGCCCTACCCCCGCGAGTTACTAGACGACGCAGTTTACCGGCGTCGAGAGGTGCTCGAGACCTGGTTGCACGAAGCTTGCCTCGCGCCCACCGAGCGCTGGCCGTTGATCCGGAGCCAGATGGAGGAGGGATTACCGTGGAACGCGCAGTGGGCTCGCGCCAACAATGATTACATCAATACGGTGTTGCTGGAGGTGTCCGTGAAGGGTCCGTTGGCAGCGCGCGAACTGGAGGATCCCGGCGAACGAGGCGGCCGTTGGTGGGGAAACGGTAAAGGTTCCCGTGCCCTGAACTGGCATTTCCAGCGGGGCAACGTCGGCATAGCCCGCCGAACCAATTTCACACGCGTCTACGACCTGATAGAGAATCTGATCCCACACCATCACACCCAGCCCACCTTCTCCTACGACGATGCTTGCTCCGCCTTGCTGCTGTTGGCAGCGGAGTCACACGGTGTCGGAACCGCCAAGGATCTCGCCGATTACTATCGCCTGCCAATTCTCCCCTCACGGAAGCACCTCGCCGAACTGGCCAAAGCCGGGCAGTTGGAGGAGGTACGTGTCGAAGGTTGGAATGAGAAAGCCTATCTGCATCCCAACGCGGTTGTGCCACGTAAGATCGATGCCCAGGCGTTACTCAGCCCATTCGACCCCGTTGTATGGGAACGGGGTCGCACGGCGCGGCTATTCGACTTTCACTACCGGCTGGAGATCTATGTACCTGCCTCTAAACGCAAATACGGTTACTACGTACTACCGTTCCTGCTAGGCGATCGATTGGTGGGGCGAGTTGATCTGAAAGCCGACCGCAAAGCATCGTGCCTGGTGGTGCAGGCCGCCTATCACGAGGAGGGGGAGAGCACAGACGAAGTGGCGTCAGCTTTGACGGGGGAGCTCACTGCAATGGCGGGTTGGCTCGGTCTGACCTGCATACAGGTCAAGCGTCATGGAAATCTGGCACATGCGTTACAGGCGTATACCGCTCAGCTCACACCCGCCTGATCAACCACCACAACG
>CAZZMQ010000120.1:0-5170 GCA_964655365.1 uncultured Dehalococcoidia bacterium | reverse complement strand
AAGGCCTCCGAATCCACGAATCCTCACTAGAAGACGCCTACTTCCGGCTCGTAGGCCAGTCGATCAACAACCCACCGGCGGAAGCCTCGCCTTCTCCAACCGAAACCACGTCGGAGACCCCCACAGCAGAGCGGATCCAAGAATGAAGGCGCTAACAGGCGGAGCTGTGGCCTCCTGGGCGCTTCTGGAGCGCGACCTCCGAGCGTTTCTGCGCGCACGCTCACAGCTCTACTCATCGGTCCTATTGCCCTTAATGCTGCTGGCCATTCTCGGCACCGGCGTCTCCGACGGCCTCAATCCCACCTCTGCAGTAATCCGAAACGGCGACTACGTCTCCTATTTGGCCCCCGGCATGATCGCGCTCACCGCGCTCTTCTCATCAACGTTCTCGTCCGCTTCCTTCTACCGCGACCGCGACAGCGGCATTCTGCGCACCCTGCTCGCCTCCCCGCACGGTGTACGCACAATTCTGTTCGGAAAGTCGCTAGCTGCCGTCACTATCGGTTCGCTACAGGCACTCATGATTCTGGCCGCAGCCGCCATCATTCCCGGCATCGACCTGGCCTGGCAGTTTGGCTGGCTGAGCGGGGTGGCCATGGTCGTGGCTGGAATCCTGGCCATGAACTTCCTGCTCTCGGGCATCGCGCTGCTCGTCGCAACGCGGATTCGCACAATGCAGGGATTCCATCTCGTCATGAATCTCGTCCTCTTCCCGCTTTTCTTCCTCTCCGGCGCCTTCTTCCCGCTAGACTCGTTACCTGATTGGCTGCGCATGCTGGGGCTCGCTAACCCGCTCACCTACCCCGTCGACCTGATGCAAACTGCCTCCTACGCCGGGAATAATGATGGCTTCATCGGCCCCACGATTGACTTCGCGGTCCTCGGTGGACTGGCGTTGCTCATCTTCGCCCTGGGCCTACGCCGGGCACCGCTCGCGACGTGAACTCGCTCGTCTCACTCGTCTCGCTCGTTCTGCTCGCGGGCGCACTCGGGCTAAACGGCTGCAGCGGACACGAAGGTCCAAGCCCTTTTGTCGCCGGCAACTCCGACGCTCCCTTGATCCCTGTCCTCGTTTCCAGTGACACAGCCGTCGGACGCGCTCGCCTGGTCCTGAAGTTAGACGGTCACTCCGGACCACCGCTCATCCCTAAAGATGCGTCGATTACCGTGCGCTTCCTCGACGTCATCCCCGACGGCTTCCGCTTTCGTTCACAAACCGAGCCTGAACGGGTGCAGACATCAGACATGGAATACCTCATCGCGGAGGTTAACTTCGATCATGTCGGATTCTGGGCTATTGAAGTAGTCGCTACGCTGTCGGGTGGAAAACGACTTTCCAGCGGGCGGCTGGCGCTCGAGATCGACGGCGACTCAGACGGGCTACGAGCCGGTGATCCCGCGATCCCATCGGTGACCCCCACGGACTCGGACACGCCACTCCGGAGCGTTTCGATCGATGAGGTCCTCGCTCGTGAACAGCCGTTCGTGGTCGTCTTCACCACACCGGAAGCTTGTCCAAACGGCAACCTCTGTGCGCGGGCCATAACCCAGGTTGAGCGGCTCAGCGTTGAACTCGGCTTGGCCGGCATTCACGTCTCGCCACTCGAGCTCGATAAAGGCAGCGCGGTGCTGCCGAGCCCATCGAACGTCCGCGACAACTGGAAGCTCGCCACCGATCCCTGGATCTTCGTCGTCGATAGCAGTGGACTGATCGTGGGCTCATTGGAGCTTATCGTCTCCGATGCAGAGTTGCGCAGAGAGCTGGCAGAAGTTGTAGGCAGCTAGCCGATGAGCACGTCGAGTGCAACCGCCGCGAACAGCATCGTCAGGTAAATCAGCGAGAAGAAGAACAGCCGCATGGGCACGATCACGCCCCGTGCCAACCGCCAGGACTGCGCTACGAACGCGATGCCCAACACGAGAGCAGTGGCCAGATAAATCTCGCCCAAGTCACCCGTCGCGTAAAGCAGCAGCGAGGTAACAGCCAGCAGTACCGCATAGATGAGCGTCTGCCGATGGGTCTCATGATCGCCGTGTACGACAGGAAGCATCGGAATTCTGGCTGCGGCGTACTCATCCTTGTAGCGAAGAGCGAGCGCCCAGAAGTGGGGCGGCTGCCATAGGAAGACAATCAGGAACAAGCCCAGCGCTCCGAAATCGAGACCTCCTGTTACGGCGGCCCAGCCCACCAGTGGCGGCGCCGCACCAGCCACCCCACCAATCACCGTGTTGTGCACCGTCGTGCGCTTGAGCCAAACCGTGTAGATCAACACGTAGAACACGATCGTGGCCATAGCCAATAGCGCCGCCAGCCAATTCACCGTTAACAGCAACTGCACCCCACCAACCGCGGAGAGCAGCAACCCCCAATAGAGCGCGGCCCGCGGTGAAATCTTCCCAGCCGGAATCGGCCGCTGCACCGTACGGGACATGATTCCGTCGATCTCGCGGTCATACCACTGGTTGATCGCTTGGGCACCGCCTCCGGTCAGCGCACCACCCAGAAGTACCAACGCAATCAGGTCGAGCCCGGGCCAGCCCCCCTCCGCCAGGATCATGGCGGGCACTGCAATCACGAGAAGCTCCAACACGATTCCCGGTTTGGTCAACGCTACGTAGGCCAGGGCCGCTTTGACCAGTCCCAACCGAGGCTGACGTATTCGCTCAGCCAGTGCAGTCGGCGTCGCTGTCGTCGTCGGAACCGATGACCGATCCTGACGTACCACGGCGGCCACATCTGTGGGCAGTTTGATAGAGCGGCTAGTCACGTGGCTGGCTCTCCCTTACCGAGAGACGATCCGGAAAGAATGCGGGCAGCGCCATTCGGCGCGACATCGACGGGAACCAAGCCACACGGTAGACCAGGAGACCCACCACCAGTATGGCTGTGACCCAGGTTAGCGCCCCTGCCGTCAGGTGCACGACCCGCGACCAATCGGCCAGCACTGTCCATTGCGTTGCTGCCCCCAAAAGGACCTGAATGATGAACAAAAGCAGAAGCAGTGAAGCGAGTTGGGATACTCCACGCTGTGAGCGCCGTTCCCGCAGTGAAGCGAGCCAAAAGCCCAGCACGACCAATCCAACGACCACAGCCATCAAGCGATGGGAAACCTGAATGCCAGCACCGTTTCCCTGCGGGAGGAGCGTACCGTTGCAAAGCGGCCACTCTGCGTTGCAATGGAACGCAGCCTCGGTACCCGAGACATATCCGCCCAATACCATCAACGCCAGCAGCCCGATCATAGAAGCCAAAGACCAACACACCAGCTGGGGAGACGGGCTGGGAGGGAGGAAAGATGATCCGCCCACTCCGGAGGTGACACGGGAGAACGTCGCCAGCCAGGCGGCAGTCAGGAGAAGGATAATAATCAACGCAACGCTGAGATGGGAGGCGACAATGGCAGCATCCAAGTCTTCTGTGACCGTCAACCCCCCCAGGAGAACCTGTACAGCCAGAGCGACCAGGCCGAGCAAGGCAGGCAGAACCACCCAGCGCCGATCGCGATGTTCCAGCCAGGCGCCAGCCACAAAAGCGAGGATGACAAAGCCCATCACGCCGGCCACTAGCCGGTGGGCCCACTCCAGGTAGACCTGGAAATCATGGAAAGTCTGTCCTTCGCTGACGTAAGGACCGCTCGGAAACAGCTTCCCATAGCAGAGCGGCCAGTCGGGACAAGCGAGTCCGGAGTCGGTCACGCGCACGGTTCCGCCCAGCACGACGAGGGCAAGGAGCCCCACAATCGTGACCATCCCTAGCTTCTGGTAAGCAGTCAAACCCACGAGAGAGCGCATGCGTTCCTGTTCGCTTGGCCATGCCGCCGAAGCGGCCATTTCACTTCAGATCACTGGGGGACCGCGGCGCTCGGCCCTTCCCAGGCGCCAGGAATATCTAAGCATTGCGCAGGCCTTGTGTCGTGCATGAAGCGCCTGACTCCGCCGAACGTTCCTCCAACTCACGAACGAGGTTCATCTGTCGGCCACGAAAACCCTCATGGTCCGCCCAGAAGTAAGCCGTCACAAGCACGGCGATCGCTAACATCATTGTCCCGGGCACCCACATCACACCCCCACCGATCTGTTGGTCGAGCAAGACAGCAGGACCCCATTCACGTATCGCCGCCAGCCGTTCATATGTCTCGTAAAGCGCATCACTGGATGTCGTAATCAACAGTGCAAGTCCCAGGTTCTGAATCATCGCCATGATCAGAATCGCGATGCGCGTTACGTAAGACGGCCTCAAGCGCGTGGCATCCACCGCCACGATCAACCACCAAAAGAGCAATGCGCCGCTCAGAAACGCGCCATGTTCGAAAAAGTGCAGCGGCTCCGACCTGATCGCAGCGTCGTAGAGCGTGGGGATATGCCAAATCCAGATCGAGGCAACGAAGAGGATCAAAGCGAAGACCGGATGAGTCAAGAACCGTATTACCCGGGAGTTGAGCAGTGGGACCAGGTATGTAGCGCGCACCCGAGGCGAGGACGCACGCAAAGCCAAGGTCGCGGGCGCACCCAACAGCAGCAGTGGTGCAACCAACATCACCAGAATCATGTGTTGAACCATGTGTACCCAGAACAGATCGTCGGAGTATGCATCGATGGGGGAAACCAGCGTGATGAGTAATAGAACAATGCCTGAGGCAAAGGACCAAACGTGCCAAATAGGAAAATGAAATTTGGGCGAGTCGCGTCGGATCCGTAGGAAGCCCCAACCATAGAGCCCAGCGAACAGCAGTGTCAGCACGACACCGGGGGCATCAAAGGACCAGGAAACCAAGACCGTTCCCAAAGCACCACTCTCAGCCGAGATACCGTCGTGCGCAACGATCACGCCGGGCGAGGCTACGCTCGTCAGGCCTGTAATTAGGAGAATCAAACCTGTGAGAAACCGTCTCCGTCGTCTCATCGTCCCATCGAGACTGCCCGAAACGAGCTTTCAGCGAGCGATCCGTCAACTACCGAGTGATCCACACACGGTCGACCTAGCGCACACTCCAAACCGAACCTATCGAGAATGCTCGGCGCTGCCTACAGAATGGATCGCTCGAACTCAGACGGAGACGAAAACGAGTGCGAAGAGAGCGACCCACACGATACCGACAAAGTGCCAATACATGGTGGCCGCTTCCACGGCGGTATTGCGCTCGGCGTCGAATTGGCCGATCAGTGAACG
>CAZZMQ010000119.1:2375-5216 GCA_964655365.1 uncultured Dehalococcoidia bacterium | reverse complement strand
AGCGCGCCAGCCTGTTTGCTAGGTTCACGTACCATGTTTGGGGCCTCCCACAGCTATGTTCTCGAAGATGCCACGCTCCTACGAGGGACGCGATTGACCTCACCATAGTGATCTCACTCTAGTGAGGCCTCCCCTCGCTTCATTTTTATTTCTCGGTGCTTCCCGGTGCTTCGCGGTACGACTACGTGATAGTCATTTGAACTGCTAGCATCCCGCAGGGGTCTCGTTCCCCCAGCACGTTGGTTGGCCTCTGGGAGGCCGCCCGCATTACTCGAGTGGCATGCCGTGCGCGCCCTGAGGAGGACTAGGTGACGACTACAGAGAATTCCACAGAGCAGACCGTTTCGGTTGCGGGTCTCAATCTACATATCGTTCAGGGCGGATCCGGCTCCAGTGCTGTCTGGTTACATCATTCCACGGGCAGTCTCGGCTGGCTTCCGTTCCATGAGGCGTTGAGCCAGAATTTTGCTGTCTCCGTGCCTGACTTGCCTGGGTATGGTCAGTCCGAACGTCCCACTTGGGCGCGACACCCACGTGACTTGGCAATAATGATCTTGCGTGCGATCGACGAACTCGATCTCGGTACTACGTTGCTGATGGGCAGCGGTTTCGGTGGCTGGGTCGCCGCGGAGGCGGCCACTATGAGCCCCGGCCAAATTAGCGGTCTTGTTCTGATTGGTGCCGCTGGTGTCCAGCCGGAGGAGGGCGAGATCGTCGACGTCATAATGCACGAGCACGATGAGTACGTTCGCCTCGGCTTCTCGAAGGATGCGGCCTACGAGGAGCTCTTCGGTGAAGCACCAGAAGAAGACATTAAGGAACTCTGGGACTTCAGCCGTGAGATGACGGCGCGCTTGACCTGGAAGCCGTGGATGTTCAACCGCCAGCTTCAGCACCTGCTCACCACAGTTCAGACACCCGCCTTGATTGTTTGGGGCGCTGAGGATCGCATTGTTCCGCGCAGCTCCGGCGATCTCTACCACGCCGCGCTATCCAACTCGCGCCTAGAGATCGTGGACGGAGCCGGGCACCTTGTCGAGATGGAACAACCTGAGGCCTTGGCCTCGTTAATCACCGAGTTCGCTGGCGGCGTCTAAGGGTACAGTGTGTACGAGCGCGGGGCTCGGCGGCCGCGCATTGAAGGGAATCCCACATGTTCATTGGCCATTTCACAGAGCGACCATATCAAGACGAGAACTCCGGTTTCTTCGGGGCGACTGGTATAGACATCACTGACCTCGGCATCTCCAATGCCGACTACGACCCTAAAGTGGGGGCCGATCTCTACAACCGCTACCTCGACGAGAAGATCTACGCCGAGGAGATGGGCTTCGATGGCTTGATGCTCAACGAGCATCATTCCACCCCCTTCTGCATGGGCGGCGTGATGAACGTCGAGGCAGCGATCCTGGCCCGCATCACCAAGAAGGCCAAGATCGTGCTGCTCGGTAACGTGCTCCCGATCTGGGAGGACCCGCTCTGGTTGGCCGAGGAGCTGGCCGAAATCGATATGATTTCGCGCGGCCGCCTGGTCACCGGCTGGGTGCGCGGCACGGGCCGTGAGAGTATCGCCCATAATTCGCAGTCGCCCTTCAACTGGGAACGCTTCCAGGAGGCCCACGACTTCATCGTCAAGGCCTGGACCACCCCTGGTCCCTGGCGCTGGGAAGGCGACCATTACAACTTCCGCTACGTCAACCCCTGGGCTCGCCCCTACCAAGACCCCCACCCGCCGAGCTGGATCCCTGGCATTCTGTCGAAAAACACCGTCGATTGGTCGGCCAAGCACCGTTACCCCTACGTCATGCTCGGGACCGACCTCGAGCCGACCAAACAGTCCTTCGCCTACTACGATGAGCGGGCCAAAGAATACGGCTACGAGGCCGGCACGCAGCATCACAGCTACCTCTTCAAAGTCCACGTCGACGAGACCGAAGAATTGGCCGACGAGGTTGGTCGCAAGTTCGTGCAGGGCCCCAGCAACCCGTTCCTGGAGGGCAACCAGGGCAACGTGCAAGCCAACCTGCAGAACCTGCCTGGCATGACCTCCCGGACCGCCGTCCTGCCGACCGTATCTAGCTTCGCTGCCGCGCAGTCACGCGGTCGCGGTGATGACGCTCAGAAGCTCGGCGGTGCCACCACGGAGCAGGTCAACGCGGACAAGCAGGATGCCGCCGACGCCTTCGG
Organism: uncultured Dehalococcoidia bacterium; assembly: GCA_964655365.1. Classification (GTDB taxonomy): domain Bacteria; phylum Chloroflexota; class Dehalococcoidia; order Bin125; family Bin125; genus JAPUIR01. The sequence goes on along the minus strand of CAZZMQ010000119.1, from coordinate 3,029 downwards.
ATCCTACGATTCACAGAAGGAGCGCTACACGATCATCGCCGGGACGCCCAAGACGGTGATCCCCAAGATCCGGCACGTCCTGGAAACGCTGCGTCCTGGCAGCATCTTCTTCTGGGACGGCGATGGTGCTATGACCCACGAGGATTCCATGCGCAGCCTCAAGCTGATGGGCGAGGAAGTCCTACCCGCCGTCCGCGAGATTGGCGAGGAGCTAGACCTACGCAGCCCCTTCGAGATCGACCCGGCTACGAATAAAGTTATTTTGGAGGCTCCCGCCGCTGGCGGCGACTAGTTTCCTGATTGAGTCTCGAATTCAAGGGGCGGCCCCTTGGGGCCGCCCCTTCGCTTGCCGAGGCCGATCAGGGTCCATGTAGCCTTGGCGGCACCGAGCTCGCCGAATGTGGATTGTCCCGCCGGTATCGCCGGTTGCCAGTGCCCTAGTGACCCAACGGGCGCGTGGAGCATCTAGCCTTCGATTCCTTTTGCCCTCGTCTGTAGTCTGTGCCAACGTCAAAGTCTCCAGACCATGCATGATGGAATTGATTGAGACGGGACCAGCGACGAACGTGCGAGTGGTGAATTCAGACGAGGTGAAGCGAACCACCGGATCGCGTTCGGCAAGATGTGTCCCTGGCAGACGTGACACAATTCGGG
>CAZZMQ010000119.1:0-2365 GCA_964655365.1 uncultured Dehalococcoidia bacterium | reverse complement strand
GATTTGTCGTGTCGGACCCCCCTAAGCACTCACGGGAGTCGCACCCCGAGATCATCGTTATCGGCGGCGGTCCCGCTGGTGCTTCGAGCGCGACCCTACTCGCTCGCCAAGGCTGGCACGTGAGACTCTATGAACGGGAGCGTTTTCCGCGCGATCACGTTGGCGAATCACTGCTTCCGGCGTCGCTACCGATCCTCGAACAGATCGGCGCTCTACCAATGATTGAGCAGGCTGGCTTCACTAAGAAGCTCGGAGCGACGATGGTCTGGGGAACCGATAGCCAACCGTGGAGTTGGTATTTCAGCGAAACTAACCGCACCTATCCCCACGCGTATCAGGTTTGGCGCCCGACTTTCGACAAGATTTTGCTCGATAATGCCCGCGCCGCCGGTGTCGATGTTCAAGAGGGGCGACGCGTCACCGGCGTGGATCTGAACGATCCGGCCAAGCCCAGTGTCGAGGTTGCCACGGCCAACATGACATCGACGTGTGCGGCACGCTTCGTCGTCGATGCCAGCGGCCAGACGGGTCTGATTGGCCCAGCTCACAATCTGCGAAGCTATGACTCAGATTTCCGGAACCTCGCCGTTTACGCGTACTACGATGGCGCGGACCATCTGGCCAAGCCGGACGATGGCAATATTTTCATCGAGTCTTACGCTGATGGTTGGTTTTGGATCATCCCTCTCGCCGGGGGCCGCAGCAGTGTCGGTGCCGTCGTGGACTCGGAGTCAGGCCAACGTGGCATCGCTGCGGCTGGCCTGGAGGCGTTTTTGGATTCACAGATAGCCCAGACGTCTCGCGTGCGGGACCTGCTCGCCTCCGGTGTCAGGAGCGACGGTCCCCATGTGATCCGCGACTGGTCCTATGTGAGCAGTGAGGTGGCAGGAGAAAACTTTGTGATTGCGGGCGACGCCGCATGTTTCGTCGATCCGCTCTTCTCATCTGGTGTGCATCTCGCACTCTCGTCCGGTTTGCTGGCGGCCGCCTATGTCACCACTGCACTGCGGCGGCCGGAGATGATCGAGCCGGCCGGTCGTGTCTATGAAGAACTCTACTTGCAGCAGTACCACCACTTTCGCGAGTTGGCGCGACTTTTCTATGCCGCTAACCGTAGCGTCGATTCTTATTTCTGGGAGGCACGGCAGATCACCGACGACGAAGCCGCGAGCCCGCGCGAGGCTTTTATCCGCGCCGTTGCAGGTCAGCCCCCTCAAGGCTACGAACGTGTTGTGCTCGACAGGGGTGATACGCCCACTGCGTTTGCCACAGACGTCCAGGTACTGGAGTCTGCCCGTGCCGCGCGCGCTGAAGCCTGGGCCAGGGCGCTGAGGCACGATCCCACCGCGGGCGCCGTTCTTGCAGCCTATCCGCAAGCTGCGCCCGGTGCTCGCCTCCAGCGCAAACCCGTCTTCGAGGACGGTGAATTCGTCTGGGGCGAGGTGATCGCGACGGATAACCGACCCGAGGGATCTCCAGTCAGCGAACTTGTCGGTCGAGTCTTCGGCTTGGCTGAGGGCGCACGGAGCGTTGCCGCGATCATCGAAGTACTCAGCGACGGTACTAGTTCCGAGCAATCTTTACGGATCGCCCAGGCGACGCTTTCCACTCTCCGCATCCTCTACGTTGACGGTGCGATTGAAGGATTTGCGGAGGCACTTGGGGGCGCCCAAAACTCGACATCAAGCGGTCCGTAGGATGCGGAGAGGAATTTGGCATGAAAGCGTGCATTCACCAGATCAATGCATCTCGTGGTGGCGTACCCAAGCGGTCGCTGTCACAGGCCGAGGTCAATGACCGAGGCATCAGCGTCGACGAACAGCGTGACAAGATGCACCACGGATCTCCGGACCAGGCCCTTTGTCTCTATTCACTCGAACTGATCGAAGAGCTACAGCAGGCGGGGCACCCTATTTTCCCCGGATCAACTGGAGAAAACATCACCACACGTGGATTGGAATGGGGCACGGTACGACCGGGTGCTTTCCTCAAGCTCGGGGCTGAAGTCGTAATTGAACTGACCGAGTATGCGACACCCTGCATGACGATCTCTGGATCTTTTGCTGACGGTGACTTTAATCGCATCAACCACCTAGTCGATGGTGCAAGCCGAAGCTACGCGCGGATCATCGATGGCGGCATCATCGTCCCCGGCGACCCGGTTGAGCTCATCGACGAAGAGACTGCAGACCGCGTGGCCCGCGCCAAGATTAAAAGCTTTCGCTGGCCACAGGACTTCTAGCCCGGTGTGAGCGACATCGAGATGAGTAGGCTAAATCTGGCGAGCGCGAGCTCGTGTGGCGTAGTATCTGCTTCGTCCGGCAGTTTATCGAGCGCCGCCTGGTGAGCGACGGGTGACGAGTGC
>CAZZMQ010000118.1:1637-5381 GCA_964655365.1 uncultured Dehalococcoidia bacterium | reverse complement strand
AGGCTCTCCTCTCGGCCAAGCGCCATCATCGTCTCAAACAGTGGCGGCGCCACCCGCTTGCCCGACAGCGCCACCCGGATCGGCGTAAACAACGCCCCAGGCTTAAGTCCCTTCTCCTCGGCTAGGCCACGCAAAATCTTTTCGATTCCTGACGTGGCCCAGGGCTCAAGCTTTGACAGCACTTTGCGCGCCGAGTCCAGCGCATCGACCGTGGCTGCCGGGTTGTCGCGAAAGGCCTTACCCATAAGCTCTTCGTTCGTATGCGCAGCCGCGCCCGTGAAAAAAAAGTCAGTGTAGTCAGTGAATTCCGTCAGCAGCTTCACACGTTCCTGGATCGCCCCCGCGACCGGCCCCAGCAAAGCCAGGTCCAACGGTTGTGCGATCTCCGGATGGGTCTCCGCCAGCGCCGCCTCCAGGAACGGCCGCCCCCGCTCCACAAAGTCCGCCGCGCTCAAGCGACGAATATGCTCGCCGTTCATCTCTCGCAGTCGCCCCAAATCGAACGTCGTCGCCGTCGTACCCATGTGATCCAGATTGAACGCCGCCACGATCTCATCCGTGCTCATCAGAGTCGAGTGGTCATCCTTGGCCCAGCCCAACAGCGCCATGAAATTAATCATCGCCTCAGGGATGAACCCTTCGCCCGCGTATGAACGCACACTTGTAGCACCGTGCCGCTTCGACAGCTTTCCCTTATCCGGGCCCAGAATAATCGGCTGGTGCACGAGGATCGGCGGCTCCGACTCGAGCGCGTCGTATAGGCGCACGTGGCGTGGCGCACTCGGCAGCCATTCGTCACCACGAAACACATGTGTGATCTCCATAGCCGTGTCATCCACGATCGAAGCCAGTGCGTATGTCGGGAATCCATCCGACTTCAGGATCACATGGTCGTCCAGCAGCGCGTTCTCGAACGTCACCTCGCCTCGCAAGGCATCGCGAACAACGGTCACACCTTCGCGCGGCATCTTGAAACGCACGACAGCCTTCCCACCTTGATCAGCGATCTTGCGCTCGATCTCCATCTCGCTCAGTTCTCGGCAGAGTCCGTCGTAGCCGGGAGGCTGCTTCGCCTGCTGCTGCCGCCGCCGCATCTCCGCTAGGCGGTCCGCGCTGCAGGCACAGCGATAAGCTTTCCCCTCAATCAGTAGCTTCTCGGCCGCCGCCTGATACAGGGCCAGCCGCTCCGACTGCCGATACGGTCCGTACGGTCCGCCGCGATCGGGACCCTCATCCCAATCCAGCCCCAACCAACGCAACGCGTCCAGGATTAATCCCTCGGCACCCTGAACCGACCTCTTCTGATCCGTATCCTCAATCCGCACAATGAACTGACCGCCATGATGACGGGCGAACAGCCAGTCGAACAGCGCCGTGCGGATATTGCCAACGTGCGGCTCACCCGTGGGCGAAGGCCCGTAGCGAACTCGGACGGTCATTGCTCATTCCTTGGCTTGTCACAAGCGGCCCATGCCCGCGACCATTCAGCGAATATGCCGGGCGCGATGGCGTGACTGCCGCCATTTTGGTGCCTCGACGTCCACCGTATCAACGGCGTGGATGTCCAGTCCATGTGTTTCTGCATCCTCACGCGCCGACGAGAGAAGCTGCTCGAAATCGTCCGGTGGATCCGCAGCCACCGTGACCCGTTTGCCGCTGGCAGGGTGATCGAACGAGAGCTGGAGCGCGTGGAGCGCCTGCCGATCAATCCACTGCGACGGCGCTCCATAGATCAGATCCCCCAGCAGGGGATAGCCAGTCGCCATCATGTGTACCCGAATCTGATGCGTTCGACCCGTGATCAAACGACACTCCACCAGTGCTGCATCTCGATAGCGCTCGCGCACCCGGTACTCGGTCTGTGACGCCTTACCACCCTCCACTACCGCCATCCGCCTGCGATCCGACGGATCTCGCCCGATCGGCGCGTCGATGAGGCCCTCGCGCGGATCCGGTACCCCTGCCACGACCGCTAAATAGTGCTTCTGCGTCGTACGCGCCCGCATCTGGCCTTGCAGTGCCGCCTGCGTCACGACGTCCTTCGCCACTACCATCACTCCGCTGGTATCCTTATCGAGTCGGTGTACGAGGCCCGGACGAATCGCGTCACCCATCGATGTCAGATCCGGCCAACGCGCCAGCAACGCATTGACCAATGTCCCTGTCTGCGAGCCCGGCGCCGGATGCACCGGGAGACCGATCTGCTTGTTAACCACGATCACGTGATCGTCCTCGTAGCGGACATCCAACGGGATCTCCTCCGCGGCTGCCAATTGCGCACGATGCTGCTCCTGATACAGCCCCACCATCTCCCCGAAATGGAGTCGGTAGGCCGGTCGCTCCAGATCACCGTCGACTCGAACCAGCCCGGCATTGATCAACCTTCGCGCCTGCGAACGCGACAACCCCAGAACTCGACGCGAGAGGAACACGTCGAGGCGCTCGTCAGCCTGGTCGGCCATATATTCGCTCGGCGGGAGAGCAGGAGCGGACTCGAACAGGCCCACGTCATTCTCGCTGGAATCCTCGAAATCACTCATCAACCGACCGTACCATGAGACCTCGTACAAGCCGTCTCATCTTCCGCCGGGCCCAACACCCTTCTCGCCCACTGATGGTGCTCAATGATGCGCTGGCGAGCGACGTGCGTCATTCACGACTACATAGATTAAGATTGCTGCGATGCCTATGTTGATCCCGATATCAGCCACGTTGAAAGCCGGAAACTCGTTGAAATTGATAAAGTCCGTGACCTTCCCCTGATAGAGCCGGTCGAGCCAGTTTCCGATCGCCCCTCCCAAAATCAACGCCAGCCCCATTCGCATTGCCCAATGATCGACGGGGGGAAACAGGTAATAAATCGCGATCGCAACCATTGCGATCAACGGGAGGATAAGCAGCCAGATCCCGGATCCGCCAAACAGCCCGAACGCCGCGCCGTCGTTCGTAATGTGAGAAAAACGGTAGAACGACGCAACTTCCCAATGCTCCCCCGGACTTAATGAGTCGCGCAGGATCAGCTTAGTCACTTGATCCAAAGTTACCCAGGCAGCGGCCAGGCCCAGAAAGACCAGATCTTGACCGCGCTTGCGCTGCCTGCGCCGCGCGAACAGGCCAAAGACCCTCGTAGACATGGCTGGATCTGTCGAGCCACCACCATCTGACCCAAGCCGATCTGCCGGCTCGTATCCCAGGCCATCACCTGCCTCGCGATATGGAACGGCGACCAAATTGGCTGATTCGTCGGAAGATTCACCATCAGGGGAGGGAGCAACCATCGGTTTTGTGTCCTATCAGGCAGCGTACCATCGCCGCTCAACCGGTGTTCCGCTCGGCACTCAACCAAAGGTACGGGCACTTGCGAGGTAAAACGTCGGCTGCAACGTTGCCGTGGCGGCCAGTAGCCGCGTACGATCGATCCCGCTCTTTCGCCCTGGTAGCCGACCCAACAGTGATCGAGCCGCTCAGCACCAATCACAGGAGGCGTCTGCGTGACAACAGATTCAAGCGAACGTCGCTACAGCGACGATTTGGCACAGCGCGTCGACAGCGGCAAAAATCGGCTTCCCCCTGGGCAGCGCCTGACAGAGAACTGGCCCATTCTTACCTACGGCGGGACACCCATCCTCAAAACGGACGAGTGGCAACTAAGCATCTGGGGCGAAGTGGAGGAGGAACTGACCTGGTCCTACAACGACCTTATGGCCCTCGGCCTCACCCGCCGCCTGAATGATATTCACTGTG
>CAZZMQ010000118.1:0-1627 GCA_964655365.1 uncultured Dehalococcoidia bacterium | reverse complement strand
CCAGAAGAACAGCGCTCTGGCTGTGATGTTCCACTGCTATGGCGGCTACACCACCAACGTTCCCCTGGAAGATTTGGCCCGCGATGATCACGCTATGCTGGCGATCCGCCACAATGGCGAGCAGATCGCTGCGGAGCACGGCGGCCCAGTCCGTGCAGTCATCCCATCCCTCTATTTCTGGAAAAGCGCTAAGTGGGTTGGCGGCATCGAATTCCTACCCCAGGATCGCCCCGGGTTCTGGGAGATGTACGGCTATCACCTCCACGTCGACCACAGGACCGAAGAACGCTACGCCTAGGTCGATCAACTCTAGAATGGTGCGCGACCGGTCCAACAGAGCACCTCCACCGCCGATCCAGGCATCAAAGGCCGCGATGAGCTCGAACTCCATCCCCGTAACCATCGACGACCCCATCAACGTCGCTATCTTGAGCGTCTCCGAAGACCAGATGCACGGCTTCAGCCGCGACCCCCTTGGCGACATCGCGCGCGCCAGCGGCGTACAGCTCCCTATCGTGATTGAGCGGATTCGTGCGATGCTCGAGGCAGGCACCATCCGTCGTGTCCGCCAAACCCTACTCTCTACGAGCCTGGCAGAAGGCGCCTTGGTCGCCTGGCAGGTGCCTGAGAACCGCTTACAGGACGCCTTCGACTACATGTTCCGCCAGGACCCCTTCTCGGGACACGTCGTCATCCGAACGACAGACGCAGCTTCGCCTGGATCTCACTACCGGCTATGGACCACACTCAAAGTGCCGCAGGGTTACTCGATCACCACACACTGCGCGTTCCTTGCCGCGCAGGTGGGCGCCGATAACTTCCGTCGGATGCGCGCTAAACGACTCTTCCGTCTAGGGGTCGGTCACACTCGTCGACGTGGTCTCGCGCCCGGCGCACGCACCGATGGCCCCGCCGAGGTCCTCGACACCCAAATCAATGCACTAACCGAGCGCGAATGGGCCGCTCTGACCGCCCTCAAACGCGAATTTGATCCCGGCGAGCTGAGCCCCGATCTCTGGACCAAGCGTGCCGCGGAAGCCAGCATGCCGCTCGACGAGTTCTATTCTATCGCCGAGTCGCTCGAAGAGCGCAAACTAATCGGCCGCTTCTCCACTTTCCTCGAACATGTCAAACCGGTTGCCAGCAACCAGCGCGTCACACGCTACAACGCACTATTCCACTGGGCGGTGCCGCCCGGTCGCGAGATCGAGGCGGGCCAAGAGGTCGGTCGACATCACGTCATGACCCACGCGTACTGGCGAGAAGGCGGCCCTGAATTTCATAACGTTAACGTCATGGGCGTCGCGCACGGCACCGATAAGGACCTAGTCCTGCAACACAAGACCGCGATCGACGAACATCTGACCGAAGTCGGAATCCCAATCGAAATCAAACCTTCCGAGATCGCGCCAACTGAATACCGCGCCTGGTGCGAATCAAACGGTCTCGACCCAGACTCCATGCGCGAAGATGGCTCAGCGTCGGCCCTCGAGACCTCTGTCCGCGGCTCGGCGCCACCCGACCCGCATTCCGCCACTGATGCAATGAAACCGTTCATCAAAGCTGTCGGCACTGGCCCCAACTACAACCGCCACCACTCGCACGAAGACGCGCGACACGCCAAGTG
>CAZZMQ010000117.1:2788-5442 GCA_964655365.1 uncultured Dehalococcoidia bacterium | reverse complement strand
GGTCGATCCGAGTGTCGTTAAGGGTGTCGACGTCGGCGTTGGACACGGACTTCACCGCGAAACTGGTGGACATGTACCCAGCGTCGTCAGATTACCCAGAGGGCTACGCACTTGGGATCAGCGACAGCATCAAACGATTGCGCTTCCGCAACGGCTACGATCAGGAAGAATTTGTGAAGCCAGGCGAGGTGGTGCCAGTCTCGATCGAGCTATATCCGACGTCGAATGTGTTCGCGGCGGGGCACCGGATCCGCCTGGACATAAGTTCGAGCAATTTTCCACGCTTCGATGTGAACCCAAACACGGGGGAGCCGTTGGGACGCCAAACATACTCAGTGGTGGCTCATCAGACAGTGTTCCATGATGGAAAACGCCCCTCATATGTGAGCCTGCCATTAGTTGAGAGACAAGCCAAATGAGTATGCAGGTCGTCGCCACGGGTCTCTTGTGGCCGGTAATGGGCAGTAATCGATGGCGCGTTGCGAAAGAAAAAAGAGGGCACAAGTGATGGACGATTATCCAGATGACCGTCGCTATACGCCGGAGGGATTGTGGGCACTCGTCGAGGGGGACGCAGCAACGGTGGGGATCAGCTCATACGCGCAGGACGCCATGGGGGAGATCGTTTACATAGAACCGCCTGCGCTAGGGGATTCGATCATGCGGGGCGAGGAACTTGGGCCAATCGAATCAGTTAAGGCGGTAGTAGAACCAGAGTCACCGTTGAGCGGAGAGGTGGTGGCGCGGAATGAGGAAGCATATGCACATCCCAACCTGCTGAACACGTCTCCGTATGACGCGGGATGGATGTTCCGGGTGCGGATGTCGAACGCAGGGGAGATGGACCAACTGCTGAGCGCGGCAGAGTACAAGCGGTCGTTGTAAGACCAACCCCCGTGCCGCGTTCTTGTGCCAGGGGAACGCTCCTCGTGTCACCTCGCAATTTTCCGGTCAGCACTGATTAGCAAAAGTCTTGGGTAGCGTGAAATTAGCGGACTCGTGGGATCTCTGGTGGCTGGAGATGAAATCGTGTAGGTGTACTGGTCGAAGCGAGATACCGAATGCGCTGCCCCCTGGGCAGAGTCAGGACCGGCAAGAGGAGGTAGGATTCGGGACGAATAGCGAAGGGAGCATGGGATGGCGAACGCCAACTTCACGTATATCAGCAAGAACAAGTTGGTCTTCAAAGATGGGCTGCGACACGCGTACCTAGGCGAGGTCGAAGAGTCGGTACCATACGGTGTTCAGGGAGGGCTGCGGGAATATTACGGAGCCGAGGAGGGTCCGCCGATCGCTGCAACGCTGGATCACATCGTGGCAGCGGTGGGTGGTTGAATGTACGGCACGCTGGCGCGCGCGTTGGGCGCCCGTAAGGTCGAGTTCGACCGGTCCAATTTCACCGCGGATATTGAGGGCACGATCGAGGGCGCCGGGAAAGACACGATCCGAATCACCAAGATCCACGTGAACTACCACGTGGCAATACCGGCGGGTCAGCGCGAGACGTTCGAGCGCGCGCTGAGAGTGCACTCGGGCGGTTGCCCTGCGCACGAGAGTGTGAAGGATGCGATCGCAATTACGCATTCGGCTGATGTGACCGAAACGTAACCGGTCTCTGCTTTGGAATTGGGTGAGCCCGCTCTGTCTGTCAGAGCGCCGGTCGTGCGTGTGCTCGGTTGGTTGCGGGATCAAGGCGCGATTGAGGAAGCGCGGCGGACTCCGACATGGGACTCAGGGACCGGCGGGAATGACGAGGGGGCGGCCAGTTTCGGGGTGGGGAAAGACGGTGACGTGCGAACCGTACACGGAGCGAACGAGCTCCTGTTTGAGAACTTCGTGTGGAAGGCCATCGATAACGAGACGACCTTCGTGGAAGAGAAGGAGCCGGTCACAGTAGGCAGCGGCAAGGGTGAGGTCGTGGACGACGACACAGACGGTGACGCCGGATGCCGCAAGTTGATCGAGGAGGGCAAAGATCTCGGATTGGGCGTCAATATCGAGATTGGCGGTGGGTTCGTCAAGTAGGAGAGTGGTGGGCTCTTGGGCAAGTGCTCGGGCGATGAAGGCGCGCCGCCGCTCGCCGCCTGAGAGAGTGTTGAGGTAACGCGAGGCGAGGGGGGCACAGCCGGTGCGCTGCATCGCATTATTAACGATAGTGGCGTCGTGATGAGATTCGCGGCCGAGGAGCCCGATGTGGGGATGACGGCCAAGGGTGACGAGCTCGCGCACGCGCATCGACTCGGGGGCAACGGGAAGCTGTTGGACGACGGCGAGTTGCTGCGCTATATGGCGGGCGCTAAGAAGACTGAGCGGTTGACCGTGAAGCTCGATGACGCCGCTCTGGGCTGGAACGAAGCCGGTGATGGCGCGCACGAGGGTGCTCTTGCCAGCTCCGTTGGGACCGATGATTCCGGTGAGCTGGGCGTGTGGCAGCGCAAGGGTGACATCACGAAGGATTTCGTTTCCCCCGAGGGTGACACAAAGAGACTGGATGTTGATCGCCGGGGGTGTGGCAGTGCCGGGGTTTTGAGTGGTAAAGGCGGTCACTGGGGCCAGATTCTCAGAGTGGAATGAACGGTTGTGGTACGAGAGAGAGTCGGATCATTTCGCCAGTAGGCTCGGGGCTGTTCTCTTTCCAGCCACCCAGTTTTAGG
>CAZZMQ010000117.1:0-2778 GCA_964655365.1 uncultured Dehalococcoidia bacterium | reverse complement strand
TAGGGAAAGGAAGGCCCGCGGACTCTGCTCCTGGGATCCGGACAGGAGCTCCGCCCCTGCGGCGAGAGGCGTCACTTCGCGCGCTCGAGCGGCGACTGGGGCTGGGGGGGCGGAGGGAGGATGGCTACGCATGGTCGACCCTTCTGCTGGCAAGAAGGTAGAGAAAGAAGGGACCACCAGCGATAGCTGTGACGATACCGACAGGAATCTCCTGGGGATCGATCAGCGTGCGCGAAATGATATCCGCGAGAATAACGAAGCTGGCACCGCCGAAGATGGAAGCGAGCAAAAGGCGGCGGTAATCGACTCCGAAGATGAGCCGAACGGCATGGGGCACAATGAGGCCGACGAAGCCTATGATGCCGGCCATTGCAACGGAGGAGGCAGCGACGAGGGAGGCAGAAGCGAGAAAAATGAGCTTGGTGCGGGTAACGCGAACGCCCAGCTGGGCGGCTTGTTCGTCGTCGAGTTGGAGGACATTGAGAACGCGGGCATGGAGCGCAACGCCGAGACTACCAACGATAAGGTAGGGCAGGCCAGCCAAGATGCGCGGCCAGTTGGCGGTGTTAAAACCGCCGAAGAGGAAAGAAAATATAGGCCGGGTCTGCTCGCCGCCGCTGAGCAGGATGAATGAGGTGATGGCGGACAAAATGGCTGAGAGAGCGACGCCGGCTAGGATCAGAGTCGTCGTGGAGACGCCGCCGCCGGGTCCGGAGCGGGCGAGGAAGTAGGCGAGCGAGACGGCGATCAGAGCGCCGACGAACGCAAAGATAGGGACCCACCCAAAGCCATAGGAGTTGACGGCGAGCGGAGAAACGATCGCGATAGCAGCCCCTAGCCCGGCACCAGAGGCGATGCCGAGCAAGAAAGGGTCAGCAAGGGGATTGCGAAAGACGCCCTGATAGGTAGCTCCGGAGTAGGCGAGCGCAGCACCGACTAAGGCAGCGGCGACGATGCGGGGCAGGCGGATTTCGAAGACGATGCGATCCCACGTATCGGGCACAATCGTGCCCGTATCGACGAAGGGGAGCTTGTCAAGCAACATCTTAAGAACAGTGCCGGCAGGGATGTCGGCGGCGCCGATGGTAAGAGCTGCCAGCGCGACAACGAGCAGCAGGACGACGCCAGCCGGGCATAGGGACCAAGTAGCGGCACCCAAAATGGCGGCGCGCGCGCGCAGGCGATTGGTACGCCGGAGGGGAGCATCGGAGCCAGTCATTAGGGTGAATCGAGAATAGTCACTGGAAGCTTTTGAGGATGGGTCCTTTCAGGGGATAAAGGCTGGCGAAAGGTTGCCTGGAAGGAGGGCTCCTTCTCCCATCAACCTTCCCTCAGAAACTCTGAAGTCATACGAGAGTAGGCCCCTAGCCCATAGCAGCGATTCCTAACCGGCTACGGGACAGGGCAGGAACGGAGCCAGTGGCAAGGGTTGGACCTGCGAATATCATCGAAAAAGGTCCGGATAGAGCAGGGCGGCCATGGTTTCAAATCCCTCGACGATACGGGGGCCGGGCCGGTTAACGAGGTCGGGATCGAGCGGGAAAACGCGCTGGTCTACAACGGCGCTGACGCCGCTCCAACCGGGACGGGCGGCGACGGTCTCCAAGCTCTCGCCAAACTCAGCATCGGTGAGGAGGACGACCGCAGGGTTGGCATCGATCACGGCTTCAGCCGTGAGTTGGGGAAAGGGGGAAGTGGCACCTTCAGCGACATTGCGCGCCCCGAGCAGGGTGAGCATGCCGCCGATGAAAGTATCGGGGCCAGCGGTGTAGAGGTCGCTGGTGAGTTCGTAGAAGACGACGGGGCTATCCGTATCGCTATCGGCGACGACAGCGATGACAGCGTCGATGCGGGCTTGCATGTCGTCGGCAAGAGCATTCGCCTGGTTAACGTTACCGGTGACTCGGCCCAAAAGGCGGATGTGTTCGAGCACGCCGACGAGACTATCGGGCTCCTGCAAAAGGGCGACGTTGAGCCCAGCCAGTCGAAACTGCGGTACCTGCTCAACCTGGCGCCCAGTCATGATGAGAAAGTCGGGGTTGAGGGAGAGGGCGCGCTCAGGATCGGGATCGCTGAAGGCAACTTTGTCGAGGGCGGCGGCGGCGGCGGGAAAGTCGGAAAACTCGTCGGCGGCAATGACTTGGTCGGCGGCGCCGATGGCAAAGAGAATCTCGGTAGCGCCAGGGGAGTAGGAAACGATCCGTTGGGCGGGGACTTCAAGCGTGACGTCGACGCCGGCGGAGTCTGAGATGGTAAGCGGGAAACTCGCGTCAGCAGTGGGCAAAGCCTGTTCGGCTGAGGGCTGAAAAACGGGGGAGTCAGCTTCGCTGCAGGCAGCGGCGATCAGGCCGGTGGCGAATAAGAACAGGAGACCGAGCATGAAGAACCGAGCGGAACTGACATGGAGAAGCACTGCACTGCCTTTCTTTCATTTGGACTGAGGCCGCGCGGGCTCAAACAAACGAATATCCCCCTCGCGCGGGTGGCGAGGAGGTTCGGTGGTGACTGGCAGTGTGGGGTATGCCTGGTCAACGCCGGAGCCTGTCCTCGCAGGTTCGACTGACGGCACGAGTCGGTGTTCTGGCTTGCCGCTCTCCAGGAGCCGCTCACAGTTGCGGGACAGCGCCGGACTTCCACCGGACTTCCCCGACATCGTGCGAAACACGGACAGGGTAGCAGCCAGTCGGGGCAGCGGGAGACATCGACCTGTGATCGTGGAATGACGGTCCGGGCGCTGAGAGCGCTCGGCGAAGTTAACTAGCTGAAGTCGTTTGGCTC
>CAZZMQ010000116.1:0-5679 GCA_964655365.1 uncultured Dehalococcoidia bacterium | reverse complement strand
GGGTCTGCAAAACCCCTATCACCGGTTCGTATCCGGTCGTCGCCTCCATTCTCCATTTCTCGGGTCTGCCCCCTGTTGTTCCGGGGGTCTCGCCCGTCGGACAAGTGTCGAGGTGTATTTGAAGCCTGCCTCCCATCGCGCTAGCCCCCGGGCCCTGCGACTCCATGTGGCTACCCTCGTTCATGGTGAGAATATCCCGCGAGAGGGAATGGTTCATGTGGGCCACGCGGCATCGCACCCAACCCAGCGCCAGCAACGCGATCATGAAAGGGGTGATCGGAAGTGCTCTATTGCGCGGCCAGCGGTCTCCTCCCCCATGAATGGCCTTCACGGGGCGTCGCCCCGCTACTCCCCGCCCGTGGCCTCTCCAAAGCGATCACGAGAACTGACCGACGGCACCGGCTTGCGGTTGAGCGGCCCAAAACGGCCACGCGGGTAACCGAGCGGGACGCAGTAAACGACCTGCATCGACTCTGGTATTGAGAATATCTTGTGCACCCGCTCGTCAACATCAGCGTGCAACGTCGTGATCGTGCCACCCACGCCTAGAGCACGGGCCGCCAATAGTAGATTCTGCACCGAAGGAATAACCGATCCCATGGCCGCCGGTCCTTGTGCCGCAGCCAGCAATAGGACGATGGCCGGAGCCTGCCCAATCTCATCGGCGAGGCGCATGGCGGAGTGCGCCACCTTGTCGGTCTCGGGAATGTCCTCGGGGCCATGGATGCCAGCATCACGGCGCTTGGCCCACCAGGCTTCGCGGTAGAGCATGCCTAACTTCGAGCGCTGATCCTTATCCGTAATAAGGAGGAAATGCCAGGGTTGCACGTTTCCACCGGACGGGGCCTGGGTCGCCGCCTCTATAATCGCGCGCAAATCCGCGTCTGGGATAACCTGAGGCTTAAAGCGCCGAATCGCGCGCATCGAGTAGATCGTGTCACCAAGGGGCATCGTCAGTCGATCACCTTGGCTCACGCCAGGCTCCATTCGCTACTAGGTAACGCCGGTTAGTCGGTCGAATCGATGGAGACGTTCCGCTCGACGAACTTCCAGGTACCGTCCACCTTGCGAAGACGGTCACGATACATCCCAGTCACAATGGTGGCACCATTGTTTGCCGCGTCGATCAGTTTGTGATAGCAAGAGGACGTCGCGTCGTCTCCATCGCCGTCGATCACCCAGTTGTTCGTCCAATGCCGTGCCGCCAGGGGACCTGCCGCCGACCCACGCGAGAACTCAAGCAGCGCCTCGCGCCCATCCCAGCGGCCCTGGGGCGAAATGAAGCTACCGTCAGACACGAACGTGTCGGCCCACGACTCGTGATCGTGAAAGTCGAGCGCGTGATTGTAGCGAGCACCGAGCATCTGAATCTCAATATAGTCATCCGCGATCAGTGCCATAGGGGTGCCCTCCTCATCGGCCGATCCTAGGTGTGTCGGCACAGTATACGCACGGCTCACTGAGCGATGAAGCCTCCGTCGATCACCAGTTCGGTACCGGTAATAAATGATGCCTCATCCGAGGCTAGGAAGAGAACACCGTTAGCGACCTCGATCGGATCACCAATACGGCGCAACGGGGTAATGCGAGCGGCGCGCTCGCGCGCCTCCTCGCTGCCAGCCGCGCCGCTGCGCATAGGCGGCAGGAACCCGGGGTGAACCGAGTTGCAACGGATGCCCTGCGGCCCGTAGTTCACGGCGATCGCCTTTGTGAAGAGGCGCACCGCACCTTTAGACGCGTGATAGGCGGGGTGGCCCCCTGTCGAACCGACGAAGCCCATAATCGACGAGATATTGACGATCGATCCGCCGCCACCCTCAATCATGCGCGGGATAGCGCGTTCTGTGCCCAGATACACGCCGGTTGTGTTGACATCCATAATTCGGTTCCAACCCTCCAACGAGGCGGGATCGTCCTCGGAAGTGGAGCTCAGTCCGGCGTTATTGACAAGGATGTCGAGCTGCCCGAACTCGTCCTCGGTGGCTTGCAGCAGGCGCCCCCAGTCATCGTCCTGGGTCACGTCGCAGTGGATAAAGCGGGCCTCACCTCCGGCGTCCTCTATCGACCCCGCGACTGACTCGCCACCCTCATCCCAAACATCGGCGATGACAACCTTGGCGCCCTCACGTGCAAAGAGTCTTGCTTCGCTAGCGCCCATGCCGCCGCCAGCGCCGGTCACGATCGCCACTTTGTCTGCTAGACGCATCTTGTCCCCTTCTCAACGTAGATTCCCGCTCGATCGCGTCGTGTCAACCCGCGTCGCAGGGGAAGTCTAGCCAGGACACGGGTATCCCGACCATCTTGAGCAAACCCGGCTTGAGCGTGACGATGAAGTCCATCATGCACACCATCGCCGGGGGCGAGGATGTCGGAGCTTGAAGCACTGGTCCTGGGAGCTGTGCAGGGGATCGCTGAATTCCTGCCCATCTCGAGCAGCGGACATCTGGTCCTGACTCGCTGGGTGTTCGGCTGGGATGACCCGGGCGTCGCTTTCGATGTCGCGGTCCACGTCGGCACACTAGGGGCGTTGCTTGTCGTGTTCCGGCAACGCTGGCTGGCACTCGCGTACGGGCTGCTGCCCTCGAGTGATGCAGCCGAGCGTCGTTTAGCATGTCGTCGGCTCGTGCTAATCGCGATCGGCACAGCGCCGATCGCGATCGTCGGGCTGACGGTCCACAGCAGCCTCGATGACAGCCTACGCAATCCCACCTGGGTAGGTGCCTTCTTGCTCGGTACCGCGGCCACCCTGCTAGCCGGCGAGCGCCTGGGACATCGGCTGGAAACGATCGATGCTCTTTCCAAACGCTCAGCATTGGGGATCGGACTGTTGCAGTCATTCGCGGTCCTACCCGGCGTGTCACGCTCCGGACTGGCGATCGTGGCCGGTTTACTGAGCAACCTGACACGCGAGGACGCAACTGACTTCGCCTTCTATCTGGCTGCACCCGCCGTCGCCGGCGCTGGCATCGTGCTGGGCTACGACCTCATCAGCGACGGTAGCGGACCAGGACAGGACACCGGCACAATCGCGATTGGCGTCGGAACCTCATTCGTCACAGCACTGATCGCGATCCGGGGTCTAATCACACTGGTCCAATCGCGCAGCTTCGCGCCGTTTATCGCCTACTGCTCCCTCGCGGGCCTAGCTGTGCTGTTGGCGCGCGCGGTGGGCGACTGACTAACAGACTGCTGGGTTCGCGTCGCACAAAAGGGAATGGCCAATACCGAGCGGCACGACGTTGCACCCTAATCCGACGCACAGATCCCCGCGCCGCAACGCCATCGCGTGCTCGCCGACCTGTCTGGCAAGGGACGGGAATTGGCGGATTAACTCGAGGCCCCTCGTCACAGGAGGTCTCTTGAGCAAGGGCGAACGAGGTCTGAGGACCGAAACTAGCCGCGACGTTCCAAGATCACGACCGGGATCTCACGATCGGTCTTTGCTTCGTACTCCGCAAACTGCGGGTAGCGCTCCTTTTGCACTGTCCAGATCGTCTCGCGCTCACCAGCCAAGGCGACGCGAGCCGTGACCGGAACGGTGCTGGCCCCCACTTCGATGCTGGCGTCCGCATTGGCAACGAGGTTATGGAACCAGGCCGGGTTTTTTGGGCCACCCGCGTACGAGGCAAAGATGGCAAAATCGCCGCCCAAGCCCTGATACATGAGCGGGTGCAACCTTTCCTCACCACTCTTGGCGCCTATGCTATGTAGCAGCAGCATGGGCGCACCTCTAAGCGGTCCGCCAACCTTCCCCGCGTTGGCTCGGAACTCCTTCGTGACCTGAGTGTTGAAGTCATTCATACTCGTCATCGGGTCTCCTCCGGCAGCGGATCGCGTCGTGCGGCGGCCGGAGCGCAGTATCCCATAGGCGACAGCAATTCGCCGCACAGCCTCTGGCAACTTAGATCGTGGCGATCCTGTAGGCTCTTGCCTGCCCTGAGGAGGTGTTTTCCATGTCCGTGTTCTTGATTGGGATTTCCCGCGTCGACGACGACGCAAAGATGGCGGAGTACGGAGCGAAGGCCGGGGGCACTCTCCCGCCCGATGCCAAACTCGTGATCGCGGATCAGTCGGCAAGCGTGATTGAAGGCTCAACCGACCAGACGCGGGTTGTGGTGCTCGAATTTCCGTCCGAAAAAGCGTTTCGGGGATGGTACGAGTCATCCGAGTATCAAGCGGCCCTGCCGCTACGACTCGAATCAACGACGGGCATTACCTATCTCGCCCAAGGAGCCGGCTAGAACGGGAGCGACGTAGCCAGCGAATCGTAATCCAACAAAGTTCGGCCAGACTGCAGCGTCCCGTCTCGTACCAGAATTGTTTCGCGACGCACAATCCAGCCGGGATGGCGAAATTGGCAGACGCGGCGGACTTAAAATCCGTTGGCCCTCAGGGCCGTGTGGGTTCGAACCCCTCTCCCGGCACCAGGATTCCACTCCGACCGATAGGCGAGGAACCCGCAGTTCCCTTTGACTTCCATCTACCGCAGCTCAGCAGGCGTAACAGCGATTTTATCGGTCCCGTTGGCTGCGTTAACTTCCCCGATCAGAGCAGCACTGGAGGCGTCCAGGTCACTCCCAATCGCTATCAGCGATATCCGCGTTCGAAGCATCTCCCGGAGCGGCGCAAATCATCACACATGGGCTAGATCGTCTCGCCCGTGGATTAGCTTGGTGGCCACACGGCCGGGCTCGCGGCGGTGCTGGGTAACAACCACGAGTGTGATCACGACGCGATAGGGCTGCGCGCAGTCCTCCTCCAGCATCGCATGCCTGTCGCGGGGCGCCTGCCCACGTCGCAGTGGCCGTCGCTGACCTGATACAGCGCGCTACGGAGCAAGCCGTACCCAAGATGGTCACCAACTGTCATGATGCGAGCGGCACCGGTGATGACGAGAACGATCACCGATGTCGCGCCCATACCGACCTAGCGAGGGCCAGACTGCGCCGTCTGCCAGACACTCCGCCTAGCGGCGGCCCGAGCCGACGCTACCCCCTAATCGACGATACTCCCGTCAAGCCCTGCAAGGCCGTCAATCACGGAAGTGGGTTCGTACCCACTGGTGAACTCCCCGACGGCGGCGGCCCTGCCGTCCACGACAATCGCCAACGCCATATTCGAATCCAGCATCAACATATCGGCGCTGTCATGGACTGAATCGTGCAACTGCCCCTGACCATCGGCGCGCGCGATGACGATGCACGGAATCTTCGGAACTGGGATGTCCGGGAGCGTGGGGCGGTTTGCACGAGGGGAAGAATTACAATGTGGCTAGACCAAGGAATCGAACAACGAATGCTGTTGTTCAAGCCTGTCCATGGATCGCGACAAGTTCTCCATGCCGTGCCCCCTACAGCATTGGCGGACTCGTCTTTGCCCTTTTGAAGGCACAACCGCCGGGGCTACGAGCGAGGTAATGCGCGCTCCAATGCAGGACGTATCCTCAAGCTCATACATATGATTTCAACGCTGTTCTGACCGGTTCACGCCAGATCTTAAGTGGAGAATCCTCCTGAGCACGCGACCACCGATACGCAAGCCTACCGGTGCACGCCTCGCGCTAGCTCGGCGTGTAATCGTGCTGTTCAGCCCCTACCGCCGCCAGGAAATCGCGCTCGCCGTGATGGTCGTGGTCTCGGCAGTGCTCTCGTTACTCCCACTGCGCCTTCTCGGAACGAT
>CAZZMQ010000115.1:4968-5744 GCA_964655365.1 uncultured Dehalococcoidia bacterium | reverse complement strand
CACCGAAGATGACCGAGGACTTCGAGATGACCGAGGACACTGGCGCATCCCGGGCCACGCTCTCACCGCCCTCGTACGAGTGTGCCATCCCGAAGCTCTAAATCGCCGAGACCACAACGCCGGTGGACGAAATCGACAAGTCGTCGCCGAAGATTTGCGAATCCGCTGACGCGGTGATTTTGAGTGACTTCGAGGCCTTCGAAGAGGAAATCAAGGTCACGGTGCGTGGAGAGCTCAACGGGTCTGACACCGTTGACCCGGTCTTCGCGAAGGTCGAAGTCATGAAGCCCGGGGAAGGCGCGACCAACGTTGTGCTCGACGAGGTCCACGCGGATACGTTGAAGAGCGTCCGGTAGTTCCTTCCGCCAGCGAGTCGGTTGACTACGAAAGACGGAGACGAGCCGGTGCGGAAGGGGGAGGCGTAGAGCCAAGAGGCTCCGCCTCCCTTTCTTTGCGTCCAGCGCCGTGTGAGAGGTCGGCGTGCTGAGGCCGGGGACCGGAGGCCTGCCCCCGTCAGAGAGTCGGGTCGGGGGTGGCGGGGGGAGAGAGGGGTGGGGAGGGACCCGCACGGCTTAGAAATCGAACCGGCTCTGGTCATGCGGTCGCGCCGTCTCTAGCCTGGTCGCCTGATGGCGACGTTTGAAGAGGTGCTGACCACCCTGCCGCCTGAAGGCCTGCGGCAAGGGTGCTTTGGACCCAGAGCGCAGCGCCCATTTGTAAACACTGGACGCCCGTATATGGGGCGTCACGGCCAGCCAGAGCTCGCGGACCACGGG
>CAZZMQ010000115.1:0-4958 GCA_964655365.1 uncultured Dehalococcoidia bacterium | reverse complement strand
CCATCACTCAGCAGCACACTGCCTCGCTCGGATCGCGTCGCGCAGGAGATTGCGGGTGCGCTGGCAGGATCGGACAGCGCGCCCTTTTCCTGGCCGGGAGGCTGTTGTTCCCCTATCCTCGCGCCGACAGAGCTTCGCCGGGGCCGCTGGGTGCAGAATTTCCTCCGCGGAGCCGCTGGTGCCATTGACTGCCCAGGGAGTACTGCATGCCTCTACAGGTACGGGACTTCATGCCCGGCCATCTTGAGTTCCAAATGTTCGTGCTCGACGAACTCGCCGACGAGCTGATCAAGCAAGGTGCCGATGTGCTCAAGTTGACGATCGGCGTGCCCGAGCTCCCGATCCCGCAACCCGTACTCGATCGCATGATCGAATCTCTGCACAACCCCGACTTCGTGCGCCAGGTATATCCCGAGGGTTTGCCAGAGCTACGCGGAGCGATCGCTGCGTTCTACAACCGCCGCCACGGAGCCAACGCGGCGGCCGAGAACGTGATCGTGAACACGGGCACCTCGCCGATCTTCCGCAACATCTTCCAGCTCTTGGCCGGTCCCGAGTTGGAAATCCTAATTCCGCGCCCCTACTACGCGCTGTACCTCTACTGCGCGACGCTGGCGGGCGCGACGGTCAAGTTCTACGACATCGACGTCGACACCAAGCGCGTCGACATGGACTCGTTCCAGCGCGCGTTCTCGCCCGATCGCACGTCGCTGGTCGTGATTAACTCGCCCGGCAACCCGATCGGCAACGTCGTCTCGCCAGACGAGCTGCGCCAGATCTACGAAATCGTCGGCGGGCAAGCCTACGTCCTCAACGACGAGATCTACAACAACACCCTCTTCTACGAAAAATTCCACTCGCCCCTGGCGTTGCTCCCCGAAGCGGTGGCGACGACGATCGTGACCAACAGCTTCTCCAAGGGCTACCGCATGTACACGAAGCGGATCGGTTTCGCCATCCTGCCCGCCGAGCTGCAATCCCATCTGCGCGTGATCCAGCAGCACACCTTGCTCTGCACCGATCCCGTCTACCAGGCCGGGATGATCGCCGCGCTCGACGACGAGGACAGCCCCGCCGAACTCAGCAGCGTCTATCAAGCGCGGGCGGAATACACCATGCAGCAGCTGCAAGGCAGCGGTTGCGATCCGATCGCCGCCGAAGGCGGCTTCTACGCGATGCTACGCTGCGCGGAGTGGAACGCGGCACACGGCTTCGTCTCCTCCAAGGAGTTGGCGCGCGACATTCTCGAATGCGTGCACGTGGCCGTGGTGCCCGGGACCGACTTCGGCGTGCCGCAGGACCTGCGGCTCGCGTTCTGCAACGCGCGCTATAACGAGGGCATTGACCGTCTGCGGGCCTACTTCAGTGATTCCTCGCGTGCGGGGCAGGCAGGCGAGCCCGCCCAACGTGCTGGTGTGTTGGGCGGCGGCCATTGACCGAAACCGCGGAGACCACCGAGCCCGCTAGTCGAACGCCGGAGATCCAGCGCGATGCTGGCCCGAGTCGCGCCGCGGTGCGCCGTGCGGTGATCCTCGCAGCCGGGCGCGGAGACCGCCTGCAACCGCTGACCAACAAGCTGCCGAAGTGTTTGGTCGAGGTGAACGGCGAGCCATTGCTCTCGCGCGCGTTGTGCGCGCTGGCTGCCTGCGGCTTGCAGGAAGCCGTGATCGTGATCGGCCACCTCGGTGACGTCATCCGCACCCACATCGGCGATCAGTTCGCCGGGCTTGAGATTCACTACGTCGAGGCTCTGGATTACGACACCACGAACAACATCCGCTCACTCTGGGACGCCCGCGACTATTTCGATGACGACATCCTGCTGCTCGAAGCCGATGTGATCTTCGACAACTCGGTGATCGAAGCGCTCTTGCGCCAGTCCGGCAGCAGTGTGGCAGTGGCGCCGTACCACTCTGCGCTGTCGGGCACTGTCGTGCGTCGCGACGCGCAAGCACGGGTGGTCAGCTTCCATCTCGGGACCGACCAACGTGCCGGGTTTGATCCCACGGGCAGCTACAAGACCGTGAACATTTCTCTGCTACGCGCGGACTTATTACGGGATCAACTCCTGCCCCGGCTCGACCGCCTGATCGACGATGGCCGGGTGCAGGAGTACTACGAACGCACTTTCCGCGATTTCGTCGCCGACGGAGCCGTCGGCGATCTCGCCGCGGTCGATGTCTCCGTCAGCCGCTGGTACGAGATTGACGACCAGCGCGACCTCGACGCCGCCGAGTTCCTCTTCCTCAACCGCGAGGCACAATTCGACCGCATCCAGCAGCTACACGGTTCGTACTGGCGCTACGGGTTCGTAGATCACTCGTACCTCTACAACATGTACTTCCCGCCCGACGCGATGCTGGAGGACCTGCAAAGCGACCTGCGCGAGATCGTGACCAACTATCCCGTCGGACAAACGGAATGTGCGCGGCTCGTTGCGGGCTGGACGGATGCCGAGCCAAACCATCTGGTCGTCGCCAATGGGGCCGCCGAGCTGATCAAGATTCTGGGTAACGAGTTCCTCGGCGACCTCGCCATCCCTACACCGTCCTTCAACGAGTACGAGGAAGTCATCCCGGCGAGCCGCCTCCATCGACTGCCGCTCGCCGCGCCCAACTTCGACTTGGATGTGGCCGCCTTGGTCGCGTTCGCCATCGATCGCGGATGCGACACGGTGGTGGTGGTCACGCCCAACAATCCAACCGCGCGCTCGGTACCACGCGATGACTTATTGCGAGCCGCACGCGAGTTGAAAGCACATGGCTGCCGCCTGATTGTGGACGAGTCGTTCGTTGAGTTCGCGCCTGGAGGGCTGGACGGAAGCGTTGAGCCGTTCCTGGAGGCGCACCCGAACCTCGCGGTTCTCAAAAGCATGAGCAAGGTCATGGGAATCGCCGGCCTGCGCATCGGCTATCTGCGCAGCGGTGACCGTGAATTCATCGACGGCCTACGCGCGCAACTGCCGATCTGGAACCTGAATGGCCTCGCCGAGGCCTTTCTGCGCGCGGTAGGCCGCTACCGACGCGAGTTTCGCGAGAGCTGCGATCTGACGCGAACTGCTTCGCTCGACCTTTTCGAGCGCCTGCAAGCACTGCCCGGGCTTCGCCCAATCGAACCCACCGCCAACTTCGTGCTCTGCGAGCTGCAGGAAGACTCGGCTGACGCGCGGGCCTTCGCGCGCCGCCTCTATGTTGAACATGACATCCTGATCAAGGACTGCGGCGCAAAATCGATGCCGGACGCCAACCGCTACCTGCGCATCGCGGCCCGCACGTCAACCGAAAACCGGCAACTCGTGGACGCTCTGCGGCAGCTCCTCTAAGTGGTCCAGCGCGGGCCGAGCGGAGCGAGATGACCCCACCAATCGATCCCAATGAGGCCGAGACCGCCGCGCTGATGGATGAGCTCGAGCGCAGCATCCCACCGATGAACACGCCCGATGCGGAGCGCTTGTTACGCGACGCGAAGCGCATCTTTGACGCCAATGATGTCGTCTTTTTTCTGCGCCAAGGCACGTGCCTGGGCGCGGTACGTGACCAAGCGTTGATCCCATGGGATGACGATCTCGACCTTGGCTCAATCATCGACGCGCACGGCTTCCGCGAGGACATGATCGAACCGACGGCGCAAGCGTTCCGCGAGCTCGGCTGCTACGTGGAAGTGCATCGCGAGGGGCTCTACACGGCCGTCAAGATTTTCCGCGACCGCATCCGCATCGATTGGCAGTGCTACCGCGTCGTGCAGGGCACCATCGCGCACTACCCAGGCGTCCCATTCCCGGCCCGGCTCTTCACGGAGCTCGCCGAGATCGAATTCCTGGACGGTGTCTATCACGTCCCCAGCCCGCCCGAGGAGTACCTGATGTTCAAGTACGGGCCAGACTGGGTGACGCCCAAACGCGTCGGCTATGAGAAAGACGTGATCGACAACATGCCGGCTGGGACGGTGCCCGGCCGGGCCGGCTGGCTGCGACGCTTCCTCACCGTCCGCCTCCGGCCCAGCCGGGCGGCGACGTTGCACGTGCTCGACGCTGGCGGCGAACCGGTCTCGGGCGCCGAAGTCCGTATCGCCGGACTCGGCCGCTGCAGGACAAACCACCGCGGTTATGCGCGGTTCTACCTGCCAGACGCCGACAACTATGCGCTCGTCGTGACCGTCGGCGGCCGCGAAGAGGTCCTCTACGAGGAAGCGCTCGAGCCGGGCAAGACCTATGTCTACCGGGCCGACCCAGAGGTCGTCGCAGGACGCTACTTCATTCTGACCGAGGAGTGACCGCCCCGGCCAGCGGCCATGGCTCCCTCTGGGAGGCCGGGAGCGCCCTCGAACGGGCGCGCTCTTAATCGTCCCACATGACGGTCGCGTCTAGTCTCGCTCCATCGCTTCGGCCGCCGCTTCGCTCACGCGCCTCGCCATGAACCGCATCAGCATCAGGAACACGCTTGCCGCCATGGGGAACGGCGGCCAAACCACCCTCGCGCCAAGCGACGTCTGAACCGGTCCAAACGGCTCTACGCAGCGGCGTGAGCCCACTCTACGCTTCGCTGCGGCTCTTCCGCCGTTGACTGGTTCGAAGAGCCTGAGCTGTCTGCTGTCTCACCGCACGCTGCGGTGAGGACGGCCGCGCTGAGAGGCCCGATCCAAAGCCAACGCCACTTCTCTTCTTCAAGGCGACGGGGACCAGGTCGTTTTTTCCACGTATCAGTCCTCGGCGCGGGTGGCGGAGGTGTGGGGCCGGGGATGATCCGTTACCATCCCGCTGCAGCACGGCGACGAGCCAAGGGGCTCGCCCCGCCGGTCGCGAGAGCGACGGCACGGAAGGCGGAGAGCGTGGCATCGACACCACAAGCGGCGGTCCAGGCACACGCGGACGCCGTCAATTCGAAGCGCCGCGAGTACCTCGCGGCCACGGTGGCCTTCCCCTTCCGGCATATGCGGCCGGATGGGGAGAAGGTCTGGAT
>CAZZMQ010000114.1:0-5977 GCA_964655365.1 uncultured Dehalococcoidia bacterium | reverse complement strand
AGGCAAATCGTTTGTAAAACACAGCATATGGTGGGCGGTTGCAGCGGATTTCGGCGGATTTGCGCTTGACAGGGATGCTCGCGCTACACAGAATGTGCGTGAAATCACAAACGCCTGTGAGAAGATTCACAGGGGCGCTGAGGCGTGGAAACACGCCGAGTTCGCCATGATTGGCATCGCTTACCAAGGGTGTGGGCGAGGCATAGCCAAAACCCGCCCGTTAACCCGCAGGCGTGTGGGAAGATTTGTTCGGCGAACGCCCAATTACCGGCACAAAGGAGCCACCGAGAATGACGAGTGCTACGCCCGCTGAGGCGCCCGCAACTCCCAGCAAATGCCCGCGCTGCAACGGCCCCATGCTCGCCGAGTCCGACGCGCACGGCATCTTCGGCACCTGCCTGGCCTGTGGCCACGTGCATGAGAGCCGCATCATCACGTCCGCCGAACTCGAGGAAGAGCAGGCAGTTGAGGAGGGGCGGCAACGACGTCGCCAGCCCTCGCACGGCAAGCTGCGTCTGTAGGCCTTGGTTTTCCGGCTGCGCCAGCCCTTCTGCGGCCCGCCAGGTTTCGCTCCCCCCCCCCACGAACTCATCGACTTCTTCCGAACGCAGGACTGGGGATCTGCCCGTTCCCGATCTTTCCCTGGTGACCCCGACGTCGCTGCGTAGGTCAGCCGCGACTCCCGCGAACTGCCGCATGCACGGAAACCTCGGTCGACGCGTAGAGGAAATGGCGCGAACCACTACAATGACGTTCGGCAGAAGCAGGGCAGTGAAGGCCCTCCTCGACAGAAACCAACCCTTTCATGGCTTGAGTCACGGGTAGGGAGCGTCCCCGCACGGGGCACGAACGCTGCGGGCCGCTGACCAACGCCACGAAATCGGGCCACAGACCGAGAATGAGTGATTCGCCTCCGCTACACGAAGTGCGGTCGTGAGTGCGCGCCCCACGCACGGCTGAGCGCCGCGGATCACGACATCCATTGCATGGAAATGGCCTCGGGTAGGGGCAGGGCACACAAAGCGCTAAGCGGACGCCGAGATCAGCGCGCCCCGCGTAAAGGCGGAGTCAAACTGCGTCGGGATGCGTTTGACAATCGATCCGACGCAGCTAAAGTGGCGGCCCTTCGAATCAGACACCAGTCATGCGCAAAACTATCCGAGTCGGCCTCGAGCGAACGCGGGGACTGTGAGCAAGCTTATGACGAGCGAGACGGCAAGCATCATACAGACGGCCGCCGACCTCCTGGCCTTTCCGTCGCCCCCGCCCGGCTGGCTGGGAGCACAGCTGAGACGGCTGCAACGTCTGCTTGATCTGCAGCTGGAACACTCGGAGAACCTCAATCCAGGCGGGCGGCGTCTGCTCAATCACGCAATCTTCGTGACCTACGTGGATTGCGTGGATTCCGGCGGTAGTGATGCAGCACGTGAGATCCTACGCGGCGACCGGATCCCGGACCGCTCGACGGCTGCCGGGGCGGAGCCTACAGACTGATCCCAAATTCCACGAGCGAATCGAGAGCTCCGACCAGGCCGCTAGACGGATCCCGCTGTGGACGCTGCCGGCGGCGCACGGCTGGATAGAGTGCATCGGTGCTACCGCCAACCTGGCACGCAGGGATTGCTGATCCCAGCCGTTCTATAGCCCCTGGACCGGCAGCCTGCGAGAGCCCGAGCCTGATACCCTGCCCCCCGGCGGAAGCGCTGGGTGCCCGCCAGCGAGGTGGCTGCGTTGGCGATTCGTGAGTATAAGAAAGCGCACAAGTGCGAGCTCGGTGGGCGATTGCGACGCTGCCGACGGACCCTGACAGGACAATGTCAGTACTGCGCCCGAGGTTTCTGCGACAAACACGGAGATCATTTCGGCGAGCGCGAGGAAGTCTGCCAGAGCGCGCCGTGCCAGACCAAGAAGGCGGACCTGCTGGCTTACCAGCAGTTCAAGCTGGACGCAACGGCGCGAAACGATACGAACCGTTGTGGTATCGATCCATGTGAAACACGTCCCCAAACCTTCTGTGAGCGCTGTAGCGCGCACTACTGTGCCGAGCATCTAAAACAACATGTGGTGGAAGTCGTGCGCGGGTTCGAGCGAGCACCCGAGATGCTGAGACTGTGTACCTATTGCATAGCCCGCATCAGCGTATGGGAACAGGAGTAGGGGGACCTACTCGCCGCGCCAGTCTCGCCATGCTGCCAAGATCTCGGCATCAAAGGGGAAGGCGGGCGGTGGCAACTGCTCGGTGGAGAAAAAGGCGACCTCGAGCGCCTCGCTGCCAGCTATCAGCGCACCTCCGCAGGAATGGCCCGCGAAGGCGATAAAGACGACGGGATCAGCCTCGCGCGAGAAGATGCCCAGCAGTGCATCGATTTCCACCTCCAGCCCAGTCTCCTCGCGCAATTCACGACGGGCGGCGGCCCAGACTTCTTCGCCGCGGTCCACGAAGCCGCCAGGAAAGGCCCAGCGGCCCAGAGCTGGCTGGTGGGCGCGTTTCGTATAGAGCAACCTGCCGGTCTCATCACTGACGAGTACACCCACAGCCAGCTTGGGATCGGCGAAGTGGATGAAATGGCAATTGGGACAGGCCGGCCGCTGACGACCATGCTCCTGCCGCAACTGCAGCGCGGTTGCGCAGAGCGAACAGTACTGAGGAGTCAAATCGAACACGGCGACGGTCTTCCCGAAAACGGCTATCAGAAGGGCAAAATGACGCGGGAGAAGCGCTCGTAGTAGCGGCCGTCCTCGTCCTTCCAGCGTTTGTAAATCATCTCCGCAAACTGGTCGCCGCGGTCGCCGAATTGCGATTCGTGCTTTTGCAAGGCCTGGACCTTGGTTTCCATGACGTCCGTCACGTCCACATTGAAGTTGGGCTCATTGGAACCCCAGAAATAGAGTTCACGCACGTTGTGCGTCTCCAAGCCCTGTGCGAGGTGCTCCGGAAAGTTGAGGTGGTCTCGGGCAGTGGGATAGACGGCGTCGGTGGAGAGCTCACCGGTGTTGCGATGGTCGCGGTGATTGATGGCGCCCATGTATTCGTCCTCGACGTTCTCGATCGGTCGTAGCCAGGCGCGATGCACCATCTCCGGTGTGTGGGTGAAAACAGCATGGGGCTTGAGGCGGCGGATTTCGCGCACGATTTTGCCCAGGATTTCCCGTTTATAGTCCAACTCACCATCCTCTTCGCCAAGGAAAGTGCAGCTGCGAACTCCAAGGTGTTCAGCGGCATTGCGCTGCTCTTGCTCGCGCATCGGCACGAGCCGTTCGCGGGTCATGTCGCGGTCTCCGGTGCCCTTGGCACCGTTCGTACAAACGAGGTAGTGGAACTCCCAGCCGTCGCGGGTATAGAGCGCGGCGGTGCCGCCGACCCCGAAGTCGGGGTCATCAGGGTGAGCGGCGATCACCAGCGCAACCCGTATCTGGGCATCATTGGACATATGGGCGAGTGCTCCTTGGTGCGAACTGGGTTACCGAGATGGGCAGCTGGATCGGCCATCGTGATCTCGTGACTAAATCCATTGTAGATACGGCGCCCTGCTCGACCGGACCTCAACACCGGCCAGTACGGTGGCTCAGCGACATGCGGTTGACATAGACAGGGCGCCTGAGTGATAGTTCGGGTAACCCATCTAGAACACGTGTTCCATGCGTGGACTGATTCGATGAGCGTGGACAATTCTCGCAAGGGTCGGCGAGCGAGGGGGAGCCATGAAGAAGTTATCTGACAAGCAGGAACGGATTCTCGCGTTCCTGAGCGCATTTCTGGCTGAACACGACTACCCGCCCAGCATCCGTGATATCCAGGCTGGCTGCGCTATCTCTTCGACATCAGTGGTGGATTACAACCTGAAGGCGCTTGAGACACGCGGACGGATTCGGCGCGATCGCGAGATCTCACGCGGCATCGTGCTGCTGTACGAAAGCGGCCAAGATGCGGTGCAGAGCGGAAACAACGGCGCTGTGGTGCGCCTGCACATTCTCGGAACGATCGCAGCAGGGCAGCCGCTACCGATCCCCACCGAGGAAGGACTTATGGTGGGCGATTCCGACGAGACGATCAGCGTCACGCGAGACGTAATCAGTGGGCGTGATCCGGAGTCGCTATTCGCGCTGCGGGTCAAGGGGACCTCCATGATCGATGCGCTAATCAACGATGGCGATATCGTCGTCATGGAGCCGACTCGGGACGTGAACGATGGGGAAATGGCCGCGATCTATCTCAAGGCCGAGAACGAAGTGACGTTGAAGAAGTTCTACCGCGAGGGAGCCCGGGTCCGGCTGCAGCCGATGAACCAGACGATGGATCCAATCTACACGGCTGCCTCGAACGCCGAGGTGCAGGGGCGCGTCGTCACAGCCATACGCTCGCTCTGAGCGCCGCATGGTGATCGATAAAGGCCCCTCATCTCGGCATCCGTATACTCATTACGCACGCTACACCGTCCCGTGGTGTCCAATGCCAGAACTACTTGAGGTCCACAACTTGAGCGTGGGGTAACGCAAGAAGGCAGGCGCGGTGCGAGCCTTTCGCGGGGTCGATGTTGCTGGAATCGGCAGCGCGGCCCAACCTCGGCCATGAGGCCGCCTGCGACAACCCAATCACGATAGGCAACATCTAAATCGCGACGCCCCGCGCAAGTTCGCTGATCAAGAGCTCAACCGCGAACTCCTGGTTCATCCCGCCATCGCGATCCTGCCAGTAATTCTGAACCGCCACCTCAGCCTCGAGCACACGCCTGAGCCCGGCATCAGCGGCGTCCTGATCATAACGCCGGGCTTGCGCTACGGCGCGTTCCGCCACGAAGGAGTGGACACTCAATGTTGATCGCACCTCGGGCTCACCACCACCCGCATCGAGAATTTCCCGGGCGACGGCGATCATGCGGTACTGGCGGGCGAGCATGGTGAACAGGCGACGAGCTTCGAGCCCATCCGCGCGCAACCGCTCAAGGGCATGCAACGCTCGCGTGGGGCGCCCTTCGGCTACAGCATCGACGAGTTGGAAGATGTTGCCCTCACGGCTACGGGCGACGAGCGAGTCAACGATCGCATCGTCGACGACGTCCGTACCAGCGTAGAGCTTTAGTTTCTCCAACTCTCCGGCCAGAACCCAGAGATCACGGCCCACTAGCTGCACCAGGTGCCGTTCACCCTGAGGCGTGATCTGCACCCCGAGCGCACGTGCACGCGTATGCACCCACGAGTTCAATTCCCGCTCGGGTGGTAGGGCAAAATCGCGTACGTCGGCGTTTGCCCCTTCGGCAGCGCGGCGGAGAGGATTGACGCTGGCCAGTTGGTCATCCAAGAAAACGAGCACGGTGGTGGGTGGCACACCGCCGAGCAGGTCGCCGAGCGATTCCCACTCGCCCAGCGATCGTCGTCGTCGCCCCCCGCCCAATCGGGCACCCAAACCGTCAACACGAACCATGCGGAAATCGGCCAAAAAGGGCACGGTCAGCACCGCAGCCTCGAGCTCGCCGCGCGAGGTGCGAGCACCCTGGAGCACAATCGTGTTAGTAGCGAGGGCACCGTCGGGATCATGCTGGGCACGCAAGGCATCGTACGCCTCCTGGCGGGCAAAGCTGTTTTCACCGCAGAACAGGGCAATCATGCCAACAGTGTATCGCGGGCGATGGTCTCTCGATGAACCGCTACCAACTTCCCCGGGATGAGGAGGTGGGTTAGACGCCTTGGTGCCAGACCCGAGGGCTATTTAGTATCACGACGCTGAGCGAAAAGATCCCTAAGTGCCAGGGGGCAGCTTGAAAACTCCCGAATAGGCTTCTTGCCCTACACAGCGTGGACCACTTCCGCGTTGCACTACACGTAATGCTGGTTGGCGGCGGAGTTGCTGCCCCCGAGGGCGACGTGGCAAAACACCACGTAGGGTGACTGCTGCTCCATGCGTTGACCTTGAAAGCGTTGCAGACTGTAACAACGAAGCGCGCTGCTCCGTCTCCAGAAAGGATCAACGATGCGGGGG
>CAZZMQ010000113.1:5011-6050 GCA_964655365.1 uncultured Dehalococcoidia bacterium | reverse complement strand
GATAGTCAAAGCCAAGCAGATCGCGTCACTCGATGTGGCTTCCGGAGGGCGCGTCGTGATTGGGATCGGCGGCGGCTGGAATGCTGAGGAGCTTGAACATCACGGTGTTGCATTCAAGGATCGGTGGAAGGTGACGCGAGAGTGTGTTCTGGCTTGGCGGGAGCTTTGGAACGAGGAAGAGGCTGAGTTCCATGGCGACTTCATTGACTTCGAGCGGAGCTGGTCCTACCCGAAACCTATTACACCCGGCGGTCCGCCAGTTTTGATGGGGGCGGAGTCGCAGTGGGCCTATGATCGCATTGCCGAATACTGCGACGGTTGGCTGCCGCGCAACGGGCGCGTCGATCTGCGCGAGGGATTGGAGCTGCTGAAGGCCGCGTGTGACCGGGTTGAGCGCGATTTCAACGAAATCCAACTTTCGCTTTTTGGTGCCCAAGACGACGAAGCGACTTGCAGCGCGGCAATCGAGTTGGGATTCCAGCGCCTGATCTTCATGCTTCCGCCCGCCCAGGCGGACGAAGTACTGCCGCTACTCGACAGCTACGCGGCGTTGGCGGAGAAGCTAACCTAGGATTTCCAGGGTCGTTTTCGCATCCCGCCGACCGCTCCTACAGCCTTCGGTCCCTTTAGACAGACTGATGAGATGATCCGATGACACCTTCTGACGGTTCGGCGACGATCGATGCTATTTCCGGTGTGAAGATGCAATACCTAATCAAGCGCCCCCCAGCAACCTCCCGGGAAGAGCTCGTAGCCCACTGGTTCGCGAACCATATGCCAGGTGTGATTCAGGGACAGCACGATCTAGCGTCCGCTGGCAAACCTCATGCTCACCGCTACATCGCCACACTTTTCGATACGAACGCTGAGGACGACCATATATGGGACGGTGTTGCGCAACTCTGGTGGGACAAGGCGATACCCTATCCCGAGGTTCCACATGGCACCACGCTAACGGACTCGTTTCAAGAACAGGCCGAGCCATATGTTCCCTGGGCGACGCGGGAATACGTTGTGATGGACGGTTCGGAGCGGCTGC
>CAZZMQ010000113.1:0-4996 GCA_964655365.1 uncultured Dehalococcoidia bacterium | reverse complement strand
ACCCGATCAGGATTCTTTAAGTTGACTTACCTGGTGCAGACGAACGAAGGGACGGCCTTCCCGTCGTTCTTCGAGCACTGGCTCGGCGTGCACCAGCCCCAACGTCCAACAGACGATGGGGACGGTGGGCGGATTCCGCTACGTCATCAGCCACAGTATTGACCCTCTGCATGATCCGTACGCGGGGATGGCCGAGCTATACTTCCCTGATGAGAGCGGTTGGTTGAAGTATCGCGAGATGATCCAGCCGGACGGCATGGAGCAATGGGTCGATCCGATCGGAACGGTGGTACTTCGTTCCGATACCGAGATGATCGGCCTGCCCTAACGGATCCTTTGACGGTGCCGTCTGCGATCTGCCGGTTATCGCCGCGGGTCAGATGATGGCGCTGGCGTTTGCGACGAGCACAGTCGTTCCATCGCTCTTCTCGATCCATACAAACGCCCCCGTTCGCGACGAATTATCGGGTTCGGGGCCGGTCATGATTCCGCGTGTGGTCAGCACGTCGTCTGGCCAGGTGGGATTGGTGAACTTGAGATCGAGACACCCGCTAGACCACCAGGCCGCGCCGAACGCCTCTTCCAGAACCTGACCGGCGTAGGCCAAGGTCATGCGGCCTCCGACGACGACATCCTGAAAGCCCAACTCCTTTGAAGCGGCGCGGTCGGTGTGATAGCTGGCATTGCCGTGGAAGAAATCGCCGCACATCTCAAGCGTGATTTTGCGCTCCAGCCCTCCGAAGGGCTCGCCCCGGGGTAGCTCGAACTTGTTTGCCCCAGGCTTCTTGCCGGGATCGCGAAACTGGACCGCGCCGCTCGCTTCGCGGTTGCGGAGAAAGCTCTGGTGGTGCTGGCTACGCAGCATTAGTTGTCCCCCGGCTTCGTGCAGTTCCACCTCGTACTGCACGACAGATCGGTCGCGTCGAGTGTAGATATCACAAATCTTCCCGCTTACGGCGTAGCGTTTGTCGACTTCCAGCGGCGCGAAGAACTCAAACTCCTGCCGCATCCAGAGATGTCCACGGTGATTACTGAAGGCGATTTCGTCGAAATACTCGTTGTCGGGACTGCCGGCAAGCATGGTAGGAACGAGCTCGTTCGATTGTGGCAACAGCGCGAGGCCATTGTAGTAATCCTCAAGTGCGGTTGCGTCGATTTCGAAGCTGCGTTCAGTAAGGGCCTTCCCAATCTGCGGATCCACTGTCGCTGGGTTTGGCATTTCACACTCCTGACCGAACGTTGCGGGAATTTGAGCTGTGCCCCTTAACGCGCGGCATTGGTATAGAAGGCATGGACCCGTGCTGGCAAGCGATGGCCCACATGGCTCGTCACGTACTCGTTGCGTCTGGCATGCTGTAGCGCAGGTCAGCGGCGCCAGTCATCCGCGACTGCTCTTCCAGTGAGAGGGAGTGATCGGTGAACGGTACAGAATTCATTGCGCAGATCCTAAAGCAAGAAGGCGTTGGCGAGATCACCTGTTTCCCCAACAACCCGTTGATAGAATCGGCAGCGCAGCAGGGTAATCGGCCGGTCATGTTCCGCCACGAGCGCGGCGCAGTGATGGCGGCGGATGGTTACAGTCGCATGGCCGACGGAGAACGCTTCGGCGTTGTGGCGGTGCAGAACGCGGCCGGCGCCGAGAATTCCATTGGTGGCCTGGCTCAGGCCTATGGCGATAACATTCCGATCCTCGTTCTGCCTGGAGGATACCCGCTCGCTGAGCGTCAGGTACGGCCCAACTTCTCTGCTGTTGAGAATTATCGCGGCATCGTGAAATCGGTTGAATCCATCGATAGCCCGGGGCAAATTAGCGATGTCATGCGGCGTGCGTTCCACGCACTTCGGAGCGGACGTGGTGGGCCTGTCGTTGTTGAGCTGACTTCTGACGTGTGTGCTCAGGAAGTCCCGGAAGATAAGCTGCACTATCATTCCCCCAGAGCGACACGCCAAGTGCCGGTGGCGAGCGACATCGCTATCGCGACGGAGAAGTTGCTGGCTGCGGAGCGCCCGATGATCTGGGCCGGAGCGGGCGTATTGATGTCCGGCGCCAGCGCTGCTCTGCAGGAGCTTGCGGAGCTGACGGACATTCCCGTCTTTACCACGATGGAAGGTAAGTCCGCCTTCGACGAGCGCCATCCGCTCTCGCTCGGCGCGGGTAGCAATGCAACCACGGGTCCTGCGCACAGCTGGATCGTCGAATCCGACCTCATCCTAGGTATCGGTACCAGTCTCAGCCTCAATGGGTACACGCAACGGGTGCCGGCCGGGAAAACCGTCTTGCATAACACTACCGCGCCCGACGATATTAACAAGGACACGCCCAGCGATGTTGCGCTCTTGGGCGATGCCCGGCTCACGCTTGAAGCGCTGATTGGGGAGGCCCGGGATCGGCTGGGCGGAACCCCGCGCGAAAGTGGGGCAGCCGCGGCGATTGCCGAAGCCCGGGGTGCTTGGATCTCGGATTGGATGGATGTGCTTCAGTCTGACAAGGAGCCGTTGAATACCTACCGCGTGATCCACGAGATCAACACCAACATCGATCACGAAAACTCGATCGTCACGCATGATGCGGGAGCGCCTCGCGACTCACTGGTTCCGTTCTTCACGGCGACGAGCCCTCATAGCTACATCGGTTGGGGTAAGACGACCCACCTGGGTTTTGGTATCCCGCTGCTGATCGGCGCGAAGCTAGCCAAACCGGAGCGCTTCTGCCTTAATCTAATGGGCGACGGTGCCTTCGGGATGTCGGGCATGGATATTGAAACGTCGGTCCGCGCCGGTCTCCCGATCACAACGGTGTTGCTCGACACCGGCGGCATGGCGACTTACCCGGGTGGCTTCCCCACGGCGCGCGAGCAGTTCGGTGTCTCCCATATGACGGGCAACTATGCGCAGATCGCGGAAGGTATGGGTGCCGTTGGAATCAGCGTAACTCAGGTCGCCGAAATGGCCCCCGCCATTCAAGAGGCCCGCAAGCTCAACACTGAGGGTAAAACGGTCTTGATCGACGTGGTCTCAGATTTTGAGGCGCGCAAGTCGCGCTTCTAGCGCCCGTAGGCACCCGGCATATTCCCACTGTCGCTAGAACGGGCGCGTGCCATTACTAGGGCTTCCGAGGGACGCAGATTTGAAGGGCTCATTCCTATGGTGTGCCTTCGGCGGGGGCGTCGCGGCAATGGCAGCGCCGAGCACGACTCCGGAACGGTCTAGGGCGAGTCGTGTCGGCGCCGCGGACGCTTCTTATGCCTTGGATTTGTAATGTCTGGAACGAATTAGCGAAGTTTCCGGCGGCATGGGATCTCTATAGAAATTCTGCGATGTAGGATTCCTGACGATCGCAATTGAGCTAACTGTCGAGAAGAAGCTGATGGCCTGAGAACTGTGTCCCAAGATTCCCCATGTCGCTCAGGAGCCTTCTTCTAAAAAGGGTATTGCGTGATCGATAATCCGCCTTCGCCCGGGGGGCAAACGACACAGGGCCGGTTCCCGCCCGCGCTGCGCGCGATTCTAGTTCTTGGTTTCCTCTATCTATTCCTCGTCGGCGTTTCGATGTTAGAAGCCGGGATCAAGGCATTCGGCTCAGACTTCCAAGCGGATTTGCTCAACGGTGTCGACCATCCTCTTGCTGGCCTGGCTGCCGGGGTGCTTGCCACGGTACTCGTTCAGTCCTCCTCCGTCTCGACGGCGACGATCGTGGGACTGGTTGGCGCTGGAACGCTGACCGTCGACGCGGCGGTGCCCATGATTATGGGTGCCAATATCGGCACGACGGTCACCAACACACTTGTTGCGCTAGGTGCGGCGCGCCGCAGCGAAGAGTTCCGCCGCGCCTTCGCCGGTGCCACGATGCATGACTTCTTCAACCTGATGGCTGTGGCGTTCTTCTTGCCGCTGCAGATTGCCACGGACTTTCTCTCGCGAGCCGCCGAAGAGATTGCGGAGCTGTTGGGCGGTAACGTTGGCGGGTCCACGGCGAAGAGTCCGCTTAAGCAGGCGGTCAAAGAGCCTGTCGGCTGGATCAAGGATGGGATCGACTCCTTGACGTCCTCCGATGAGGTTCTTGGCGGCCTACTGCTCGGTTTCGGAATCATCGTCATCTTGCTGGCTTTGACCGTGATCACACGGAACATGCGCCGCCTGATCGCGCGTCGTATCGAAACGGCGTTAAACACACTCGTCGCGCGCGGCGGTGGACTGGTGGGAATGCTCTTTGGTGTAATCATCACCGTTGCCGTGCAATCGTCGAGCATCACGACATCGATTCTGATCCCACTGATAAGCTCAGGCGTGCTAGCTGTGCGCAATGCCTATCCGATCACGTTGGGCGCCAACGTGGGTACCACGATCACAGCCTTGCTTGCCTCGCTGGCCGTCGATCTGCAAGCCGGACTCGTCGTGGCGCTCACGCACACGTTGTTCAACCTCGCTGCTATCGTGGTGATCTACCCTGTGCGACGGCTCCGCTACGTTCCGATCCAGTTCGCGGAACGACTTGCAGACATCGCCGTGGACCATCGAATGTATGTGATCCTCTATGTGGCCGGTTTGTTCCTCTTGGTGCCGCTATTGGGGATCGCGATCTTTGGCTGAGGAGGGCGTCGAATGGTGATGAGATTTTTCCGCAGACATGGGCCGGCAAGCCTGGAGCAAGTCCAGAGCCAGTTCTTGCAGATGTTGGCGCACGATCGCGAGGCCTTCGACGCTGCCACGGCCACACTGCTGTCCGGCGGCGACCCCACCAGCGTGGGGCCGACGCTGCGCACGACCGATTCCCAGATCAACGAGTTGGAGCGGGAAATCCGTCGCGAATTAGTCGTGCATGCCAGCGTGCACGGTGTGGGGGATATCGCCGCTGTCCTCGTTTACATGAGCATCGTCAAAGATGCGGAACGGATCGGCGATTACGCTAAAAACATCTTCGACCTCGCGGCCGGCGGCGTCAGCTTCCAGGAGGCGCCCGATCGATCAAGGATGATGACCCATCGGGACCGCGTTT
>CAZZMQ010000112.1:0-6236 GCA_964655365.1 uncultured Dehalococcoidia bacterium | reverse complement strand
GAAACATTGGATCCGAGCCTGTCGTCACCACCGTGACGCCGGGGGCAAAGCTGCCAAGCGCATTCCGAAACTCCCGACTGTCGAACTCCATAGGGCACCCCCATACGATTTGGTGACTGGAATCGTCCCGCAGCATACAGGTGCCTGCTCGCGCTATCCGCCTGATATCCTTCCCCCCCCGACTGAGCGCCGCGCAAATTCATCATGTAAGAAGGAACAAACCATGACCTTCGACAACCTGACGCTAGAGACCAATGAGCTTGGCGTTGCCACACTGACCCTCAACCGTCCCGAGAAGCTCAACGCCTATAGCCGTGATCTTGAGGACGAGATGCGCACCGCGACTGCCCAAGTCGGCGGCGACCCGGCCTCCAAGGTCCTCGTGGTAACCGGTTCCGGACGCGCTTTCTCTGCCGGCGGTGACGTCTCAACGATGGTTCCTGGTGGTGGCTGGGACATTGGCCGTCAGGGCCGCTATGACCGCTTTAGCGGCTTGCATGAGGTGGCCCTTAACCTCCAGACAATGCCTAAGCCTACTATTGCGATGGTCAACGGATTCGCCGTAGGTGCGGGATGCAATCTGGCGCTAGCTTGCGACATCCGCGTCGCTTCTGAGCGGGCCAAGTTTGGCCTCGCCTTCGTGAACGTTGGCCTCGGCGACGACTTGGGTGGTGCTTGGTTTCTGCCCCGTCTAGTCGGACTCGGCAAGGCCCTGGAGTTGTACCTCAGCGGCGACATCATCGACGCGGCGGAAGCTTTGCGCATTGGCATGGTCAACAATGTCGTCGAGTCTGACGAGCTTCAGGCCGTGACCTTCGACCTTGCCGCCCGACTCGCGGTCGGTCCCTCTAGTGCCCATGGTCTCATCAAGGAAGCGATCTATGGCGGGCTTAGCCAGACCTTGCCGCAACTACTCGACTTCGAGGCTGAGCGTCAGGCTGTTGAGATGGGCCACCCGGACCATGCTGAGGGCGTCGCCGCTTTCCTGGAAAAGCGTGAAGCCAATTTCGCTCGCTAGCGAGCCTACGTCTCACAGTTTTGCCTTTCGCGTTGTTGTGGGCTGAAGCTCGGCTGTCGCATGGCTCTATGCTTATTGTTAGGCGAACTAACGAAAAGGGAGCCATGATCTACGAACTCCGTATCTACACCGCTCACCCAGGCAAGATGGGCGCCCTTGTCTCCCGCTTCCGCGATCACACGTGTGAAATGTTCGAGAAGCACGACATTACCGACGCCGGCTACTGGCGCAATACCATTGGTGGCCGCAGCGATGAACTCTGGTACATGCTCGCCTTCGAAGACCATGGCCATCGCGAGAATGCCTGGGCTGCTATGGCCGCCGATCCAGATTGGCAGGCCACGGTCAAAGAATCTGAGAAGGAGGGGCCGCTAGTTCACCACCTTGAGAACCGGATCATGAACACGCTCGATTTCTCTCCACTCATGTGAGCATGTCATGGGAGACTCCATTCCGTGCATCGTTCAGGGTCTTGGCCCGATAGGGAAACGCATCCTGCTCGCGGCCCAGGACGACACTCAACTGGAAGTGGTGGCCGCTGTTGACGTGGATAAACGGCTCGTCGGTCGCGCTTTGGACGAAGTTGTACCGGGAGCGCCTGATCATCTAATCGTGCGTGCCGCGCTCGGTCTCGCGCACGCGGACATCGGCGTCGATCGGGCCGTTGTTTTGCAGGCCACCAGTTCCTATCTTGAAACTGCGCTGCCGCAGATTGAAGAGGCCCTTGGACTTGGGCTGCACGTCGTCTCCACATGTGAGGAGTTAGCTTTCCCCTTCCTGCGCGATCCGGAGGGGAGTGCCCGTCTCGACGCGACAGCCCTGGCAGCACGGCTTACGGTCGTCGGTACGGGAACCCCACCGGGCTTCCTGATGGGTCAGTTGCCGGTCACGCTGCGCGCCGCCAGTCATAGCATCACAGCGATTCTTATCAAGCGAGTCCAGGACCCGCGTATGTGGCGAGACGCCTTCAAGGAGAAGGTGGGCATGGACATTACACTGCAGGAGTACGAGAAGCGCCTCGACGGCAGTCACTTCGGTCATGTTGGCTTGGAGGAGAGCGGCCGCTTGATCGCCGTCGGGTTTGGTTGGCAGATCGACACATGGGAGCACGATATGTTGCCCGTTCAACCGGATCCCGACGGCCTTGTTCTGGGCACACGTGAGACCCTTCGTGGGATGACAGCCGATGGTCGCTGTATCAGCCTGCACTTCGAGGCTCGGTCTGGTATCGATGTGTCCTACGACGAGATTATCGTCGACGGTGCGCCGCCCCTCCATCTCCGTTTCGAACCTGGCGTTCCGGGCGACGAAACCACGGTAGCGTCGGTCTTGCGTTGTGCTCGAGTTATTCCCAGAGCCCCGCGCGGCCTGCAAACAGTCTTGGATCTACCTCTGTGCTGCGACCGTCCCTATCGATCCGCGTACGCCTCGCCCTCCGCCAGCCGATACGATTCATCCAACAGGTCGATCACATGGACGGATGCACCGGACGGTCCCTCGTTTTGCCCAAATAGCCGCATGCCCGCATCGAGTTGCACCATGCAGCCGGGGTTGGCCGTGCAAACCTGGTTCGCTCCCGTGGCGTTGACCTCCCCCATTTTGTCTTCCAATAGCGCACGGGAGATGTCCTTCTCCATGATCGAATAGATGCCTGCGCTGCCGCAGCAGCGGTCCGGGTGCGCCATTTCGCGCAACTCCAGGCCAGGGATTGATCCCAACACCGTGCGCGGTGCCGCGGTCACCTTCTGCGCATGCACCAGGTGACAAGAATCCTGGTAAGTTACTGATCGCTTCAGCTCGCCTCGCGGCGTCGCGAACCCTAGTTCGACTAAATACTCGTGAATGTCCCTCACCTGGGACGCCAAGCGCTCGGCTTTCCCGGCATAATCGGGTTCGTCGCGTAGCAGGTACGCATACTCCTTCATATGTGAGCAACAGCCCGCCGAATTGACCACGACTGCGTCGACCTCCGCCTCCAGGAAGGTATCTATGTTGTGGCGCGCCAGATTTCGAGCCGTCTCCACATCGCCGCCGTGCGCGTGCAATGCGCCACAGCAGATCTGTGCCGACGCAGAGACCACCTCAACGCCGTTCCGCGCCAAGACGCGAGCCGTTGCGTGGTGGGTCGATCCGTACGTCAGCGGCATCACGCAACCAATCAGCATCGCGACGCGCCCCCGTACCTCCCCTTGCGGCGCGTAGTGATTAACATCGTTGGGTAGAAAAAAGCCACCTGAGGCGCTGGGTGAAAGCGCTTCAACCTTGGCGAGGCCCGGCCAGACCTTGTTTAGAACGCCAGAGCGGCGTACCAGGGACTGCACACCGATGTGTTGGTAGAGGCGAAGCCCCTGAAACGCGAGCCGCAGCCGCTTCGGGTGCGGAAGGATGCCGCGCATGACAATATTCCACAGCAGTCGGCGTCGCCACGGCCACCGCTTCTCCTTGTACATTGCCGAGCGGGTCGCCTCCATGAGTCGCCCGTACGGCACGCCGGAAGGGCAGGCAGTCTCGCAGCCGCGGCATTGTAAGCATTGGTCGAAGTGCTGCTGAATGTTCGGTGTCCAATCGAGTCGTCCCTCGTCGAGAGCGCGCATGAGATAGAGCCGCCCGCGCGGGGAGTCCGGCTCAACTCCGAGTTCCAGGTAGGTCGGGCAGGCGTTGAGGCAGAAGCCGCAATGGACACAGAGACCGAGTTCGCTGCTGTCTGGTACGTCGTTGCCGACGAAGCGAGACAGCACATCGTTGCGGTACTGAGACACGTCAGAGTCCCCCTACAAAACGACCAGGGCTCAGGGTCGAATTCGGATCGAAGCGACGTTTGATCTCGCGCATGATCTCGATGCCTTCCCCCCCACCATTCCAAACGTCGATGCCCGCCTTCAGTTCAGGTACCGCCGCATCGACGATCACCGATAATCCCTCTGAGCCGAACCGTTCCAGCAGTGATGTACGGACCGGCGCGATCGCGGCTGACTCTAGCGAGGCGAAGACCAGTCCGCTATCTGCGTAACCCCAGACTCTCGCCGTCCTACCGGCCGCTTCGAGTACTGCCTGATAGACGGCGTTCTGGATCGACACGGGACCTCCCAAGCGCAGTAGGCCTCGGTCTGCAGTATCCTTAATCGACTCTAGATCGGAGATCGCCTGCCAGGTCAGCGGATCGCTGGTCTGCGGCTTGATCGCACTGAGTTCGCTCTCCAGTGACTCTAGCTCTGCTTCCACTGCTTCCCGCACTCCGGCCACGCGTAGCACGAGCATCGCACTGCGATCATCACCAAGGTCAACTGCAGTCGCTGAGGCGACGTCAAGCGCAACTGCGGCTTCAAGCGTATGGTTGCGCGACAGGCTCAAACCCAGTTCTGTCGCCGCTTGCACGTCGGAGCAAGAGTGCACGACCGTCATGTCGGTGGTCGGCAGCGGCCGAACCTTGAAGGTCGCTTGCACGATCGCTCCCAGTGTCCCAAATGATCCTGCGAATAGCTTTGGTAGGTCGAATCCGCTCACATTCTTCACGACCTGACCGCCGCCTTTGATCGTTGTCCCATCGGCCAGCACCATCATCGTTCCGATCAGCCAGTCCCGCACGGTGCCGAAGCGGGCGCGCCGTGGTCCACCCCGACCACGTGCGATTAGCCCGCCCACAGTCGCTCGTTCCGCATGAGCCACATCAAGGGGTACGAACTGTCCCTGTTCCGCCAAGACCAATTGCAGCATTGAGACAGGCATTCCGGCTTCGACACTGATCGTGAAGTCTTCCGGCTCGAGGTTGACGATTCCATTTAATGCCGATAGATCGAGTGCCAGGTCATAACGTATTGGCGGGTTGCCGATTCCCACGGTCGTGCGTCCCCCCTGCAGGACGACAGCTTGGCCTGTTGCATCGGCTTCGCCGAGTGCTGCGCTGAGCGCCTCCACAGACGCGGGTCGCATGGCGTCGCTTGGCACGAAGCCATCCACGGCGTAGTTCGTTAGTTCGCTGAACGGATCAAGGTTGCCCGGGTCAGACATGTGCGTCGGGGCCGAATTTCGCTAACTCGCGCTGCTGGAATCCGATTCGCCCCTCGCCGCAACCGTGTCCCCCGGGGAAGATCTTGCAAGGGTTAAAGTCGTCGTCGGCCCCGAATGCAGCACGCAGGCCTTGCATGGCGGCCATGTCTTCGTTGGTGAAGATCCAGGGCAAGAATGAACGCTTTTCGGCCCCCACGCCATGTTCGCCGGAGATGGCGCCGCCGGCGTCCACGCAGGCCCGCATGATCTCAGCGCCCGCCTCCAGCACCCTATCGGTCACTCCTGCTTCACGCTCGTCGAACAGTAAGCAGGGGTGCAGGTTGCCGTCTCCGGCATGGAAAACATTCGCGACCGGCAAGCTGTAACGCTTGGCGATACGGTAGAC
This sequence comes from uncultured Dehalococcoidia bacterium, assembly GCA_964655365.1. Classification (GTDB taxonomy): domain Bacteria; phylum Chloroflexota; class Dehalococcoidia; order Bin125; family Bin125; genus JAPUIR01. The sequence continues at coordinate 825 of CAZZMQ010000112.1, read as the reverse complement.
CTCATCTAGCACGTCTGGCAGCTTGGTGCGTGGCACGACGCCATCCAGCAGATAGTAGTTAGGTTCGATTCGTCCCAGCGCGCCGATTGCGCCCTTGCGACCGGCCCACAGCCTTTCCCGCTCCGACTCCTCCGTTGCCGTGCGGATCTCACGCGGTTCCTTCTGTCGCAATACCCGCTCCACCACGGCCGCCTCCGCCTCAACCTCTGCCATGCTTCCGTCTACTTCCACGATCAGCACCGCTTCGGCGTCTAGCGGGAAGCCTGTGTGGAGCACTGGCTCCACTGCGGCGATTGTTTGCTGGTCAATCATTTCCAACGCGGCGGGCACGATGCCGCCGCTGACGATCGCGCTCACAGCCGAGCTAGCTTGCCGCACCGAATCGAAGATTCCGAGTATTGTCTTGACCGCTTTCGGTTTCGGCACTAACCGGACCAGCGCCTTTGTCACGACACAGATTGTTCCCTCGCTTCCAACGACACACCCCACTAGGTCGTAGCCGGGTACATCACGTGTTGGGCCGCCCAGCCAGTGGATCTTGCCATCAGCTGTGACGATTTCGAGTGCCAGAACATGATTCGTCGTTGTGCCGTAGGCGAGTGTGTGCGGCCCGCCGGCATTCTCGGCCACGTTGCCGCCGATCGTGCAGGCCCGCTGACTGCTTGGGTCGGGCGCATAGGCGAGGCCGTGCGGCGCCGCCGCACGGCCTAGATCCAGATTGACGACACCCGGCTCAACTAACGCCGTTCGATTTTCGACATCGGTCTCCAGGATGCGCCGCATTCGGTTCATCGCGGTTACCACGCCGCCTCGCGTTGCCAACGC
>CAZZMQ010000111.1:5074-6379 GCA_964655365.1 uncultured Dehalococcoidia bacterium | reverse complement strand
ATTGATCTTACCTTCGTCCCCTAAAACCTGCACGATCGCCGTCGACTCACACACGTCCACGATATCGGCGCGAAAGATCTGCGCCAGCTCGACCAGCTTGTGGCGCTGATCCGCATCGACCTCAACTTTGATCAGCGCTAGCTCGCGGTCTACCATCGGGCGCCCACTGATGTCCTCTACGGCAACGACATCGATCAGCTTGAACAGTTGCCGCTCGACTTGCAGCACGTGGTTCTCATCCCCGTCAACGACGATCGTCATTCGGCTGATTCCAGGCTCGTCGCAATGACCGACAGTCAAGCTTTCGATGTTGTAACCACGGCGACGGAAGAGAGATGCGACCCGGGCAAGAACGCCCGGTCGGTCTTCAACGTGCGCAACGATAGTGTTCTGGCTTCCCATATTGGGCCCCTCTCTACAGTTCCCCGGCCGATTCGACGGTTTCGGAGAGGGCAGCGCCGGCCGGCACCATGGGCCAAACGTTTTCCTCATCAACCGTACGGAAGTCGATCAAGATCGGCCCATCCGTATCGATCGCTTGGCGAATCGCACGCTGTGCTTCGGGTCGGGTCACCGCCCGTATGGCCGGGATACCATAGGCCTCCGCGATCTTGAGGAAATCGGGCTGGCCCAACTCCACGTCCTGGTAATTGTTCTCGTAAAACAGCTCCTGCCACTGCCGAACCATTCCGAGATAGCCGTTGTTGAACAGCGCAAATTTGATCGGTAGCTTGTTCTCCGCCACGGTCTGCAGCTCTTGCAGCGTCATCTGAAAACCGCCGTCGCCACAGATCGCCCAGACCGGCGTCTCAGACGCGAACTGTGCCCCGATAGCGGCCGGCACTTCGAAGCCCATCGTTCCAAGCCCACCACTGGTCACCCACTGGCGAGGCCGTTTATAGCCGTAGTACTGCGCTGCCCACATCTGATGCTGACCGACGCCGGTCACGATCGTCGCCTCGCTGGAGGTCGCGTCAGCGAGTTCCGCCACCAGCCATGGGCCACTGATCCCACGCTCCTCGGTCGCGTAGTCGGTCGGATGGAGCGCCTTCTGCTCGTCGATCCATGCAACCCACTCTTCGTGCCGTGTCTTCTGCACGATCGGATTCAGCTTCCGCAACACCTGCTTGATGTCGCCATGCACGGGGTATTTCGTGTTGGGGAAGTTCTTGCCAATCTCGGCAGGGTCGATATCAACATGGACAATCTGTGCATTCGGATTGTAGTCCTTGAAGCGCCCCATCGCCCGATCGTCGAAACGCATCCCCAGCGCGATCACCACGTCGGCTTGGTCCGCCGCCTGGT
>CAZZMQ010000111.1:0-5064 GCA_964655365.1 uncultured Dehalococcoidia bacterium | reverse complement strand
GGAACCCGTATGCAAGACGGTGCTCCTCAGGGATCCCGGAAATGCCCAACAACGTCGTGATTACTGGGATCTCCGCGTTCTCCGCCAACTCCAACAGTTCCGGCGCTGCCCCGGACTGAACGACGCCGTGCCCCGCCAGGATCACAGGCTTGCGCGCGGCGTTGATCACAACGGCGGCCCGCTCAATCTCCGGTTCCAGAGGCACATCCTGAATCGGGTATCCACGCAGGTGGACGCTCTGCGGATGGCCGTCGTACTCCGCCTCCTCAACAAACACGTCCTTGGGAATATCCACGAGAACCGGTCCTTTTCGACCAGTCGAGGCGATGTGGAACGCCTCTTTCACCGCCGTAGCGATCTCGCTCGCCCGCATCACCAAAGTATTGTGCTTCGTGATCGGCAAAGTAATGCCGGTGATGTCCGCCTCTTGGAATCCATCGCGACCGATCAGGTCTCTCGCCACATTACCTGTGATCACAACTATCGGGATCGAATCCATGTACGCCGATGCGATGCCGGTGACGAGATTAGTCGCGCCTGGACCCGATGTCGCCAAACAAACACCCGTCTCGCCACTCACGCGCGCGAATCCGTCGGCAGCGTGCGCCGCCGCCTGTTCGTGCCTCACGAGGATGTGCTGGATCTGCGGATACTTGACGAAGGTATTGTACAACGGAAGCACAACACCACCCGGATACCCAAAGAAGATCCCCACTCCCTCAGCGATCAGGCTCTCGAGCAGGATTTCCGCGCCGGTGAGTTTCATGACAGTGCTGCCAATCGACGCGCACTCGCGCGTCCATGTTGCCCGGATTCGATCTTGAGTGGTTGCGGGGGAACCGTTTCGGACGCGGGCTAGCGTCCGAACGTTTCAATCACAGCGACGAGTACAAGGCGCGGGCACGCGGGCAGGTGCCCAGCGCGCCACGACGCAGCCTCGGTTCCAGCAGCATTCGCAATGAACGACATTGCCACTTCTTTCGTCAACCTATGGAGTGATCCTAACCGACTAGGCTCCCTCACGGCGAGCGCCGACGGTCACATTCACCCTACTCAGAGCTGCGATTAAACCTCATCCTTACGCGAAGCTTCCCTGTCGCCGGTAAGACAGTCCCAGCCCGTACGGCTCTGGTTCGTCCGCTCGGCTCGGTTCGCCAGCAAATCCACAATGCCTCGAAGCGGTCCCAGTCTCCCCTTGAGGCCAACATAAGTCTGCTCACCGCGCACGATCCGGCAGAACGCCTGCCAGAAACGGTCCGAGCGACGTAGCATTTGCACGTACGGCCAGGGCTGCCGATGAAAAAGCGCTTGCAGCTGCCTCGATGCCGCCAGGTCCGGTTCCAGCTCAAGCTCAATGCGACGCTGATAGGCCGCGAAGTCGAGTGCTTGGTCCGCCAAGATGCGCGTGGCCTCCTGTGCCGCAATCGTACCCGACCGAATCGCGTTGCCGATCCCCTCTCCCGAGAGTGGATCGATCAGTCCAGCGGCATCCCCCACAAACGCGATGCGACCCAGAGCCGAGATGCTGCCCGCATCGCGCAACGGGAGATGATGACCACGTAAGCCCCTGAGCGCCGCCGGATCGAACCCCTCTGTCGTCGCGTAAGCGTTCAACTCCGTTCGCAGCCCCGGGCCCACCATGGGCCAGCCACCCACACCGATATTGCAGTGATCACCCTTAGGGAAGACCCAACCATAACCGCCCGCAATGGAGCCCAGATCGAGTCCCACGCTGTCGCGCCAACTGGGCCCCACACCGGCCAAATTGGCCTCCAGTGCCACGGCCCGGCGTAACGTGGGCAAACCCAACGAGCGACGCACGGGTCCGTTGGCACCGTCCGCAGCGATCACGGCCGATGTGCGGAGGTGGTCACCGTTGGCTAGAGTCACAGCAACGCTGCCGGGCAATAGCTCGACGTCTTGCACACGGCAGGCGTCGCGGAACTCCGCACCCGCCTCAACCGCCCGGTCGACCAAGAATGCATCGAGATGCGTGCGTTGCGTCATTAGCGCCAGGGGTTCTTCAAAGTGGTGGTGAAACGCAACCTGCCGTCGATATGTGACATGGAATCCGCTCACGACGCGCTCCGTGACCGGCTCCAGTGAGAACGGCAGTAGCGTCGTTGCACTGATCAGGACCCCACCACCGCAGGGTTTATCACGCGGGAAGCTCGCTCGATCGAGCAACAATACGCGACACGAAGCCGCCAACTCCCGCGCTGCTGTCGACCCAGCCGGACCCGCGCCGACAACAATGACATCATAGTCTCTCATGTGCTCTCACCCGATCCGCACGCGGCGGCCGGCACTTCCCCACGCCCGCGGCGCCAGCGATCGAATCCGGATTTGAGCCCAGCGATGACGGGAGCGCTGAAACAGAAAGCGATGGTCTCGTCGGAAGTTTCAAAAGCGACCGCCAGGAAGGGTAGCGGTGCCGCTACCAAAAGAATGCCCAACTCGGCGATGCGCAGGATGAGAAAAGCGACCGTGCCTACAGCCATCGTTATCCCAAACTGCCAGGGCAAGAACGCCCCAGCGGCCCCCATCGCGGTAGCAGCGGATCGTCCGCCGCGAAAACGCAGCCAGATCGGGAACATGTGCCCCAACATCGCCAGATAACCCGCAAACATCCACCAAACATGATCGAGTTCGAGCCAACGCGCGATAGAGACCGCCAGTAGGCCCTTGCCGACGTCGAGCAGGAGCGCCGCGCGGCCTGCAACCCAACCCGCACCTTCGCGAATCGCGTTGGCCGAGCCGACATTGCCGTCACCGACCGTGCGCAGGTCGCTGCCTGTACGCCAATAAAAGATCATCCAGGTGACCGGCACCGCGCCGCTCGCCGCCTCGGCTAAGCCTCGGTGAGGCTGCCCTGGTAGACTGGGTCAACCCAAGATTCGTACTGCGGCAACCGCGCCAGCATTACATCGCAGTAGAGTTCTTGAATGCGCGCCGAGATCGGGCCGATCTGCCCGTCGCCGATCCTGCGATCGTCAATCTCCAGAATTGGCGTGCAATGCGCGGCCGTTCCCGTCATGAAGACTTCGTCGGCCTGATAAAGCTCGCTGCGGTCCAGCGAGCGCTCGACAGTATCTATATTAAGTTCCTTCTCAGCCAGCTCGATCGCAGTCGCGCGAGTGATGCCAACCAGAATGTTGTCTTGCGGCGGCGGAGTATAGAGCTTCCCACCCGCAACCATGAAGATGTTCTCGCCGCTACCTTCCGAGACATGGCCGTCATTGCTCAGCATGATCGCTTCGTCGTAGCCACGATGCCAGGCTTCCGTCTTAGCAAGGGCTGAATTGACGTAGATCCCGTTCACCTTCGCGCGTGCTGGAATCGCTGTGTCGTCGACACGCCGCCAGGACGACGTGCAGCACCGGATCCCGGCGTCGCTATCTAGGTAGGCACCGAATGGAGCACAGTAAATCAGAAAATCGTCCCTCACATCGTGCAGACGCACGCCCAGTACTTCCTGCGACTTGTAGACCATTGGCCGCACGTAGACGTCCTCCTGGAATCCAGCCTGTGCCACCATGCTGTGCAGCTGCTCCAAGATTTCGTCATCCGTGTAGGAAATCTCCATCTCCAAGACCCGTGCCGATCGACGCAGGCGCTCGATATGTTCGCGAGTTCGGAAAAGGTAGAGCTCTTCGTTCTCGGCGCTCCAGTTCGCCCGTACCCCTTCGAAAACTGCCGTCCCGTAGTTGAAGGCATGGGTCATGAGGCCAATCTTGGCCTCGCTGAGCGGCAAGATCTCACCCTGAAAGAACGCCATGGGGGTTGCGGTCATAGAGCCGGCTCCTCGATCCAACGCGCGGGGCATGGGTCGAGAAATTATACCCATGGGGCCCGTTTCAGGCTCTTGGTCGATCCTGCAAGACCCAGTTCCCTCCGGCAGCCCGCCAAAATCAACAACGCCCGATCCTGAGCCTCACCTACGGACAAGTGAGCCGCCTCGGGTAAACCAAGTCCATTATTGCGTGGCTCAAACGAATAATGGCGCTGGGATCAAGATATCGCCACAGATCTTCCGAAGCTGGCTCGATCCAACCCTCGGTGCCAGGAAAGCGCTCATGGATTCCTTGATCTGGCCCTCGAGTTAACCGAGGTCGAGCCCAGTCATCCAATAGGCCCCATCCTACTCGAAATAGCTGCGGCGATTCGCGATGCTTGTAGTGCCCCCCTGGTGCGAATCACTCCCGGCATCTCTCGCCGGAGCCATGCAGCCGAAGAGACCACCGTCATCGCTCGCGCAACCGACGACGCAAGGTCCTCAATCGCCACAGCTGAATCACCGTGAGTTAGAGAACGCACTTGTCCTCGTACCGCAGTAAGAGCTCACCTCGGCTGGTGCCCATCCCCTCTTCCAGATCATGTCCAGCCATCGTCTGGTAGCCGTGGCTTGCAAAGATCTCGTAGGTGGTGAGCGGAAGTAACGCCACAGCCTGACCTCCAAAACTGCGCTACACCACAGGGTACCCATCCACAAAACGACGGGGGAATGCATGTTAAACTCCCCCTGCAGTTCAGGAGCGGACGCATGGTCGGCCCGTCGTACAACGTGGGATCGCTCCGTCTGATGGTCGTCTCGGACGGCACCGCCTGGCTTGACGCCGGAGCCGTTTTTGGGCTCGTGCCAAAACTGATGTGGACGCGCGTCACGGGCGAGACCAACGAGCGTAATCAAATTCCGCTCGCGCTCAACTGCGTGCTGTTGGAATCCGATGGCAAGACCGTACTGATCGAGACTGGCCAAGGCAATAAGGACTTCGGGACCCTGCGCAAGCGAGGCGATGAACCTCATCATGGCCAACTGATGCAAAACCTCGCCGCCAATGGCCTACGGCCTGATGACATTGACATCGTGATCAATACCCACCTCCACGCCGATCACTGCGGCTGGAACACGTGCTTGGACGGAGAACAGCTGCGCCCCACCTTTCCCCGCGCGCGCTACTACATACAACGCGGCGAGTGGGAACAGGCGCAGCAGCCAACTGAGCGCACCCGCGCCACCTATCTGGCCGAAAATCTCGATGCCGTCTTCGCAACCGGACAGAT
>CAZZMQ010000110.1:276-6785 GCA_964655365.1 uncultured Dehalococcoidia bacterium | reverse complement strand
AGGAGTTCCACAAGATCTACTCGCTCGATGTCGTAGTGCTCCCGCCCAACGTGGAGATCGCGCGCATTGACGAGACGGACCTGCTCTTCCGCTCGGAAAAAGCCAAGTTCCGCGAGGTCGTCACCGAGATCGAACATCTCAACGAGACTGGACAACCGGTATTGGTCGGAACAGGCTCCGTCGAGGCGTCGGAGCGGCTCTCGGACATGCTGCGCCGGCGTGGCGTCCAACACAGCGTCCTCAACGCCAAACAACATGAGCGCGAATCCGCGATCGTGGAGGATGCCGGGCTCAAAAGCGCCGTCACAATCGCGACCACCATGGCCGGGCGCGGCACGGACATCAAGCTGGGCGATGGCGTCGCCGACCTCGGAGGGCTGGCCGTACTCGGCACAGAACGCCACGAGTCGCGCCGCATCGACAACCAGCTTCGCGGACGCTCCGGTCGGCAAGGTGACCCTGGTCACTCCCGCTTCTTCGTCTCCTTCGAAGACCCCATCATGAAGCGCTTCACGCCCGACTGGCTGCCCGGCATGCTCGAAAAAATGGGCATGGACGAGGACACACCGCTCGAATCAGGCATGGTTGGTAAGGCGTTGGAGCAAGCCCAGCAGAAGGTGGAGATCTACCACTTCGACACTCGCAAACACTTGGTCGAGTACGACGACGTGATCAACCGACAACGTGAAGTCATATACATCGAGCGTGACAAAATCCTCTACTCCGGCGATGAGGTTGAGGCGATCGCGCTAGATATGGTCGCGGCAGAAGTCCACGACGTAATTAACGTCTTCGCCGCCAACGGACCGATCGACGATCTGGACGAAGACCAATTCTGGAACGAACTGGGCGATCTGCTACCGCTAGACAAGTTCGACGTGGACTCCGTCGCCGACGCGGACTTTGATGGCCTCGCCGACGCACTTATTGGTTACGCCGGTGGCCGACTCGATGAACAGAAGACCGACGTTGGCGATGAGCGCATGCATGACGTCGTGCGTCTGGTACTGCTACGCACGATCGACCGACTCTGGGTGCAGCATCTGACGGAGATGGACACCTTCCGGCAGGGCGTCGGTCTCCAAGCTTACGGTCAGCAAGACCCATTGGTCACATACAAGCGTGAAGCATTCGATATGTTCGATCAGCTCAGTGCCGGGATCCGCAACGAAAGTGTTCGTGCACTCACCCGAATCCAGATCGACCGCACTCCTATCCCCAGAACTAGGCCAGCGGCGGCCGCCGCCGGAAAGACAAAGACCGTCGTTGGACAACCAGACGACAGCAACAAGAAACTCAGTCGCCAACAACGGCGGGCGATGGCGCGTAAGCGAGCCACTGCCGCGATGACGCACGGTGTGGGCGCCGCCGCGGAAGCGATTGGCGTACAGACAATCGAGGAACACCACGGCGACGAAAGCGGCTCTCCCGAAGCCGCGGATAGCTCATCCGCCCCGCCCGCCGCGACCGTCCCATCAATGACGAAAGCGCGCGGTAAGAAGCGCAAGAAGCGGCGACGCTGAAATGGCTCACAAAGCGCCGAAAGGGCCAACGATCGAACCGCCAGAACCGGAAGCCGCGCAGACCTCCCGATCTGGGCCAGACACGGCAGTCAGCCAGCGTAACGCGCAGGCACTGGTCAACCAGTTCCTGCACGCAGTGCGCGGCGGCACACCCTGGTTCGACGCGCTGCTACAAGCGATCGCCACGTGGGACGTTCACGCTGAAACAGTCGATATGCGCGACTACCGCTACCTCTACGGGGGTGAAGCCTTCGATTGGCTCGTCCTGGCCGAGCGGCTGTGCAACGCTGGTCTGGACGCCGGATTGCTCCCGCAACTGGAGGTAGAAGCCCTGCTCATGGAGGAGCAACTTCCCCAACGCATGGCCGAAGAGACGTTCAAGGACCGGCTGGGGCCAGCCAAATACCGCGCCCACCTCAACTTCGTCTACGGGATTCGGCTGGAGGAGGCGCTACAGCTATCGGTCGAGGAGCGGATCCATAAGGAGCGCGGTGGCAGCATTCTGGCCAATGACCGCCGCGGCGATTCAATGAACCACGTGTTCCGCCGCATCTACGGCGAGGATCGTGACACGTTGCTGCACGAGTTCCGCAGCTCGGAAGAGCGGCCCCAACTCGACCGGATCTCGCTGACGGAACTGAAAGAATTTACCTACTGGCTGTTCAAGCGCCGCGTCGCTGTGCAAGATCCCGCGCGGGTCGCCAGCGACACGAGGCTCGCCATACTGACGCTGCAACGCCTGCAAGAAGCGCGCAACACACGACGGGGACCGGCCGAGCAAGTCGCGAGCCCAACTGCGGGAGCTGCAAGTAGTACCGCGAGCGTCATCGAGATCGTAGAAACCGTAGCTGTACCCACACGGTGAACGGCGCGGTCCCCCGACCGCTGGGACGCGCCACCATGGGGGACGCATCTGTCGACTGGCATCGCGCCACATGCAAACTTCAAACGGTCCGGCCCTTTACGATGCCAGACGGCCCAAATCCCCAAAAGCGAGACCAAACAAATGACCAGCACTTCCCCCACCGAGATGCCCAAAGCTTACGAACCGGGCGGGGTCGAGGACCGCATCTATACTCTCTGGGAAGAGGGTGGACACTTCCATCCCCGCCCCGGCGGAACCCCTTTCACCATCATCATGCCGCCGCCCAACGTGACCGGCGCGCTGCATCTGGGCCATGCTCTGACCACCACAATTGAAGACCTACTCACCCGCTGGCACCGCATGCTGGGCCACGAAACGCTGTGGCTACCGGGACTGGACCACGCCGGCATCGCGACTCAGAGCGTGGTTGAGACCGATCTGGCCAAGGAAGGGCTGACCCGACACGACCTCGGTCGTGACCGATTCGTCGAACGCGTTTGGCAATGGGTCGACCGCTACCGTTCTAGGATCGAGCTACAGCTGCGCAAGATGGGTGCCTCGGCAGACTGGGACAAGACAGCCTTCACCCTTGACGAGGGTCCCCAGGAGGCCGTCCGGCGAACCTTCCTCAGCCTGCATGAAGCAGGCAAGATTCGCCGAGGCCATCGCATCATCAACTGGGACCCGGAACTGCGCACAGCAGTCTCGGACCTTGAGGTGGAATATGAAGAGGAGAGCGGCCACCTCTGGTACGTCCGCTACCCGTTCGTCGATGAACATGGCAAAGATTCTCCTGAGGGCGTCACGATCGCAACAACACGCCCCGAGACGATCCCGGCTGATGTCGCAGTCGCGGTCAACCCCAAGGACGAACGCTACCGTGCGATGATCGGGCGTCGGGTTCGCGTCCCGCTGCCCGGCTTCAGCCGCACCATCCCCATCGTGTCCGACAGTGCCGTCGAGATCGAATTCGGCACGGGTGCGCTGAAAATCACGCCGGGTCACGACCCACTCGACTTCGAGATCGGCTCGCGCCACAATCTAGAATCCATCCGCGCGATCGACTGGGACGGCACAATGACTGCCGAGGCCGGTCCCTACTTCGGCATGAAGCGCGACGCAGCCAAGACGCGCGTGGCTCAAGACCTGGAAGAACACGGATACCTTGTCAAGACCGAGGAATACGTCCACTCTGTCGGGCACTCACAACGTTCGGGCGTGATCGTCGAGCCGCTGATTAGCACGCAGTGGTTCGCCGACATGGACCATCTGGCACAGCGGGCGGCGAGTGTCGTGCGAGAAGGACGCATGCGCATCGTGCCGAACCGATTCGCCAAGGTATACCTCCAATGGCTGGATAACATCCGACCCTGGTGCATCAGCCGACAGCTCTGGTGGGGGCACCGCATCCCCGCGTGGTACTGCCTCGTCTGCGACGCCGCACAGATCCAGCTCTCGATCCCCAACAGCGAACCAGAGGGCGTGGCCAGTGCCGGGAGCGCCGCAGAGCTGCACGCAGCCGGGATTAATTACGCAACCATGTTGGCCCAGGCCACCGATGTCTCGATCGGACAAGAAGCTGAGCCAATCGTTCGTCTGGAAGACCCCACCCTCGACGCATGTCCGCGCTGCGGCGAGGGTCCGTTGATACAAGACCCCGACGTGCTCGACACATGGTTCAGCAGCGGCCTCTGGCCGCACTCGACGCTGGGCTGGCCAGAGCAAACAGAACAGCTTGCCCGCTACTACCCCACCCAAGTGATGGAGACCGGCTACGACATCCTCTTCTTCTGGGTCGCCCGGATGGTGATGCTGTCACTGCACAACATGGGCCAAGCAACCAACGAGGCGCCACCCTTCGAGGCTGTCTACCTACACGGCATGGTGCGTGACTCGATCGGACGCAAGATGAGCAAGAGCCTCGACAACAGCGTTGACCCGCTCGAAGCCGCCGCCCAGTACGGTACCGATGCGCTCCGCTTCACGCTTGCCACAGGATCCTCGCCCGGCAACGACATGAAACTGACCGACGAGCGATTGGAAGGTGGACGTAACTTCGCCAACAAGCTTTGGAACGGCGCCCGCTTCGTGATAGGTGAGATCGGCAATAATCCTGTGCCATCCATGAGCACAGTGCCCAACGAGCACTTTGCACTCGAGGACCGCTGGATCCTCTCTCGCGCGCACCGACTCTGCCAAACAGTCAACGAGTTGCTCACCGACTTCCAGTTCGGCGAGGCTGGCCGTCAAATCAACGACTTCCTCTGGTCGGAATTCTTCGACTGGTACGTCGAAGCGAGCAAAGTGCGGTTACGAGAAGGCGATCGCACACCGCTGCCGGTTCTGGCACACGTGCTTGATCTTGGCCTGCGCTTGCTTCACCCATATATGCCCTTTGTAACGGAGGAGATCTGGCAGCAACTCCGTAGGCATCTTCCCGAGCAAGACAGCGACGCGCTAATCGTCGCCGCTTATCCGCGCGGCAAGGCGTCCTGGATCGAAGATCAGGCCGAATCCGAATTCAGTATTCTGCAAGATGCGGTCCGGGCAGTACGACAAGTGCGCGCTGAACATCAGGTGGAGCCAGGCCGCTTCATCGAAGTGTACGTCGTCGACTCCGGACGCACCGCTGGGTTGCGCGAGCGGGCGACCGTAATTGAGTCGTTAGCCCGTGCTCATCCGCTGCGGATCGTCGACAGCCGCAGCGATGCGCCGGACGAACAAGTCATCACGCAGGTGCTGGACCACGCCGAGGTTGTACTACCGCTAGGTGGACTCGTAGATCTGGACGCCGAGCGAGCCCGCCTGGACAAGGAGATCGATCAAGCGGAGGACTATCTACGTCGCATACAAAGTAAGCTCGCCAACGAGAACTTCCGTAGCAAGGCACCCGCCGCGGTAGTGCAAGGCGAGGAGCAGAAAGCGCGCGAAACCGAGGGGCGGATCGCAGCTCTGCAGGCAGAACGCGAACAGATCTAACACCACCGACTCGTTCCTCAGCAGCTAGAACATCGAACAACACGCAGATGCTCCTCGACGCCCAGATCCACAATCCATAGCGGGCAGCAGCCGAACACTGTCTCGTTGACACCCCCCAGATCCGTGCATACGATCCGGCCCATGCCGGAGTGCACGATCGTGCAAGTGCCGGAAGACATCATCGCCCCAGAGCGAAAAACGCCGTAGGGTGTGGCTCGCATCCGGCACGACTGAAGTCTCGAGCGAGACCCTCACCGTGCCTCGAACTCATCTGGATCTCGGAGGTCCTCTCGCGTGGAACAGTTGCTCGAAAACTACGGCGCTGTCCTCGTCGCGATCCCCGTTGGCATCGTCTTGGTCCTCAGCGCGTTGCTCGCCGTACAAGTGCTGGCACCACGACGCAAGACCGCCCTCAAAGGCCAGGTATACGAATGTGGAATGTTGCCGATCGGCCGCAACTGGGCTCAGGTCCACGTGCGCTACTACGTCTACGCGATCTTGTTCTTGGTTTTCGACGTGGAAATCGTGTTCCTCTTCCCCTGGGCGGTCTCGTTCATGGGCTTGATGGAAGGCGAAGCCGCGTCTGACAAAGTCATCCTTTGGCAAATGGTCCTCTTCATCGTCACTCTTCTCTTGGGCCTGGCCTATGCCTGGCGGAAAGGCGTGCTGGAATGGCAGCGCAAGACGGAAGCTCCTTCAGCCCGTCCGTGATCTCGCCTGAGGAGATCCGGCTCGCGCCGGTGGAGGTCAAGCCTCCCATCGTGCCGTACAAGGCCGTACTGCCTGGAGTGATCCAGGTACCGGCCGAAGCGGTCATTGCCAGTGCGCGCAAGTCGTCGCTCTGGCCCATGCCCTTCGGCCTAGCCTGCTGCGCGATCGAGATGATCGCCACATACCTGGCCAACCACGATTTCGACCGATTCGGCATCGTGCCTTGGCCCTCGCCGCGCCAAAGCGATGTCATGATCGTTGCTGGCACAGTCACGAAGAAAATGGCACCAGCGGTCAAGCTGCTCTACGAGCAGATGCCCTATCCCAAATGGGTCATCTCAATGGGTGCCTGCGCCACTAACGGCGGTCCCTACACGCAATACGATCGTGTGCTGCAGGGCGTCGACCAGATCATTCCCGTCGACGTTTAC
>CAZZMQ010000110.1:0-241 GCA_964655365.1 uncultured Dehalococcoidia bacterium | reverse complement strand
ATGGAAGATCGCGGGCGCGGTTACTAAATGACGACCAATAACGCCCCCAATCCAATCATTCCCACCAACGGGCGCGCGCGCGAAGAGTCGCCGCCCGGCAGCATCGCCGATCTCTTCGGAAAAATCCTGCCTGCACTCGATTTCGTGACTGAGCAAACCAAACTGGACACCGCCCTGATCGTACGCCAGCAGGATCTGCGCACCGCAATCGCAACCGGACTACGGAACCCCGATCTGGACC
>CAZZMQ010000109.1:1130-6933 GCA_964655365.1 uncultured Dehalococcoidia bacterium | reverse complement strand
GATGCGTCTGCTGGAGGGAGGTAAAGTTGCCTGCACTATTTTGGTGATCTCGAACGAGCCCTCGTCGGCGGCGATGTGTCGCTCATTCGGTATAGACTCGCGAGGTTTACGCTGGGAGGTAACCATGACCATTGACGCCGTTGCCTTGAGTCGGAGCCTAACTGAATTGCGTGAGCTGGCTGCCGCCAAGCTCGCGGCGGAGCCCCTGCCCGTGGGGAAGGATGCCGATGAGCGGATCCGGGAAGATATTGAGCGGTATGACCTCAAGGCCGAGGTGGCCGATTTGGAGACGAAGGGCTACGCGGTGTTGCCCCCTGGCAAGGCAGCACCGATGGACTTCATCGATCGTTTGCGCGATGCGATCTTGACCGCAGCTGAGGACGATGAGTCGCTCAACTTGGGACCGCAGTCCGGGCTGGGACACACGGTCTTCCACCTGCTTCCCCAGGACCGGGTCTTCGAGGAGGCACTGATGGCGCCCGCGCCACTGACATTGGTGACCTACCTCCTAGGCTATCGGGCGAAGCTTAGCCAGATGACGGGCCTGGTGAAGGAGAGTGACGCAGCGCCGCTCGCAGTCCACGCCGACCATAGCAACAAGCTGCCGGCGCCGTGGCCGTCGCTGGCCCAGTACTGCAACATCAACTGGATCTGTTCTGACTACACCCGTGAGATGGGGCCCCTGGTGCTTTGGCCGGGCAGCCATCGCTGGGGACGCCCGGTGCCCGCAGACTTGCGGATGGCCCAGGAGCACCCCGAGATGGAGGTGATGGAGGTGGAACGGGGATCGGTGCTGGTGTGGCATGGATCACTTTGGCACGGGGCGCTACCGCGCACAGCTCCGGGCAAGCGGGTAACGCTCGTGATGCCACACGTTCGCGATTACATCCAGGCGCAGGAGTTGTACTGGGCCACGACGAGGCCGGAAATGATTGAACGTAATCCCGCGCGCTTCAGCACACTGGTGGGGCTGACGTCGGGGTATCCGTGGATCCAAGACGGGCCTCCGTCCATCCCGCTGGGTGGGGGTATCACCGGATCGCAGTTCGAATAAGAACGGCCCGCTAAGGGTGGCTACTCTTCCTGACGCAGTGGGCTTGGGGCGTCGGGCGTGTTCGGAAGGGTGTGAGCCCCGCTCAGTGGCCTGCGCGGGGCTCAACCAGAGTAGCGCTGATACTCAGCGAGGTTCTTGTGGACTGACGACCGTTAGGTTCCTTCACCAGGGCTTGGGATCTGGCCTGAATACCGATGGCGTGTGCTGTTGCACGGCTTAGCACTGATCACGCCAAGGTGAAGCCCTCGTAGCCCGCGCTGGCAATACCGGCGCAGCGTTCCCGATACTGCGGAAATCCGCCCGCGTATGCCATATAAACACGTTTCTTCCCGGGAACGTTCGAGCCCACGTACCAGGAATTGCACGATGGGTCGGTCCGGATGGAACCCTCCATGAGCGAGTTTGAGTGTGTAACCCAGGCCTCCTGCGCCTCCGACGTCGGCTCGATCGTCTGCAGTCCGTGTTCTCGCAGATAGTCAAGGCAGTCCGCAATCCACTCCACGTGGTGTTCGACCCCCATGACCATGTTGACGAGCACTGAGGGGCTGAGGGGCCCGGTCACCGTGAACAGATTGGGAAAGCCGGCTACCTGCAACCCAAGATATGTTTGCGGCCCTTCACGTTCCCAGAACTCGCGTAGTGACGTGCCGCCAGCGCCCCGGATATCGATGCGGTTGAGAGCGCCGGTCATTGTGTCGAACCCGGTCGCGTACACGATCACGTCCAGTTCGACCTCCCCATCCTCCGTCCGAATGCCCGTGGGAGTGACTTCCAGGATCGGGTTCTTGCGGAGGTCGACGAGACTCACGTTGTCCCGATTGAAAGTTTCAAAGTAGTCCGTATCGATGATCTGACGCTTGCAGCCCATCGGGTAGTGTGGGATCAAGGCTTTCGCGACATCGGCGTCGCGCACAGCGCGGCGGATCAGCTCGGCATAGAGGTCCGTGGCCGCATGGTTGGCCTCCATGTCGGTCATCACGTCACTCCAGGCCGATGGGGCGGACCAGCCCAGATCGTCGAGCACCGCGGTCCGCTGCTCCGGCGGCGTCTCAAGGATCCTGCGCGCGGGCGGATCGCCCGGCACGAGCGCGCCCCCAAAACGCACCACGCCGTTCATCGAGTCTCGCTGCGCTGCGCGCAACTCCGCATAGTTCGCCTTGAGCTCCTCCAGTTCGCCGGACCGCAACGGACGGTTGTTCGATGGCCGTGTGTACGCCGCTGACCGCTGGAACACCGTCAGATGCTCGGCTTCTGCTGCGATCACGGGGATGGTCTGCACGCCGGAAGAGCCCGTGCCCACAATGCCAACACGCTGGCCGGCGAAGTCGAACCCTTCACGCGGAAAATTGTTCGTGTAGAGCGTGATTCCGCTGAAGCGGTCGATTCCTGGAATTTCCGGTGTGAGTGGTGCCGACAGACAGCCAGTGGCGGCGATGACGAAGTATGCCGAGTATCGGTCCCCGCGATCCGTCTCGACGGCCCACACGCTGTGTGTTTCGTCCCAAGTCAGCGCCGTGACCCGAGTCTCGAGCTCGATATCTGGCCGTAAGTCCAGTCGGTCCGCCACAAAGTTGAGGTAGCGCTCGATCTCGGCTTGTGCCGGCATGACTTCGGTCCAGTTCCACTCCTGCTCGATGCGAGGATCAAAGGAGTAGGAATACTCAATGCTATCCAGGTCGCAACGTGCACCCGGATAACGGTTCCAGTACCAGGTGCCTCCGACGCCGTCCCCAGCTTCAATCAGGTGGCCCTGGTAGCCCAGCTCATGAAGCTTGTGCAGTGCGTACAGGCCACCGAAGCCGGCACCGATGACGATGGCGTCGTAGTCCACTGCCAGCTCCTGCGACTGCTCCTGCCGATCGATGGTCGTCATGCGGGGCCTTTCGAAGCAAATCCGGCGGCTGTCCGCAACGTTTGTCTCGAAGGCTAGCGGTTCGTCGAAGCGCCACCAAGTAGTGCTCTGACCGAGCCCAGCCGTTAGTTCGGTATTCGTTCGAACTGGTGAACGCATCACATCGAAACTTGGACCACCGCCGGGTAGACCACTCCCTGAGTGGGGGAGAAAACTGCGTTAAATTGCGCATCGAAGAGTTGACGCCGGTTGTCGCCAGGAGTCTCTCGGGTAGCGGTCGAGGCCCGCGTCGGTCCTTAAGTGCAGCGGATTGACGCCAATTGACACGACATCACGCTTGTTGGTGGTGAGGGCTTGTGCGAAGGGGACGAGACGAGGTGTCGGGTGTGGAGCGCGCCATCGTCGGCACGAAGCCGAGGGCGTCCGTGCTACTGGGCCAGGTCCGGACTTGGTCGATGGCCTCCAGTCGATCGATCCGGCGCCCCTTGGTCGTACCATGATGCAATGTTCCGAGGATGGTTCCACACCACCTTTCAGGCCCTCGAGAATTCGCAGTATCGGCTGCTATGGCTGAGCTCTCTGTTTTCCATGCTCGCATTCATGATGCAGTGGACAGTTCAGGCGGTGGTTGCGTTCGACCTCGCTGGAACTAACAGTGCGGTTGGGCTCGTGCAACTCGGTGTCGGTCTCTCGATGCTTATCTTGGGACCGTTTGGGGGTGTCATCGCCGATCGGGTTTCGAAGAAACCACTGGTGTTCTGGGGAGAGTTCGCGGTTGCCGTGTCGATGGCTGCTACGGGCGTTCTCATTCTCCTCGGAGTTCTGACAATCCTCTGGCTTGTTCTGCTCACTGCCGTGATGGGGTTGGTATTCGCATTCTTGGGGCCTGCTCTCCAGGCTTGGGTTGGCCAGATGGTGCCGCCTCGTCTTCTACCCAATGCTGTAGCGCTCACTCAGCTGTCGATGAATGTGAGCCGTGTAGGAGCTCCCCTCCTCGCAGCGATCATGCTCAGCTCGGCCACGATTGGCGCGGGGGGCGCATACTTGTTCATGGGTGCTTTGTTCATCGTTGTTCTGGCCGCTATCTCCCGGCTCCCCGCAACGAGGGCGAAACCCAAAACCCAGCGCCGATCCGTCACCACCGAGCTTGTTGAAGGGCTGCGTTACGTGCGCGGCGATTCAGCGATTCGCGTGTTGATGTTGCTTTTCGTCAGCGTGGTTGTTTTGGGTTTTATGTGGCAAGTGGTCCTCCCCGCCTTCCTGGAACGGCACCTCGACCGTGCTCCGACTGACATTGGCCTGATCCTCACTGTGAACGCTACTGCGGCGTTGGGGGTCAGCCTGCCGTTGGCCGGAATCGTCGGTACCAAGTGGGCTTGGCCAGCCATGTTAGGCGCGGCAGCCGCGCTTGGCGCAGGATTTCTCTTGCTTTCGATTGCACCCTCGTTCGAGCTGGCGTTGCTAACAATGCTGCTGATCGGTCCTGGGCTTTCCGGGTTCATGCTGGTCAACAATTCGCTGATCATGGGCCTTACGGACCCAGCGTACTTCGGGCGGGTCATGTCGCTGACGATGATCGCGTGGGGCTTTCAAGGGGCATTAGCGCTCCCCTTTGGTGTCCTGGCGGACGGCGTAGGCGAGCGGGAGATGTTGGCGATGGTGGGCATCGGTCTGCTGGCCATTACGGCGATAGGTACTACGACAATGTTGCGATTGGGGCACCGCGGTGCGCTGGTGCCCCAGCACGAGCGTGACAGCACGCTGTCGCATGGCAGTCGTCTGGTGATCCCGGAGGTTGCTTTGATGGCCAGACAGAAGCACGGTGTGCCAAGGGCGGGCGACGAAGTCTCTATGAGAATTGGTGTTGGTCGAGACATGTGTTGAACCCGTGCCCATCCCGGTGGCCCGATTACCCAGGTCTGACAGAGTTCATCGACCCGCGCTGCTTGGCATTGTCCAGGCGAATGGCCTGGAGATTTGCCTCAGTTCCGACAAAACGCGGGCACGATTGTGATTCTGGGACCGGCGAGGGTGGATGCCGAAGCCACTCTGGGAAAAGTGAAACGCTGAATCGGTCTGGTCGGTCGAACATCGGCGCAATCCTGCAGCCCGCTGGGGACGACGGCGTTCCTGCAGCACCTCGATTAGGCATGGATCGGTAGCTTCAAAACCGGTAACCCTCGCTAGGAAAGGAGCCCAGGGGGTCTCGTGGAGGCTCTGGAGTGCCGTGTTGGCCTAGGTGCACTCGAGCGGGTGGGTGGCGCCATCCTGTCAGCAGTCTGTGGTGGGATCTGGTTCACTGGAGGCGGATGACTCGAATTGTGTTGTCGACTTTCGCAGGGAGTCCACTACTCAGTGCCCCCTCGGGGAAGCCTCATTTGTCTCCGTTAAATTGAGTCGTGTGCCGGTTGTTCTGGGCGTAGGCATCTCCAGCACTAGATCGCTGCTAGTTCTTTGGCCAATCGCATGTTTCGAAGAGACTGCCGTCAAGAATCTCTGATTCCAGCACATCGCCTTGTGTCTGCAGACGACGTAGGGCCGTACTAGGCGCTCATATCGTGACGCGGTGCTCGCTTTGGCCCGCCGACCCGGAATTGAGCAACGGAACGTATCCGATAGAACCGCCAGACTAGTTGGATGCCAATCCGCGTCCCGCTCTTGCCTATCACGGTGCCGAATTGGTGCAGTCGACTGCGACGGGCCTATCACGGCTGGTGGGTTCTGGCCGCCGTCCTCGTCGGAATGACCGTCGCAGAGGGAATGGTGTTCGCGTCGTTTGGGCTCTTTGTCGAGCCACTGGAAGATGAGTTCGCTTGGGCGCGAGCCGAGGTAGCGCTGGGATTCTCTGTTTCGCTTTTGGTCGCTGGAATCGTGGCCCCTGTGGTTGGCCGTGCGAC
>CAZZMQ010000109.1:0-1120 GCA_964655365.1 uncultured Dehalococcoidia bacterium | reverse complement strand
TGGCGTTCGTCGACTCTTGCTGCTCGGGACCGTGCTCACGGGGCTGTCGTTCGTACTGCTCGCGACGGTCTCCAGCCTTTGGGAGTGGTACGTCTTCCTTGCCATCAGTGCGGCGGTTCGGCAGATGATTGCATACATCCCGTTTCAAGTGCTGATGGCGCGCTGGTTCGTCAAGCGCCGCGCGATCGCTCTGTCGATTCTGGGTGCGGGATCCTCGCTTGGTGCCGTCGTGATGGTGCCGGTCATGGCGACCGTGATCGAGGCCTTGCAGTGGCGGGGCGCGTTCGTCTTCGCTGGCATCGTTGTCATCGTGCTTTTCGTTCCGCTCGCGCTCTTTGTCATTCGTGACGATCCGCCCGCCGATGCCGATGAGGTTCAGCCAGCGCGGGCACCAGACGCGGTCGCGGCGGACGCCGCTCGGGGGTTGAGTCTCGGAGCCGCTTTGCGTACCTGGATGTTTTGGGTGCTTAACCTTGCCCTCACCGCATTCTTCTACAGTCTGGTGGGCTGGATGGTGCATGCTGTGCCCTACTATGAGTCAGTCGGACTCTCTAGTGGGTGGGCGGCGGGTGCGGTTTCACTCACATCGGCTGGGACGATTGTGGCGGTGCTGCTCTATGGCCGGTATGCGAACCGCTTTGCCCGCATCGAGAGTCCCTCGATGGTTTTCTCGCTCTTGCTCGGTGCGGCGATGCTTGTGCTTCTTGGCGGCGGCGGGGCGATTTGGAGCATTGGCCTCTTTGGCGTGCTCTTTGTGCTTGGCGTCGCGGCCGGACCGCTCCTGGAGCCGCTAATCATCCTGCGTGCTTTCGGGCAGACCAGTTACGGCACAATTCTTGGAGCGAGCTTCACACTGCAGGCTCTAGCACTCGTTGTGGCACCGGCGGCGGCCGGCGTTATCTACGACGCGACCGACTCCTACGACTGGGCCCTCGTCATGTTCGCGATCAGTGCGGCCATCGCTGGCGCGTTTTTTCTGCTCGCCCGCCGGATCGCCCCACCATTGGATGCGCTTCCCCCGACGCCCCGGGACTCCTAGGCGGAACCCGCGGAGAGTCCACCGGTCGGTCGGGAAGATCGCGCGGGCTTACCACCACCCGTTGGCGTGATACTCCACGGT
>CAZZMQ010000108.1:6276-7101 GCA_964655365.1 uncultured Dehalococcoidia bacterium | reverse complement strand
TGAAAGTGGCGGAGGCTTGGCTGGGGCCGTCTGGGCCAGTGACGCGCAGATAGCGGTAGGTGGTTTGGGCGGCATCGACGGCGGCCGGGTAGGGGTCTTCCGGCGCCATCCGGTAGTCGACGGCAAGGGTGGCGCAGTCGGAGGCGGGGGAGAGCGCGGCGGAGAGGTGTCGATGTGTGTTGAGGCTGCCGATGACGTAGCCACCGCCGTGGAGGTAGAGCAGTCGTGCATCGGGACTGGCCCCGCCGGCGACGACCCATTCGCAGGATACGCCGTCGGCGTCGACGGGTGTGACGGTGGTACCGTCTGGCAGTGGAAAGGCGAGCGCTTCGTACCCGGCGCGTTGGTCTGCGACATCCGTTGCTTGGGCAATTCCTTTTCCAGATGCTTTGAATAGTTCCAGTCCGGCCGTGAATTCTGCCGACGCCATGATGATCCCTCTCCCACGCTCCGATGGATATTGCGGAGGTTAGACGACTGAGTGGAGCCTGCGAAGTCCGACGTTGTGGGAAAGTCGGTGGTGGGCCTGTTTGGAGTGTTCGACGAGATTTCCTGCACTATCTACACCGTTCGGGTTTGAATGGGATTCGAACTCGATCAGTACGCTGCTGGCGGAGCATCGAAGTTGCACAACACGATTCTGTCGCCTACAACCGATCGGTGACCCTGTGCCGAATCGGCGCGGTTCTGACAGTCTCATTGCGATGGTGCGCCAAGTGAGGATGCCTTGAAATAGGTTCCCCCGCCGCGCGCGGTGTGGCGACGCTTAACAGCCGCATAACCAGCCCACCGCGCATAACGACCTAAACAAGTTAACATAAAAGC
>CAZZMQ010000108.1:4071-6266 GCA_964655365.1 uncultured Dehalococcoidia bacterium | reverse complement strand
TCCGCCATCAACCTGTTCACTTCTTCGGCCTCTAGGCCGAGGAGATCGAAAAGAACGTACTCCGTGTGCTCACCGAGCAGGGGCGGACGACGAAGTGCCAGTCGGCGTCCGGTTCCGTCCCGGAACGGCAACCCCGTGTAGTAACGCGTCTCTATGATGGGGTGGTCGAGCGCCGCAAAGAATCCGCTCGCATGGTCTGAATCGGCGTTGGCCATGTCCTCGCCGATCACCACGCGCGAGACCGGTACTCCGACCGCGCGCAGCCTTCGCTCAAGTTCCAGCGGCTCCTGCGCACGTGTCCAATTCGCGATTGCCTCGTCGATTGTATCAATGTCCTTCAGTCGGCCCTCCAGCGTCTCGTAGCGATCATCGTCTGCCCAGAGTTCCCCAACCTCCGTCCGCAGAGCCGCCCACTCGGCCTTGCTCGTTACGGCGATCGCGCACCAGCGATCGTTGCCGGCACAGGGGTACACGCCATGCGGCGCGAAATCCGGACTATGATTCCCAGTCGGCCCGCTCGATCCCGGTGTCACTTGCTCCTGCAGGAACTTGTCGGCGATGAACTTCGCCGCCACCTCGTACTGTGCTCCCTCGATGTACGCACCCTCGCCCGACGCCTCTCGCCGCATCAGGGCCGCCAAGATCGGAAGCAGAGCTTGCTTGCCGGCGACGTGGTCGGGGTGGTTCAGTGTCGTCCCTACCGCGTAGGGGTCGTCGGGATGTGCCCACGAGGCGGTAATGCCCGAGAACGCCTGCAGATTCGGGCCGTACGTTTGGAAGTCGCCGTACGGCCCGCGGCCTAAGCCTTGGCTGCTGAAGTAGATTACGTCCGGTCGCAAGGTCCGGATCGACTCATAGTCGCAACCCCATGCCGTGACGACGGGCGCTCGCATGTTCTCCATCACAATGTCGCACTGCGGCACAAGCGCGTGCACAACGGCCCGACCTGCCTCCGTCGTCATGTCAACGGCTAAGCTGAGGACGCCCAGATTGAGCTGGTTGAACGAAGCACTGCCGTTGTGATCGAGCAGTCGCAGAAAATCGACCCGGCGGCGCGACTCAACTTTGATCACTTCCGCGCCTAGCAGCGCCAGCAGTTCTGCGGCTTCCGGCACTACGGCTCCGACGCCCAAGTTGAGCACGCGCAGGCCCTCCAACGGTTGTGCGCCGGATGCGGACACATCCCCCGGGGGGCGTGTTGGACGTGGGTTGAGCCCATCGATCGACGCTTGGTCTTGACCCAGCGCTGGGGCCGGCCGTGGATTGTGGTAAGGCTGCGGCGGCTCGAACTTGATCGGTTCACGCATCAGGTGCACGGGACCGAGGTCTGGATCCGTCAGCGGCACAAACAGGCCCCGCTCAACGACGTGCCGGTCTGCCATCAAGTCGGCCACTGTGTAGACCGGAGTGATCGTGAGCCCCAGTGCCTGCCCGCGCTCGAACAGGTCACGGCGCTTACGCGACTGTGTCAGCTCTGCCGCCAGGTGGTACAGAGTCTCGAGGTTGTCTAGCCGAAAGCGGCGATTCTGCCACTCCTCGGCCGCGAGCGACTCTGGATTGCCCAGCAGTTCTATGAAGGCGCCCCACTGCCGTGTTGTCACCGTGGAAACCCGTACA
This sequence comes from uncultured Dehalococcoidia bacterium, assembly GCA_964655365.1. Lineage (GTDB taxonomy): Bacteria > Chloroflexota > Dehalococcoidia > Bin125 > Bin125 > JAPUIR01. Next base: position 4,649 of record CAZZMQ010000108.1, on the reverse strand, counting down.
TACCCATCGGCACACCGATAGATCGACGTTCCCGGCGCACCTAACCGCCGATGTGCGATCCCCTGCCCCGCTGCTTCCTGTTCATAAGAGTGCAGGGGGCGCGTCCAGGGTGTGATCCCCGCGATCGCCGCTTCGCGCAGGGGGACTTCGTAGCGGATCGACGGCCCGCCCTGGAGCCCCTCGCGATAGGCCAGCAGTGCCAGAATGGCCACATAGATGCCGGCCGCGTCATGAGCTAGCCAGGACGGGGCGTTGCAGGGCGGCTGTTCCGGCCAGCCACTGGACGCCAACCCGCCGCTGGCGGCGAAGGCCACCAGTGGCGCCACCCCGATCCCATCAACGTCGCTCACCTCCACGCGGGCGATCTCACTCGCCCTGTCGAGCCACGCATCGAACGGCGAATTTGGTGGCGCTAAGAGAACGTCGGAGGCGGCCAGCAACCGCTGCATCGCCGCCTCGTCGTCGGCGCTCGTTGGATCGAAGACCACGCTGCGCTTGTCATGGTTTCGGGCGAGGAACGGAAAGCTGCGACTGCTCTACGAGCTGAGCCTGACTCTGCTGCAGCTGCTGCCGCATCT
>CAZZMQ010000108.1:598-4061 GCA_964655365.1 uncultured Dehalococcoidia bacterium | reverse complement strand
CGAGTATCTCGGCGAGTATCTCGGCGTGCGCAGGCTGCGACGGCGCGTGGCGGTTCCTGCGGCAGAGGGGCGGCGTTCGCGCGTCGCCGCCCCACCGGGCGGCTCCACCAGCACGACCTGCGCGCCTAGCTCTGCCAGGATCTGGCCCGCATACTCCGTCGTCGCGTGCCCGATCTCCACGATCCGAAGTTCAGGCAGCAGTTCCAGGCTCATATCGGTTCCTCGTGTCCCGCCTCACTTCGTAGCGATCTGCTGCCTCACCACGGTTGTTGGACCGATCGTGTCCGGCGGGATCGCCTCGTATTTCAGAATCTGTGCTCTCCTAGGACCAGAGGGGGCAGGAGGAGCATAGAACCTGCTAGATCAACCGTGCAGTGACTAGAATCCTGGCCCCTCACGCTTGATTCAACCCGCCCTGCAGCTAGCGATCAGCATGCGAAACCATCGTATATTTTCCGCTACCCTGCGCGGCCCCACCGGACCCCGACATGATTGCCCCGATGATGATGTGAGCCGCGTTGCTCCGTGAATAGACTGCGGTGGACGAGCCACTTGGGGAGTCCGATGGTGATCGGCCTCGGACTACGGCTTTTGGGCGCCGGCCCCCGCATCGTGGAAGACCTCGGATTCGATGTCGTCCAACATTGCTTCTACTGGGTCGTCCCCATCCGCGGCCTCTGAATCTGTTGCGATCCCAAACGCTTCCGCGAAGCGACGGTAAGGCTCGAACTGGTCGCCATAATTAACGTGGCCGGCCGTGTTCTGCGCCGATGCCAGCAGCAGGGTGTCTCGCAGCGAAGAACTCGTTCGTCCGTAATCCTGCAGCGTGCAGAGCCCAATCTCCTGGTTGTGTGGGTCGTTACCTTGTTTGGCCGCGCCAACGGCCAGTGTCTCGACTAGAGCGTCACGTTCATAGCCACCGTCGAGATAAGCTTGGGTCCAGGCCACACTGCCATCGACATCTGTTGCGGTCAGCGATTGGTCCAGCTGCCGAAGCAACTGGGCCCCAGATAGTGCCGCCGCCGCCTCCGGCGCTTTAATCTGCCGTGCTCCGTTGATCACGTTATCGTCCGCGAAGAAGCTGTCGTACCCGTGGATCCAGTTGGCCGCTTGGTTCACGAAATTCGCCGCCACGAAGAGTAACTTTGTGCGATGCGGGTGCTCGAACTGATCGTAGAACCAGGTCACCATCTACGTGGATTCAACGGCGTGCTGCGGCATTGAGAAGGCAGATGGCGCGTGTGTCTCCAGCATCACTCGCGCCGCCGCGATCTGGATCGCGTCCATGATCGATCGGGGTGACCGGTTCCCACGCAGCAGCGCCAGCAGTTCGCCGATGTAGTCTGAGTTCTCGCCGCGCGTGATGGCTCGGATCAATCCTTCCGCTTCCGGCTCCGAGAGCGGCTCGGTATTCGCGAATAATCGGCGGTCGGTGTCTGTCTCCTTCGTAGCCGCCAACGACGACTGCGGTTGGGCATCTTCCAATTCGTAGAGCATGATCTGGCAGGCCGCCTCGAAGCTGGAGTACCAGCGCGGCCCGACCGCTAAGTCGGGGATTGCCGCATAGATGATGTGGTCCGCATTCTCCCACCCCACTGCGCGCCCGAGTTCGATCAGCGAGCGCTGCCGGTACGCTTTGTGACCCGTTGTATACGACCGATTCCAGAGCATGCGATCTTGCACATCCATTAGCCCTGCGAACATCGTGTGCGCCAGCAACTCCTCACGATGCTCCGGTAGCTGCCACATGCCCAGCCAGAGCCGGTAGGCCTCCACCACCTCACCGCGCTCCACTAGTTGCTGCCAGCGTTCCAGCTCCTCCGCAAAGGGACCCTCCAGAGGGGCAGGTTCCTGGTCCTCCCAATGCACGGCAGGCGCCGCCGGCCCGTCCGGGTGCGCGGCTTCGTCGTAGACGCGCCGCGCGTAGCGTCCGGGCACGCGCCCGAGCAATTGATTCCAGATGTCTAGCGCTGACGGCACGTACCAGGCTGTCTGGGCTAGTGGCAGATCGCGTAGCGTTTCCGGCATCATGTGCTGCAGCGTCAGGGTGGCGCGTGCACTGAGAAGGGCGTGGTCGTTGTTCACGAAACGGACGAACCCGCCATCCATCCGTTGGTGGTAAGGCACGTGCGTGTAGGGGGCGTGGATCCGCACCGTCTCACTTAGGATCTCTGTCGTTGATCGCCCCGCGCGCATCAACTCGAACGTCACATCGGCCGCGCCCGCCTGATCCCGATCCAGAATCCGGTCTTGTAGGCGGGCATATCTTGTCTCGGTCTCACGGTCGGTGATGGATGGTGCCAGTGTCATGCCGAGTTTCCTAGATGTCCGTCCATGCTGATCTTGGCCGTACCGTAGCGGATAGAGGGGAGGATACATGTCCCTCCGCGTCCGGATATGCTACCTCTAAGAGAATGATAGAGAGAGTCACCAATGGTCAGCAGTCTTGAACCGAACCCTACTAATCCCCGTGAATGGCCTAAGAACCGACCCGTCGATCCACCCTCGCGGTCCTGGCCTGCTGGTACCTCGCTCGTATCCGCTGACAGCCGCTTTCTCGAGCCTGAAATATGGGTCGATCATCTCCCCGAAAAGTATCGCGACCGCGCTCCCAAAGGCTGGTGGGACGACTCCGGCTTCCATATGTCCGCGGACGGCAAGACACTGGATAACCCTGGATTCCCTAGTGAGATGATCGAAGGTCGCGCCGGCATGTGGGACGCCGACCTGCGCATCAAGGACATGGACGCCGAAGGCATTGCACAAGACATTCTTTTTCCCCAGCGCACGCTCGGCATCATCCGCAACGAGGACCGCGAATTCATAGCCGCCTGTTTCCGTGCCTACAACGAGATCGTGATGGACTACTGCCGTCCACACGGTGACCGGCTCCACCCTATCGGCTTGCTCGCCTACTGGGATGAAGAAGCCGTACGCGAAAGCGGCGCTCAGCTTAAGGACCTTGGCTTCAAGGGCATGATGATGCCCACATTGCCGCCCGGCGAGGTCTACTACAACAGCCGCAAGCTTGAGGGAATGTGGGACGCGGTTGAAGAACTCGAACTCCCGCTCTCATTCCACGTTGGCGAAACCTTCGACGCGCGCGGGTTAGGAGGGTTGGCAACGACGATCGTCGTTGCCTTCGGCGGTTTCCGCCGTCTCTGGTCTCTGCTCACCTTCTCCGGCATCCTCGAGCGTCATCCCAGCCTACAAATCGTCTTCACCGAAGGCGGCATCGCTTGGGTTCCCTCCGCTCTCTACGAAGCGGACAAGGTCTACACTGCTTTCGAATCTGAAATGAATCCCCGCCTTGCCCATCGACCCAGTCATTACTGGTTCAACCAGTGCCACGCCACGTTCATGGACGATCCTGCTGGCCTACGTCAGCTTGACCTAATGGGTGCCGATCACGTGCTCTGGACCTATGACTACCCACACCCCGAGAGCACACTCGGCCATACCC
>CAZZMQ010000108.1:290-588 GCA_964655365.1 uncultured Dehalococcoidia bacterium | reverse complement strand
AGCATCCAGGGAATCTTCGATGCCGCCCCCAGCGTGGAGGACGGGCAGGCCATCGTCGGCCAGAACGCGATCAAGCTCTGGGGTCTGGACCAGTCTGCCGGATAACGATGCCAGTAGTGAGGTGGCGCGTCCCCGGCGCTGCTTCGCTCGCTAGGCCGTGATCAATCTCGCTTCGATCTCGAGCGGAGCTTGCGTAATCGTCGCAGATCGGTGGACAGACTGACGGAAACGTTAGAAGCCGGATTTTAACGGATGGCCAGGCGAGCGTGACCGGGGTCCCCTCGATCACGGACAATCC
>CAZZMQ010000108.1:0-252 GCA_964655365.1 uncultured Dehalococcoidia bacterium | reverse complement strand
GGCTCCGAGCGCACCCGTCGGATTACATCTAGGGCATAGCATCGCGTGAATACCGCTGGTACGTTGCTTTCACCGCACTAGTTCGCCGGTACTTCAGCCGGCTGCGGCGTACTGCAGGGTCTCTTCGAGATCGCGCCGCCAACCCCTCTGACCTCCCTGACTCTGTCGTTTAGGTAGGCGAACTCAGCCGCCCCGTGATACTGCGCTGTTATTTGGACGTGTGTCACCCGGCGATAGATAGCGTCAAATGTC
>CAZZMQ010000107.1:2093-7172 GCA_964655365.1 uncultured Dehalococcoidia bacterium | reverse complement strand
GCACTCGAAGTCCTTCTGCGGGCCGAATATCTTCTCGCAGAAAAGGCCGTCCTTCTCCGGCTTCAGGGTGCGGTAGTTGATCGTTTCCGGCTTGGTTACCTCGCCGTAGGACCAAGAGCGAATCTGCTCCGGCGATGCCAGCGAGATACGGATCGCATCAAAGTCATTGACTTCAAGCATTGGTCGGGGTTTCCTCTCCCTCGAAGCCGGACAGGTTCACACCGAGAACCGGCGTTTCCTGCGCTCCTGCCTCCTCGATCTGGACTCGCTCTTCACGCTGGTTGAGAACTTCCACCGACAGTCCCAAGGACTGCAACTCCTTAACCAGCACCTTGAACGACTCGGGCACACCTGGCTCAAGCACGGCGTCGCCCTTGACGATCGCCTCGTACGCTTTAACGCGGCCGACGACATCGTCACTCTTGACCGTCAACAGCTCTTGCAGAATGTGCGCAGCTCCGTAGGCCTCCAGCGCCCAGACCTCCATCTCACCGAAGCGCTGCCCACCGAACTGGGCCTTTCCGCCCAGCGGTTGCTGCGTAATGAGGGAGTAAGGCCCGGTGGAGCGAGCGTGGATCTTGTCCTCTACCATGTGGCTCAGCTTGAGCATGTAGATGTAGCCGACAGTGATTGGCTGATCAAAACGCTCGCCCGTGCGCCCGTCAAGGAGCCACTGCTTGCCAAAAGTCGGTGGCGCGCCACGTCCGTCGTCGAACGCTTTCTGAGCGCGCGCCATCAGTTTCTCCGGATCTTGGCCTTTGACCCGCCTCTCTCCGATGGACTCCAACCAGAGCTCTAGACAGACTCGGCGGGCCTCCCCAATCCGTGTCTCATCCATCACGGTCTCCGCGTCGTAGCCATGTTCTGTGAGATAGGCAGAGACCGTCTCCTCATCCACGGCGGCCACGGCGGCATGCTTCTTCGCGACCGGAACCATGACATTTGCACCAGCCTCGCGGACCAACCAGGCGCGGCTCATGGCGTCCTGGATCGCATCATCCGAGGCTCCGTCGAAGACCGGAGTGATCGCACGAAATCCCAAGTTGTGGGCCGCCCACCCCAGATGCGTCTCCAGCACCTGACCCAAGTTCATGCGGCTCGGCACCCCAATCGGGTTAAGGATGATGTCGACAGGCGTTCCATCCTCCAAATAGGGCATGTCCTCCTCCGGCAAAATGCGGGAGATGACGCCCTTGTTACCATGCCGCCCTGCCATCTTGTCACCTACGGAGAGCTTGCGTCGCTCAGCGATGGTGACCCGCACCATCTGGTCGACGCCGGCCGGCAGATCGTCGTGGTCGTCTCGCCGGAAGATGCGCACCTCCACCACGGTGCCGCGCACGCCGTGCGGAACCCGTAGGGAGGTGTCTTTCACCTCGCGCGCCTTCTCACCAAAGATCGCACGCAGCAGCTTCTCTTCCGCGGTCAACTCAGTCTCGCCTTTGGGCGTAATCTTGCCAACCAGGATGTCACCCGGACCAACCTCCGCACCGATGCGGATCACACCGGCCTCGTCCAAGTCTCGCAACGATTCTTCTCCCACATTGGGGATATCGCGGGTGATCTCTTCAGGACCCAGCTTGGTCTCCCGAGCCTCGACCTCATGCTTCGACATGTGGATCGAGGTGAACTTGTCATCTCGCACAAGCCCCTCAGAGAGGATGATCGCATCTTCGAAGTTGTAGCCTTCCCAAGCCATGAAGGCGACCAGGACGCTCTGGCCAAGCGCGAGCTCGCCCATATCCGTGGAGGAGGAATCCGCCAGCGGTTGCCCCTGCTTGACCTTGTCGCCGCGGTTAACAATCGGACGCTGGTTAATGCAGGTGCCTTGGTTGGACCTCATGAACTTCAGCAGCGGATAGAGCTTCTCTGCTCCACTTCTGTATTTGACGGTGATACTCGCCGCCGTCGCGCTGACGATTTCACCGTCCTCTTCGGCTAGGATGACCTGCCCTGAGTCACGTGCAGCTGGCTGTTCCATACCGGAACCCACCAGCGGTACCTCCGGGCGTAGCAACGGCACGGCCTGACGCTGCATGTTTGAACCCATCAGCGCGCGGTTTGCGTCGTCGTGCTCCAAAAACGGGATCAACGACGCGGCGACCGAGACGATTTGTCGTGGCGAAACATCCATATAGTCCAGCTCTTCGGGCGGCACCTCTTCAAAGCGCTCACCGGCACGGGCCTCAACCCGTTCCTGGATGAAGAATCCATCCTCGTCGATCGGCGCATTCGCTTGCGCCACAACGTAGCGGTCTTCCTGATCGGCCGTAAGGTATTCCACCTCATTGGAAACGAAGGGTTTGACGTCAACCACCGTGAGACCGTCGAGCGCCTGCAACCGATCGCGCAGGACCGGCGTAATCTTCTCGCCAGAGCTCGCGATCCGGCCTCCGCGCGGCCCCTCGATATCCTCACTAAGAATCGCACCGATGAGATGACGGTCGCGCAACTTCAGCTCCCGAACCACGCGCCGGTAGGGCGTCTGGATGAACCCAAAGTCGTTGATCAGGCCGAAGGTGGCCAGACTGCCAATCAAACCAATGTTGGGGCCTTCCGGTGTCTCGATCGGGCAGATGCGCCCGTAGTGGCTATGGTGCACATCGCGCACATCAAATCCTGCCCGATCGCGGCTGAGACCACCAGGACCAAGAGCACTAAGCCGCCGCTTGTGCGTCAATTCCGCCAGCGGATTGGTCTGGTCCATGAACTGGCTCAGCTGGCTGCCCCCAAAGAATTCCTTCATCGCGGCAACAACGGGACGGATGTTAATCAACGCGCTCGGCGTCGCTTGGTCCGGGTCTGTGATGGTCATGCGTTCGCGCACAACCCGCTCCATACGCAGCAGGCCGACGCGGAACTGATTCTGCACCAACTCACCCACTGCACGCACTCGACGGTTACCGAGGTGATCGATGTCGTCGGCGCGATCCTCACCGTTGTTGATCCGAATCTGTTGGCGGATGATCGTAACCAGATCATGCTGCGACAGAGTGCGCTGTTCGTTGTCGGCGTCGACCAGACGTCCGTTCATCTTGTAGCGACCGACCCGACCGAGGTCGTAGCGTCGGGGGGTGAAGAAGAGGCTATCCAGCAGCCCACGCGCGTTCTCGTGCGTGGGAGGGTCCCCTGGACGCAAGCGACGATAGACTTCCAGCAGAGCCCACGCCTTAGTTCGATCCTCGTCATCGGGCGGCACTGGCTCCTTAGCGATCGTGCTATCCAGGAAGTGGTGCAGCTCGTTAGTGTCCACGTCTTCGAGCATCGCGCGCACACGATCATCGGTGCCAAGTAGCGTGTCGTCCTCAATCTCGTCGTCGCTGTCGATCGCGCGCAGCAGCGTCGTAACTGGAATCTTGCGCTTGCGATCCACCTTGACCGTGAGGATGTCCTTGGCGCTAGTCTCAAGTTCGAGCCAGGCGCCGCGATTGGGGATCAACTTAGCCGAGCAGAGCATGCGCCCCGTGTTGGGATCCTGTGTCGTAGCGAAGTAGACCCCTGGTGAGCGTACGAGCTGACTCACAACAACTCGCTCGGCACCGTTAATCACGAAGGTGCCATTTGCCGTCATCAACGGGAAGTCTCCGAAGAAGAGCTCTTGCTCCTTAATCTCCCCACTTTCCTTGACAACCAACTGGACCGTGACCCGCAACGGTGCAGCGAAAGTCAAATCGCGCTGGCGGCAGTCATGCTCAGAGAAGGGTGGATTGATCTTGGCCAGCAACTCGTCGAAGGCAAGGTCATCATCGACCTCGGATCTCGGTAAGTCGCCCAAACGATACTCGCTGAAGACCAACTCCATCCGGTTGCCCGTGAAATCCTGGATCGGTGAGATCTCGGAGAGCAGTTCCTGCAAGCCCTCCTTCAAGAACCAGCGATACGAATCCAGCTGCAGTCGGATGAGGTTGGGCAGCTCTTGCAGTTCCGGTATGCGCGAGTAGTTGCGCTTGGTTTCAGGAACCAACACACGCGGGACCAAGTTGGGCGCTTGCTGAGCTCCGGGAGATGGGGTTGCCGTCGTCATCGGAAAGCTCTCTCCTAACCAATCAGTGACCTAGACCGGGTGGCAGATCTGATAAACGCACCGCTCCCCCAACCCGATCAGCGGGGCGGTCGTCTTGGTGCTTAGGCAGTGGTGCGCGGCATGCCTGCCACGGCGGAATACGGGCAGAGCGAACTGCTCGGCGTGCGAGTCACAGTCGGCAGTGGGGCGTAAGACGTAGATAGGGTCACAGGGGACGACACTCCGTCACGAATGCAGCGAACCCCGCAATGCGGGGCACCTATCGCGCTCTACGGTTCATCTAAGATAAATATCTCTGGGCATGTGGGCCGACGACTAGTCTACGGTCCACGCCAAAGACCCGTCAACGCGCCCTCCGGACCATCCACACCCCTTCTGTCTTCTGGTGTCATTTCCAATTTCCGCGATCTTATATCCGCGATCAGCGTTCGTGGACGAGCTTCTTGCTCCCACCTCCTCGGAATTGGATACTCCATCTACGAAGCGAGCCCCTGAACACGCCCGACAGTGTTCCTGAACGGCATGAGTTGCAGCAACGGCAACGTTCGGATGCCGCAGCCACAGCGCCCCGACGAGGAATCGCGAAGGAGCAGCCCAGAGTGGTATTGCCAGGCCCCGCAATCTTTAGCGGCAACGCACACCCTGATCTGACAAACCGTATCTGCTCCCATCTGGGCTTCTCCGTGGGCGCGGCCAACGTGTTCGAGTTCTCCAACGGCAACGTATTCGTACAGCTACAGGAAAACGTTCGCGAACGCGATGTATTACTTGTTCAGCCAGCCGCGACACCGGTTAATCAGTCCTTCATGGAACTACTGATCATGATCGACGCCGCCCATCGCGCCAGTGCGGGACGGATCACCGCCGTGCTGCCATTCTTCCCTTACGGCCGTTCTGACAAAAAAGACCAACCCCGCGTTCCCATTTCGGCCCGGCTAATCGCGAACCTGCTCGAGACCGCTGGCGCCAACCGCATCTTGACAATAGACATCCACGCCGGTCAGATTCAGGGCTTCTTCAATATCCCGATTGATAATATTTATGCTCAACCAGTT
>CAZZMQ010000107.1:0-2083 GCA_964655365.1 uncultured Dehalococcoidia bacterium | reverse complement strand
GAACTGACCGGGCTCAACCTAATCGCCAACCACTTCACCGAGCGCGAATTCCGCGGCGTTGTCGTGGCACCCGACCTCGGTGCGGCAAAGCGGGCCCGCAACCTGGCCGATATGCTTCACTCCCCCCTGGCGCTGTCCGAGAAACGGCGCATGACCAACGATGACAGCGCGCAGGTGCTCAATCTAATCGGCGAGATCGATGGCCAAGACGCACTAATCATCGACGATGAGGTCGACACGGCCGGCACTCTCGTCGAGGTCGCTAACCTCCTCAAGGACCAAGGTGCACGCGAGGTCTACGCGGCCATGACCCACGGCGTGCTTTCCGAGCCCGCGATCGAGCGGATTGAGAACAGCCCGCTCAAGGAACTCGTCGTGACTGACACATTGCCGCTGCCACCAGCAAAGCGAAGCACGCGCATTCGCACACTCAGCGTGGCACCGCTGCTAGGCGAAGCGATCCAACGCATCCACGACGGTCGCTCCGTCGGCGAACTCTTCGAGCGAAGTTAGTCGGCTTGCTCCGACCGCATTCGAGTGCCCGACTAGATCACAAAGCCTTGCCCACCAAAACGCGCACCTCGTCCCACCCGGCGCTACGCTGGGACTGTGCCTCAGCCGGCCTCATGCCGCCCTTCTTAGGCCGTGTGCAGGCCCAGATAGACACTGTGGGCGAGAACCCTGAAGGAACCAATGGGACTGTTCGACAGAGCTAAGCGGGCAATCGGGGACCCTAACGAACGCGAACTGAAGCGCCTGCAACCAGTCGTGGACGAGATCAACGCGTGGGAAGCCGAGACTGCAGCACTCGACGACGACGCCTTACGCACCAAGACCGTTGAGTTTCGCTCACAGTTGGATGACGGTGCCGACCTAGACGACCTCTTACCAGAGGCGTTCGCCGTCGTACGCGAGGTCAGCCGCCGCCATCTGGCGATGCGCCACTACGACGTACAGCTGATCGGCGGCATCGTGCTACATCAAGGTAAGATCGCCGAGATGCGAACCGGCGAGGGCAAGACCGTCGTCGCGACTCTGCCCGTCTACCTCAACGCGTTGGAGGGCGATGGGGCGCACATCATCACAGTCACCGACTACCTCGCCAAGCGCGACGCCCGCTGGATGGGAGAGATCAACCACGCGCTCGGCCTTAGCGTCGGAGTACTGCAGCATCAAGCTGCGTTCCTCTACGACCCCACCTACGATCCAACAAGCACCGATGAAGCGGAAGATGTAGACGACGAAGAACGCCAACGGCGCGACGCACTTGGCGATCTCCAATTCCTGCGCCCGGTCCCGCGCCGTGAAGCGTACACAGCCGACATCACGTACGGCACCAACAACGAATTTGGTTTCGACTACCTGCGCGACAATATGGTGGTGGAGCGAGATCACAAGGTGCAGCGCGACCTGGCCTACGCAATCGTCGATGAGGTCGACAACATTCTGATCGACGAAGCTCGCACGCCACTGATCATCAGCGGCCAGTCGGGCGAGAGCTTGGACACCTACCGCACCTTCGCCCACATCGTACCGACCATGCAGCCCGAAACCGACTTCACAAGCGAACTGAAATCGCGCACCGTCTCGTTGACCGAGTCCGGCATAGAATAGGTCGAACTCGCGCTCGGGATAGACAATCTCTTTGAGGGCGAGAACGCACGCATGACGCGCTTCCTCGAAGCGGCTATGCGCGCGCAGTTTATGTTCCAACGCGACCGTGATTACGTGGTCCGGCACGGCCAGGTCGTGATCGTCGATGAGTTCACCGGCCGCATGATGGACGGGCGCCGCTACTCCGAGGGCCTACACCAAGCGATCGAGGCCAAAGAAAACGTCAAGATCGAACCTGAGACGATGACGCTCGCCACGATCACCTACCAGAACTACTTCCGAATTTACCGCATACTGTCGGGCATGACCGGCACGGCGGCGACTGAGTCCGAGGAGTTCCACAAGATCTACTCGCTCGATGTCGTAGTGATCCCGACCAACGTGGAGATCGAGCGCATTGACGAGTCGGACCTGATCTTCCGCTCGGAAAAAGCCAAGTTCCGCGAGGTCGTCACCGAGATCGAACATC
>CAZZMQ010000106.1:0-7174 GCA_964655365.1 uncultured Dehalococcoidia bacterium | reverse complement strand
TTGAGCGCGCGCTCCGCGAGATCCCGCGCGGAGACCCGCGCTACCGCATCGAACATTTCTCCTTTGGCACAGCCGCACAGATCGAACGCGCCCGCTCCCTCGGCGTGCTGATCTCCTACCAACCGTCCTTCCTGTATAGCTTCGGCGATTTCTTCGAGACCGGCTTTGCGGAAGCCAACATCGACGGACTGCCAGCCCCCTATCGCGCGATGCTCGATGCCGGAATCGCCGTCGCCTCGGGCTCCGACTTCCCCTGCGCTCCGGTCGAGCCGTTGCTTGGGTTGTTTGCCCTGGTGGCCCGCCGCGGGCGATCGACCGGCCCCATGATCGTGCCTGACCAGGCAATCACCGCGCTTGAAGCGCTGCGCACCTACACGCTCAACTCGGCGGCAGCGATGTTCCGCGACCAGGAGGTCGGCTCGATCGAAGTGGGCAAGCGCGCCGATCTGGTCGTACTCAGCCACGATCCAACCCTGGTTGCCCCCGACTTCATCCGCGAGATCCAGGTCCAGCAGACCTACGTCGACGGCGACCTCGCCTACTCCGTCTAGAGGAGAGGCTGGCCACACGTCGGTTTCGATTTCTGGGACATCTCACGCCACAGACCGTCACAAGCAACGTGCTGACGAGGATCAGCAGCAGCCCCACCATGGAGAAGCATCGAAACGCTCCGCCACGAGTGTCTCGATCGTGTAATGGTCCGAAACGGGTGGAGCCATGCCCCCGGGACGACAGGCTACTTCGAGGCGATAAACCTCATCGACAAGGAATTGACGCAGTGCCGCGTATTTTTCGCCGTAAGTCGTTCGCCGAGGAACACGTGGCCGAGGTGACCGCCGCAGCTAGCGCACTCAATCTCGCCGCGCTCGCCGTCCGGGTCTGGCAAACGCCTCACGGCGCCGGTGACCTCATCATCGAAGGCTGGCCACCCGCAATGAGCGTCGAACTTGTCTTCGGACCGGTAGAGTAGAGCGTCGCACCGGCGGCAAACGTAGCTGCCAGCCTTGTAGAAGTCATCGTACTCGCCGCTGAAGGGCGGTTCGGTGTTCTTAGCCTCGATGACAAGACTCTCGATCCGCGTGAGCTCGTTGTATTTCGTGCCATCCATAGTTTGGGCGACGCCTCTCTGTAATTCGTGAGTCCGACCCGCTGCCACGATCATCGAGCCTAAGTTCTTTGAATCGAGTGTAGCGCTGTGGATGCCCCGTCTGTCAGCCATGACCGGCATGCCCACAAATGTAAGAGCGGCGGCCAGATCGGGCAGTCTCGAGGTCACGGGGCTACACGGGATCCTCGTTGGCAGTCTCGTATTCGACCTCGTGGAACGGGGTGGACGTGCCTACGGCCGTCCGTTGGAGAAGCGCGGCAAGCATCCGGTTCTCCGTGCAGCAGATGTGCGGCGGGATTCGCAAGGAATTCCTCGCCGAGAAACGTGGCAGCCGGCCCTCACTCCTGACTCCGAGTAAGGATCCCTTGCGTGTTGGGGCGGGCAATTACACATGGCGCACGACCGAGCAGACGCAGTTCCCTCGCTCTTCCAGGCATACCTCAAACCACACCAGGGTCTATCGGTGTCTGCGTTTCAAGACCACTCCGACTATCGCCGGCAGGTGGCTGGAAGTGCAGCGGACTGTAAATCGTCCGCTGCTGCTGGAACGCGACCATGGAGTACATTCGCGTCATGACTCCGGCGGTGACCCTCGATGCGCCCAAGGGTGCAACATGACGACGCTCCGAGCTCGCGCCACAGGCGGCATACAGAGACAGCCTGGTCATTAAAGCGAGTATGAGCACAAGCAATCGAGGTTATTGCAGCGCGCCTGCTACGGCCAAACTTGCCACTTCGGCATCGCTATATCCGAGGATTTCTTGGAGGACATCGTGGGTGTCCTCGCCGATCAAACGGGCGCGACTCAGATCGCAGGGCGCAAGCGGTAAACGAAACGCGTGCTGGGGAGCCCGGTAGGAGACCAATGCCGGGTGATCGAGGCGTTGGAAGAAACCACGGTGTGCGAGCTGCGGGTCGCGCTCCAACAAATCCGATCCGGTTTGGACCACGCCCGCTGGGATGCCCTGACCCTGCAAAGTATCCATGATCGTGTACGCATCGCGATCCTGCGTCCACTCAGCGATGCGGACATCGAGTGCATCCTCATGCAGCTTGCGCTCCGCCAACGAACTGAATTCCGAGGCGCTCGCCCAGCTCGGATCGCCCAAAGCAGCCCGAAGGGCAAGCCATTCGACCTCGTTCGTGACGGCGATGGCACACCAACGCCCACCAGCGCAATGATAGACGCCATGCGGCGCGCCATGCGGCTGCCGGTTCCCGAGCCGCCTGGCGACGCGCCCATTGACCTCGCAGTCCAACAGGGCCGGTGCAAGCCAATGGATGGCAGCCTCGTACTGAGAGACGTCGAAGTACTGGCCATGCCCCGTCCGGCGACGGTAATCGAGTGCAGCCAACAGCAACGGCACGTTAAACCGCGGAGCGATAAAGTCGGTGTAGGCACTGAGGTAGCCGGGCTCGCCCTCAGACCAGCCAGTGAGCTCGTTAAGTCCGGCAAGCGCCGCGAAGTGACCCCCACCGCCCTTTGCAGCCGCATGCGGCCCGGTCTGCCCCTGCCCACTGCAGCTCAGCACTATGATCTCTGGATTGACCTCGCGTAGTGCTTCGTAGCCCAGCCCCAGCCGACCCATCGTGCCGGCCGCGAAGTTATCGAAGACAATGTCCGCCCAGGCGACCAGCCGCTTCGCGATGGCCAGACCCTCGGGGGAGCCCAAGTCAATCGCGATCGAGCGGTTGCCGGTGCGGACCTGCGCGTAGTCGCCGCAGCGTTCGGGATCCGGCACGTCCCCCTGGAACGGGCCGGAGAAGCGCTGGCCGTCGATACGGATGCTGCTCTCCACATGGATGACTTGTGCGCCAAAGTCCGCGAACGGCTTCACCGTCATCGGCCCCACCATGAACCAACTAAAGTCCGCGATCTTGATCCCGGCGAGTGGCGCCTCGCTCGAGGGTTTGAGGCTTGGTGGCCCCTCCCGCTTGGGCGTCGCCCTGATCGTGTCGAGCAGCTCGGCCGTGTGTTCACCAATCTGCGGCGCGCGTCGGCCGGGTCGCGGCGGCGCGCGGAGCGCCTTGGCAAACGGCCCGGGGTAGCGGATGGTCCGACCCAAGTCCGCGTGTGCGATGGGCTGCCAGAACTCGCGCGCGGCCAACTGCGGGCTGGCCAAGATGTCGGCCGTGGTCGCGGAGGGAAAGAGGTTGAAACCGTATGCGATGGCGGCGTCATAGAGCTCCGCCTTTGAGTGCTGCGCAAAGATCTGAGCCATGGGTGCGTGCAGCCGTTCCCAATCCGCGGCTGACATCTCGTCCGGCCGAAGCCCTTCCCAGTCCATCGCGCGCAGCTCGCGACCTGCGTCAATCTCGGACAACCAAGCGAGGAATCCGGCCTGCCGCCGTGCAGCTCCCGGGCCAACCGAGCAGATCCAGAGGATCCAGCCGTCGCGGCAACGCCACATCCAGGGCAGCTTGGCGGGCGTCGCGAGATCGCCACGCGCGAGGTCACGCTCGTTCATATCCCAACTGGCGCTCACTTGGAACATCGTCCGGGCAGCCGCCTCCTGGATGGACACATCGACATGCTGGCCGCGTCCGGTTCGCCGCCGCTGCTCAAGCGCGATCAGCCCGCCGATCGCCCCTTCACCACAGGCGCTGAGGAACGTCTGCGCATCGTCGCTGATATGGGCGGGAGGGCGTGACGCTTCGCCGGTAATCGACATCGATCCGCTCAGCGCCCAGGCAACGATGTCGGGCGCCTGATAGTCGCGGTAGGGGCCGTCTTGACCAAAGGGTGTGATGGAAACACGCACCAACCCGGGGTTAACTTGTGCCAGTTCCTCAAAGCCCAACCCTCGCGCTTCCATATGGCCGGGTGGGAACGAATCGATAAGCAGATCGGCCGTGCTAACCAAGCGGCGCAGATCTCGGCGACCCCCGTCGGATTCGAGGTCCAACACGACGCTGCGTTTACCCACATTCCAGGCAAACCAGAAAAGGCTTTTCTCCCGATTGGGATCGTCGCCGACGAAAGGGCCACGCGTTCGGGAAAGGTCACCGCCCGGCGGCTCGATTTTGACCACATCGGCCCCAAGATCCGCAAGGAGCTTCCCGCAGGCCTGGCCCTGCACGCCACTGAGATCAAGCACGCGGTATGGGGCGAGCATGCCTGCTTCGTCGTTCACGCGGCCCATCCAGCCATCAGTAGATCACCTGTTCCACCAGCAGCCGCTCGATCTCGGTCTCGCTCAGGCCCAGCTCATCGCGAAAGACAACCTCGTTGTGCTCCCCGAAATACGGAGAGCGGCGGATTGGTAGGCGGGTACCATTCCAGAGGAACGGCTGATTCTGGGCCAGGAATTTTACGCCCGCTGGATGGTCAAACTCGTGAAAGAACGTCGACATGGACGGATCAGCAAGCAAGTCCTCAACGTCCTCAAGAACACCGGCCGGGATTCCAGCGGCCTGAAGTTCAGCCTCGAGGCGCCAGGCATCTTGAGGCGCGGTCCAAGTCGCAATAGCAGCTTCGAGTTCATCTTCCGCAGCCTGGCGTGCTTCGAGTGAGCGCAGGCTGTCAAGATCGGTCCGGTTCATGGCGATACACAGAGCATCCCAATCGAGCGCGTCGCGAATAGCGATCGCGATCCAGCGATCTGTTCCCGCACACGGGAACAGGCCGTGTGGAGCCATCTCCGCAGAGCGATTTCCTGGCCGTTCAGGGTTCGTGCGGTTGGCGAGATATTCAATCAGTTCCGTGTCCAAGAGGTGGACGCCGGCCTCGTACTGAGTCAGTTCAATCTCCTGGCCCTCACCAGTGCGGTCTCGCTGTAGTAGCGCGGCGAGGATTGCCGTGACGCCAAGCGGGGCGAGAGTAAAGTCCGTGTGCAGTGAAACGCCGGTCGGCTTGTTGTGCGGAGCGCCCGTGTGGCCAGCCAAGCCACACAAGGCAACAACGCTGTTGCCGATCCCTCGCCAAGTCGACTTCGGCCCCCACTCCCCCATGACCGGGAGGCTCGCCACGACGATTCCAGGGTTGATCGTGCGCAGATCCTCGAAGCCCAGCCCCAGCCGCTTCAATACCCCGGCACTCCAGTTCTCCGTGACGACATCGGCTCCGCGCACTAGCTCCTTGATTAGACGAATGCCGTCCGGTGTGCGGAGGTTGAGCGTGATACTGCGCTTGTCTGTGTTGCAATCCTGGAAGAAGGCACTGGTCTCGATAGTGGGGTTGGATACCGGCTGTACAGCGGTCCGGAGGGTATCTAATCGCGCCTCGGATTCGATCTTGATGACGTCGGCACCGAGGTTGGCAAGGAGCTCAGTCAGCAGCGGCCCAGCGGCCTGCCAGCAGAAATCAACCACACGGATCCCATGCAGTGGTAGTGCATCTGAGAGCGGGGCATCGGTATTGCGTACGTCGAAAGACGGTCTCTCCGGCCCAACGGAAGCGTCCGGGCCGACGACCAGCCCCGCCTCCCGCAGGCGCGCGAATTCAGCGGGATCCACGCCTGCGAGATCAGCCAGTGTCGCCGCCGAATGGGCACCCAGGGCCGGGGCGGAGTGCGCAACGGGTTCGTAGGCACTGGACCGAATCGGCAGCCGGGGCAGTTCGATCTCAGACGCAAGTTGCGGATGTGAGACCGGCACGAAAAAACCCCGCTCGCGCAGGTGGGGGTCGGTGGCGATATCCTCCACCGTGTTGATCGGAACAGTCAGAAACCCCCTAGCCTGGGCTTCCTGACAGAGGGCATCGCGCGGCAGTGAAGCGCAAGCCCGCTGAAGCGCCTCGTGGGTTGCATCGCCATACACGGGGACCCAAACATCTCCAGGAAAGTCTGCGCCGACGAGACCGTCGTAGCCCGCACGTTCGAGCAACCATCGGCCGAAGGCCTCCCAACGGGCGGGGTTATTCGGCGTGATACCGAAAGTCAGCCAGCCACCGTCCTGCGCCTGAAGTAACGTGGATACCTCGCCGCCGGGGCGTCCCACCTTTTCACCGGCGAGTTGCCACATATTTTGGTTCGCGAAATGGATCGTCGTAGAGACGATCGCCTCCTGCAGGCTGATCGTAACGTGCCCGGCGGGCTGACCGCGGCGTATCTGATAGAGCATCGTGGTTGCTGTAGCGGCACCCACCAACGCTGCCTGTTTGTAAGCGAGGCGACCGGCCGGATAGTCTGGGGCTTCTTCTGGATATCCGAGTCCGTACATCAAGCCTCCCGCCGCGACCGCCGTAAGGTCGGAGGGCGCCACCTCCTCGCGGCCGCGCTTGAACACCACGTCCACGAGTCCCAGCTGGGGGTGGATACGCCGCAGTCGATCGCTGTCGAGCAAGCGACGCACAGCCGGTGACTTGTCAAGGGGTGCAATGACGAGATGACACTCGGCCAGCGCTCGATCGAGAAGTTCTCGGGCCACCGGTGCCTCGCGGTCGAGCGCCAGACTGCGCTTGCCGGCGTTGTAGAGCAGGTGCCGCAACCCGCTCTCCACGTCGGAGCGGCCCCGGAGGTGCGGTCCGCTGCTTCGCAGGGGATCGCCCCCCAGCCCCTCAACACGCACGACCTCAGCGCCTAGATCTGCCAGCAAGCGGCCGCTGAGGCTCAGGCACTCATCACTGAGATCCAGCACAACGGCCCCGGCCAGCGGTAATTCGGACATTAGGTTTCCGTATCTACAACGGGCTGCTGACGGTAGAGGTCCGCCATGCAATGTCCGATTAGTTGCATGCGCAGATCGTCACCACGGGCAGGGAAGACGAAGCGAGTGATCGATTCCTTGATCACACCGATATCCCCGTATCGCTCGCGGCCGATGTGACGAACCGTCTCCACCATCTCATCACCCACGGTAGTGTCGATGGCATTGTGGTATTCACGCCGGTTGATCGTCAGGCGGATAATCGGACCCGGCTCTATTAGGAGTTCAGCCGTCATGAAAATCCTTCTTGCTGACCGATGCGGCGCGCGCCGATGGTAGAACGGTTGACCACAGTGCTCCAGAGCTAAAGACACCAACCCAGCTAGTCCATGACCACCAGGGCGAGTCGGTGGAGACCATCCATGAGAGCCGTCGCCGTCTGCTTCTCCTGATCCACGATGGTGGATAGCACGCGCCAGC
>CAZZMQ010000105.1:6939-7276 GCA_964655365.1 uncultured Dehalococcoidia bacterium | reverse complement strand
CTTCCCGTTCAAAGCGCTGCGCGAGATGCGCGCCGAACTCGATCGGCAAACTCAACTCAACACCTATCGACCTCTTGTGCGCGTCTTCTGCCCGATTTGGCGCAACCCCTACCTCGCCGTCGGTGGCGACAGCTACGCGGGCGACGTGTTGCGACTCGTCGGTGCCGAGAACGTTTTCGAGGCGCATCCCTCCGGCAGCCGCTACCCCCAGGTCGCCCTAGCCGACATCGAGGCCGCCGTGCCCGACATGATCCTGCTACCCAGCGAACCCTTCCACTTCCGCGATCGACATCGAGACGAGTTCCTAGCATTCCGCTCGTTTCCCGCCAGTCGCCGT
>CAZZMQ010000105.1:0-6925 GCA_964655365.1 uncultured Dehalococcoidia bacterium | reverse complement strand
GGCGCAATCTCGCGCTTCGATGGCCGCACACTAACCTGGTACGGCCCGCGTATCACCAAATCACTTGAGACTCTGGAGACGCTCATCGACCAAGGTCGCCCTGACTGGAAAGCGCCAGCCCGCGAACCAAAAGCAGCAGAGCGAGATGAGGATCAGAATAACGGCTCTCACACAAACCCAAGCAGTGGTAACGCACCCGGCCTCCCCACCAAACCGCATCTCACCTCGCGACCGCGAAGGAAGCCGTCGCCTAACACGGGCAATGACCTGCCGCCCGGCCTGCAGCTTGATTTCTCGCAGCAGGATGTCGTAGACGAGAACGGGACGTGATCGGGCGTAGCTGGCTCACGGCCAGCCTACTGGGCTACGGGGCGATCTACGCGCTGGGAGCCACACTGATCCGGCGTCACGAAGTCGTCAACCTCAGCGAGGCGGCTCCTCCCGGCTCCTACACTGAGATCGACGGCCGAGAAGTTCACTTCGTCGAAGCGGGTACTGGCCCGCCGGCCTTGTTGATTCACGGCTTCGGCGCGAGCACATTCTCGTTCCGCGAAACGATCCCGGCCCTCTCGCCCCGCTACGCCGTCGCCGCACTCGACCTACCCGGCTTTGGTTATTCGGACCGCTCCACCCAGCAATGCCTGTCATCGACGGGGCAAGCGGAGATCGTTGCGAAGTTCATGCACCGGCGCGGCATGGAGGGCAGCTTGGTCGTTGCCCACTCCATGGGGGGCGCCGTCGCGCTGCGAGTGGCGCACGCCCACCCCCATCTCGTTTCACGTCTCGTCCTCGTCGGAACAATGCACCCCAACCTCTCCTTCATGGGCCATCGACGTGCGATCCTTGCGCAACCGCTACTCCCATTGGTGCCCTTCTTCAGCGGTCTCGCGCGGCTGCTCAGATTGCACACCATGCGTCGTGCCGTACACGACCCCGCGTTTCTCACCCCTGCCATTCTGGCCGGGTACGACCGCCCCGGTCGCATCCGTGGTTCCCAGGCCGCCGCTCACCGCATGCTCCTCGACGCCGCCGAAGACAGCGCGATCAACCTCAGCCAGATCCAAGCGACGACGCTGCTGCTTTGGGGCGAGTCAGACAGGCTGTTGCCGCTTTCGATCGGACGCCGGCTCCTAGAAGAGATCCCAGACGCTCGGCTTGAGGTCATCGAGGAGGCTGGTCATCTTCTGCTGGAAGAGCGGCCAGCCGCAGCCAACGCTGCGCTGCTGCACTGGCTGGAAGAGACCGAGGGTGCCGCTCCCAGAACGGCACACCACTGACGAGCACGACGGGAAGGATCAGATGGGGCGGCCACTGTCGAAGAATAGGGCTCGTGCTGCAATCTCCCCGGCAAGAATCAGCGCGGTGACGAGATAAAGCAGGCCGGTGGCCGCCATCATCGAGCGAATACGCGACGAAGCGTAGGCCATCGTCCCGAAAATCAGCGGCATCGCCAGCCCCACCACGATCCGCAACCAGAACGTGACGTCCTGCGCCAGTGGTCGGTCGCGGCCGCCAATCGGCGTCTCATCGACGGGCACCACTAACGCGATGGCCAAGAGCACAACCTGCACCCCCAATGCGATCAGCAGCACAATCGTGATCTCGTTCAGAGGCTTCGCGGGTAAACGCGGAGTAACAAGATACCAATGGCCAAGCGTCAGGCCCACGACGGCTGAGCCGAGCGCCAACGTGCCGAAGAGCAAACTGAGAAACACCAAAGCCGCGCTCCAGGCAGGCAGCCGCAACATGACCGCCACCAACACCAACGCCACGACCGCTAGCACCGACAACAGACCACCCAACCATCGCGCCGGATACTCGCGATCGGCGTAGAGCAGAGCGTTGTGCAATACGCTGCCCACAGTCAGCCCCACCATCAGTCCCACGATTGCCCCACGCGGCCTGACGTCCAGCCGATACCCCTCCACGACATCACCCGTGAGCGTCAACGCCACCCACAGCCCCAGCCCCAACACGACGGGCACCATCACCGTCGTCGCCTTGACAAAGCCGCGCGTCGCACCACCGCGCACATCGATCGCAGCCATTACGATCAGACCGCCAAAGCCCAGTTCGGCCAGGATCAGAAAGAGTGTGTAGGGAAGCGTCGCCGACGACTCCATGGTCGATGCAACCTAAAGTTTCATCATCAGGATCTCGCGTTTGAGACCCTCGTCGGCGATCTCAACGGCAGCGTAGATCACGCGAAAGCGTTCCCGCCCGCCACCACGTGTCACCACGATGATGTCACCCTTGGACCATTGATACTCGGTCTCGATAGTGTCGATCAGTCTCTCCTTGCGCTCCGTGAACGCATCGGACTCCCACAGCTCGGTCAGCATGGCGTTGTCGCCTCCTTGGCGGTTCTGAACCAAATCACCTGCGCATGTCGTAATCGCGCAAGCATCCTAACCAGCGACCGCGGTAGAGAATGTCCGGACCACGGCATCGGGGCACTGCTACATCGTCGCACTGTGACAGAATCGATACAGGAAGTGCGTCGTGCCTAACCGCCCCGAATGGCTGATGAAGGCGCTGCATGAGATGGCCGGAGAGCTGTACACGCGGCTGACCGTGTTCCCTCCCGCCGTGATCAACGAGCAGCCGGTGCCCAACGTGGAGTCGCCCCTCACTCTGGCCCGCGCCCTGCGGGATCGTGAGCTGATTAGCAGCTCCCACATCGAGCAGTTCATCTACGGCGTGCCTCCATCGCTCCGGCTGCACGAACTGGAGTGGCTGAACGATGAGCCTGATCCCTTCGCACCAACCGACATCGACAACATGATGTACGAGTTCCTCGAACTGCGTCGACACACCTGCAATCTCTTCTGGAGCTTAAACGAGCACGAGTGGCAGGACAGATCCCACCATCGATTCCAAGGTGAGGTCACGCTGGAGCAGATCGTCGTCACACTGCACGAACACGACATGGAAGCACTCTGGAAGGTGAAGAAACTGGCCGACGCTCTGGGCGCTCCACAGCCGCACTTCGGTTAGCGGGATCGAACGGCATCGACCCGAGACTGAGCCAACCCGTAGCAGCTTGCCATGATTCCCGCCCGGTTCGCCGCCTCAGAAGTGGCTGCTAGAATCTGACGCGCAGTGTTGACGTATGCCCCACCGAATCGCGCGCAAAGCTCGGCGAAGGCAGCGTTCTCGCGCAGCGGCGCAATCGGACTACGCAGCAGGCCAGGATCGTCTCCATCGAGACGTATGTCCGCGAGCGAGCCATCCGCAAGTCGATGGTCCGACAGCGCGCGATCGACGATCACTCGTGCCACACCACTGAGCCCCACATCAAACGCAGCGACGGCGAGATAGATCTGATCCCCCAGAGTGGCCCCGTACGAAACACCATTCCGCACTCGATGCGGCACGCGCCCGTCCTGCACATGAGTCAGCAGCATACGCGCAAGAGCAGACGCTTTTTCGCGAAGCACGCGGTCACCAGTAATCTCGGCCAGCTGCTGCTGAGCCGACACTAGACGGGCATTCCAGTCGATCGAAATCGACCTATCTAGCCTAGGCACTGGCCAGGCCGCGGGTACCTCGCCTTGGAGCGGACGCAAACTTGCCGCGAACGCACCGTTGTCCAGCCGGAAGTGCACAACCGCCCATTCCAGAGCGTGCGCAGCTAGATCCCGAAACTCCGATCCCATCGCACCAGCCCTCGCCAGGGTCGCAACCAGCGTCGCCTGGTCGACGAGCAGCTTCTCTCCATGAACATCGGACCAATCTGGACCTGATGCATAGCGTCGCAGTCCGCCGCCCACGCAATCCCAGAGCCGATCCATGATCTGACGCAGCGCATCGAGCGCGATAGTCCGGTCAGCTACAACACCGCCATCCAGCAGCAGCTCGATCGCTTCGAAGTGTGCGAAGCGCGGTCCCCCAGCCCCACCCTCCAGCGCGAACCCGCGCGAGACCGGATCGTATGCGTCGCGTGCCGCCTGCAAAATCCCATCCGCGACTGTGGCCGGAGCCGGCTTGTCCAGCTGGAGCGGCAGCGACACCGGAACCGGTCCAACATCCTGACCAGCCAGCGAACGCAATAACCGCGGCAAATCCTCCGAATTGACTTGTGTGCTCCGCCAGATTGGCCAGCCGTCCGGCGTACATATCGCGATCGAAGGCCAGCCACCTCCGCTATAGCGCGCATAGATCGCCGGGTGATCGTCCCCATCGACCAGGATGGGCACATATGACTCGCGCAGCGCAACCTGGGTCTCAACATCGTGCGCCAACCGTCGCAACAAGCGCTGGCTGTACGTACACCACGACGCCCCGACCACGAGGAACAGCAAATCCTCATTGTCTTGCGCACGGTCGAGTGTTGACGCGCCAAACGAGCGCCACGGAATCGGCGAATCCAGCGCCGCAAAGACGCCCAATGTATCCGACACAGATCCGCCCCGCTATCTACCCGACCTACCCGACTTCAACTCGGCCACGAGTTGCGCGACGCGCTTGTATCGCCCCAGTGTCGGCACGATATAGATGCCCGCGCATCCCGACCGCATCGCCTCAATGTACTCCCGAGCAACTATCAACCCCTCCTCCGAAGCACCATCCCCAGCGTCTGTCATGCGTTGCAAGATGCCCTCCGGCATCGTCACACCCGGGACCTGCGTCGCCATGAACTCCGCGTTGCGCTGTGACGCCAGCGGCAACACCCCCAGCACGATCGGTTTTCCGACGACCGATGCCTTCTCCAAAAAGCGCTCGGTCTGAGCAATGTCGAAACTGTTCTGTGCAAAGAAACAGTCCGCCCCCTTATCGGTGCGAACCTGCATCTTGGCGACCTCCGCGTCAAGATCGTTTGCGTTGGGGTTGGCCGAAGTGATGATCGTGAACTGAGTGGACCCCCCTATCTCGTTTCCGACCGAGTCATGGCCCGCGTTAAGCGCGGCCACGATCTCGACCAACCCTTCCGCACGCACATCCCAGACCGCGCTAGCGTCGCCGTACTGGCCCAGGCTGGGCGGGTCGCCCGAGAGTGCAATCACCGAACGCACGCCCATCGCATGTGCCCCCATCAAATCAGCCTGGATCGCCATCAGATTGCGGTCGCGCGACGTAAAGTGCACGATCGATTCGACCCCGGTGCACTGTTGAATCCCGACTGAGAACATGACCGGGTTCATCCGAACCGCCGCCATTGGTGAGTCGCCCACGTCTATGCAATCGACTCCGGCCTCGCGCAACTCCTGCACAATCGCAACGCCGCGCTCAAGATCCATCGACGGCGGCGGGTCAACCTCAACCGAGACGAGCCACTCGCCCCGATCAAGCATCGAGCGGAATCGATAGTCCACGCCAGAGACAGACTCAGACACAGGCTTTAAGGCTTTCGGCGGTTTCGTCTGCCCGTAGGCGACCTGATCAACAGCGACCGGATTGAGACGCGAATTAACCTACACGACCCGCCTTGGAAAGCGGGTCGTGACCGTTCTGCTGTCGAGTTCCTTCAGAGGAGACCTTAGCAGCAGGAGCGCGCCTGGCTAGCACCGGCGCTGTCCGGCGTATCGAAAGAGGAACCACAAGCGCAAGACTTCGATGCGTTGGGATTGTTGATCGAAAACCCAGACTTCATCACGTCATCCACATAGTCCACGCGGGCACCCATCAACAATGGCTTACTCTCCTCATCGACTAGAAAGCGCACACCATCCTTCTCGATCACCTCGTCGCCCTGCTCAGTCTCGGTCGCCAGGGCCATACCGTACTGGTATCCAGAGCAGCCGCCACCGACGACAAAGACACGCAACGCACCTTCTTCGAAGCCTTTTTCCTCCAGCAGCGCCTTGGCCTTTTCTGCGGCCAGGTCGGTCACATCCAATACTGCCGGCATTTGGAAAGTCATCGGTTCCCCCGAAACATGCCGAATCCGGTGACGGTTCGGCTTTGCTACTTTGAACTATGCAAGCGTTCGCTGCGAGTATATCGGCAGATCGAGTGTGGGATCTAGTCGGTAGATCACCTTACGTGGGCCACCTGGGAGCCAGGCTTTCCACGTCGCACGACCATATTCGCGTACCGTATAGGGGAATCGCGCCGCCAGTGCGCCGCGATTCCGAGCGGAGGCACCATGGCAGACCGCGTTTACCTCGACCATGCGGCAACAACGCCCGTTGATCGTCGCGTCGTCGAGGCGATGCTGCCTTATTACTACGAAGCTTGGGGCAACCCGTCTGGCATCTACCGGGAAGCGCAGACCGCGCGCAAGGGATTAGACCAGGCCCACGATCAGCTTGCCGCCCTCCTCGAGTGCTCCCCCGATGAACTCATCATCACCTCCGGCGGCACGGAGGCTGACAATCATGCACTGCGTGGCGTCGCGGCTGCGCGCTCACACTCGGGGAAACATCTGATCAGCTCAACGATTGAACATCACGCCATCCTGCACACCCTGGAGGCCATGGAATCGGAGGGCTATGAAGTCACCCTCGTCGACGTCGACTCAGAGGGCTTCGTCAATCCGGCCGCCGTCGCCGCTGCCGTACGCAACGACACCGCCCTCGTCTCGATCATGGCCGCCAACAATGAAGTGGGCACATTGCAGCCCCTGGCTGAGATCTCACGCGCAGTCAAGGAAGCCAACCCCAAGACACTCGTACACAGCGACGCCGTGCAGGCAGCGGGGGCCGCAGAGATCCGGCCCGATCTACTCGGCCTCGACCTCATGTCGATCACGGCCCACAAGATATATGGCCCCAAGGGGGGGGGCGCGCTCTACGTGCGGGCGCGCACACCCTTCGTGTCGCAAATCGTTGGCGGCGGCCAAGAGCGCGACCGACGCGCCGGTACCGAAAACGTAGCTGGGGCCGTGGGCCTAGCCACTGCCCTCGGATTGGCGACATCGGAATTCGCGAGCCGCAATACCCACCAGCGCTCCCTGCGCGATGGACTTTGGCGCGAGATCCAT
>CAZZMQ010000104.1:0-7285 GCA_964655365.1 uncultured Dehalococcoidia bacterium | reverse complement strand
AATAGAATGATTTCGGTATTTTCTTTCTCTGAGGTGGCAAACATCTCGATCTCGGTTGCGACAGAGCATCCGGAGCACTTCTCGCGCTGGCCGCTGTTGATGCATCGCTGGCCGGAGAGATGGCTGCCGCTACGCAACTTCAGATCGCTAACTACAACGCACCAGACCAATTCGTACTGGGTGGGCGTCGGGCTGCGGCCGAAGCGGCATTGCTTTGGGCAGAGCAGCGCGAGATCTCCGCGATCTTGCTACGCGTCAACGGTGCCTTTCATACGGAGCTGTTTGCCCACTCAGATCAACTTAGCTTGCCGCTGATTGACGCCCTATCTCTCCGTGACACGTTCACCCCACTGATCGGTAACGCACGTGGTCAACTGATCCGAACACCAGCTCAGATCCGTGACGAACTTCGCAACCAATACACACGGCCCATCAACTGGATCTCTGCCTTGCGAACGGCCTACGACCAAGGTGTGCGTAGCTTCGCCGTGCTCGGGCCGGGCAATGCCATGGCTGGGTTGGTCAGGCGCTTTGCCACCAGCGTGGATCAGCGCCCGACGATTGTTCGGCTCAATCAGTCGCGCTAGCTCATTGGGCCCATGTCGGTTAGCTCGATGATGTTGCCGTCAGGATCCTTACAGAACGCGGCCCAGACCCCGTCGCTGTCGCGTTGGTTTGGCTCCACCATCACCTCACCACCTGCACCGCGCACCTGTTCCACAAAGTCTGTGAATTCGTCCGTCGGTACGTAGAGCGCGAAATGCGGGCCGATTCCTTTGCCGACCGCTCCCGGCAGCTCGCGTTCCATCAAATGTAGCTGCAGCGCCCCAATTTGGTACCAGACGCCCGGGAATCCGAAATCCGGCCTCGGTGCCTCCGATAGACCCAATGTCTCACTGTAGAAAGTCCGTGATGTCTCAACATCCGAAACACAGATGGCAACGTGACTGTATCCCGCGACTGCTGCAGGCATGTGAAATTCCCCACTTTCCTTCGAGCTAGCGTTACTTGTGGCAGAGCACGCTACGCGTCTCTATCCCGCTCATCACATACGCGATCATAGCCGAGAGTTGTACAGATGGGCCGTGTCGGTGGCAGCCTACGCTCAGCTAAGGGCCTGTGTTTTCTGGCGATTGATCCGACCCTCACTTACGCTCGAGCGATGCTCGCACTGCAATCCCTCAGCGCCCTCCCGATCAAACACGCCGGTAAACGCATCTGGCGTCGGTATCGTGCCGTTCCCCGTCGCTGGCGTTGGCCGTTCAGTGTCGTACTCGGCCTCTTCCTCATCGTGATTCTCAGCAATGTCCTATTCCAATCCAATACCCGCTCCGAGCTGTTCGAATTCCGCTTGACGCCCGGCACCGAGGATTCGATCACCAAGTTTGTCAACCCAGGACAAAACGCGACTGTCTCCTGGTCCCTGATCGAGAGCCGGGACGGTCAGCCACAGATCGAGGCCACGGTGGATGGTCCGGGCCTGCGCCGCGACGACGTACACACAGGCCTCAACGGAAGCATCTCTTTCAAGGGCGGCTTCAGCCGCGAGCGATACGGATTTTTCATGCGGAACATCAGCCATTCCGCCTCTGGCGTATGGCGTATCACCTGGTCTCTGCGCTGAGCTAACATTCTGCGCGTCTCTGGCACACATTCAAAACGTAGCTTGGAGGCACTAATGATGCGCCCGGGTACGATTGCTTCTGTACCACTACCCGCGGCCGGGAACCGGAAAGTCGACCTGAGACGAAATTATGCCAAGCCATCCCGTACCCAACCACCCAAGCTGGGGCATGCGCCACTATCGAATTCTTCTCGCCACCCTCGTCTTGGTCATAGCGGGAGCGGCGTTTGCGGTCGGTATTGGCGTCATGGGCCTAGTCGATGACGACCGCTCAGCCGCTGTCCAGCGCGGTACTCGTACCACTGCTATTACATCCGCCGGCATCGAACTCGCCGCGGCCGACATTGTCGACGACACGCGAGGCTCACGCTTCACTTTGCTGGACGAGGTCTATGCAATCCTTGACCGCGAATTCATTGAGCCCGACCAGGTCGAACTCAACGAGTTGCGCACCGCCGCGATTAACGGCATTGTCGCCGCGCTCAACGACCCACACTCCGCCTACATCGATGAAGAAACATTCCGCCTCTCCAGTGAAGACATCTCTGGCTCTTTCCAGGGCATCGGTGCAACGGTTAATTTGCAAGACGGCCGTGTTGCCATTACCAGTACCTTCCGTGGATCTCCTGCCGCTTCGTCCGGCCTTCAGGCCGGCGACATTATCACCCACGTTGACGGAGAATCGACGGAGGGTTGGAGCCTGCAATTCACGGTCTCCAGGGTCCGCGGACCTCGCGGCACGCCTGTCACGCTTAGTGTGATTCATCGTGACGCCAGCGAAGAGGACATCACGATCGTCCGTGAAAACATTATTGTGCCTAGCGTGCAGTCACTGCAGATTCACGACCGCATCGGTAATCCAGTTACCGATATCGCCTACCTGCTCATTACTCAGTTCACCGCCCAAACGCGTGCAGAATTACTGCCTTTTCTCGATGCTATGCGCGCCGCCGGTATTAACAAGGTGATCATCGACCTGCGCGGCAACCCTGGTGGGCTACTGACAGCTACCGTGGAGACGACTGGAGAATTTCTCGACGGTGGCGTCATCCTGACCGAGCTTGATCGTGATGGTGATACCCGCGATTTCGAGGCCGACCGTGGCGGCCAGGGTCTTAACATCGAGCTCGCCATCCTCGTCGATGGCGGCTCTGCCTCCGGCTCTGAGGTTATGGCGGCGGCGCGCAAGGACTACGGACGCGCCGTAATCATCGGGAACCAGACTTTGGGTAAAGGCACTGTCAACATACCGCGCGGCCTCTCCGACGGGAGCGTGCTCTACGTCAGTGTCGCGCGATGGTTAACCCCCACTGGTGACCTAATCGAAGGCATCGGCGTAATCCCGGACATTATTATCGAACCGACAGAAGAAGACTTCACTGCGGAGCGTGACATCACCCTCTTCGCCGCCATCGAGCACCTGCGCGCAGGTGCCCTCCCCTCAGAAAGCGCCGGCTAGCTTTCCAAAGCGTCTAGCTAACCCTCCGCCAGGATTTTCTCATGATATTCACGATTCGGTTCCCGGTGGACCCGGTGCCGAGGCGTAGCGGTGCTGCCTAGCTGAAGCTGGATCTTGGTGCCAGCGAACAGTGATGTTTTCGAATCGCCGTTGGCGGGGAGCTTCCTCTCCCCCGGAAAGCCTGATTTGAGAGGTTCGTACACGTCGGTAGTCCGAGACACGGATCTCGCTAGTGATATATCACTGAGGTCCCGAGGCTCAGCTCAATCCCAGCAGGGGGACCATGCGGTGGTCCGCGTACGCATTGGCCGTTCCCATCACACGCAACACTACTCGTCTGTAGATCGATGAGGTTACGGCTGCTCCTGTTCGACAAGAAACGCCATGGCCAATGTGAACCCGAAGACGGAGTCCGATTACACTAACTACATGGCAAGGAAAAAAGCCAGACGCAAATCGACACCTATCGGTGAGGGTCAGAACAACCCCAAGGGCAGCGCCTCCGGCGGTGCTAAGCCTTCCCCTGCCTCGATCACCATTGCCCGCAACCGGCGCGCGACCTATGACTACGAAATCACCAAGCGCTTCGAGGCTGGTATCGCTCTAACCGGGACCGAGATCAAGTCCCTTCGACTGGGCCGTGGCACCATCGCGGAGGCTTACATCCGGTCCGAGGGTGGTGAACTACTGCTCACCGGCGCCAACATTCAGCCTTACACTCACGCTGGCCACGACAACCACAGCCCCACTCGTGAGCGAAAACTGCTGCTCCACAAACGTGAGATCAACGAAGCGACGACGGCTTTTGAGCAGAAAGGGCTGACGTTGGTTCCAATGGTGCTCTTCATCAACTCGCGTGGTTTGGCAAAACTTAGTTTTGGCATCGGCCGTGGAAAACGACAGTACGAAAAACGCCACTCGATCGCCAGGCGCGAAGCTGATCGTCAAATGCAACGCGCCTTACGTAGCTGAGATCAGCGTGGTGACGTTATCGGCGCCACAAAGATGGCACTTGCGACCCTCTACACTTGACCCAGCAAGGGGACGAAAGGGCTCGACAGCGCTCCTTCGTGCTTGGTCCTGCGTGTCGAGGTGTCGTGTCCTCGTTAATCCCGCGGCAAAACTCTAATTGGCGAGAAAGAATTCGCCCTCGCTGCTTAACCGCGGTGACGTCTCGATTCCGGTTCTAACGGATGGCTAGTTCCGAGGCGCGATAACAGTCCGTTTGCGTGGCCCGCGCGCCGGGAGTGGGCCGTAAAGACAAAGCCCTGGCTGGCCGTACGTCTGGCCTGTCGACGGGCAGGGCGTACGGCGAGAATAAAGCATCGACTACACACGTAGACGGGGTAGGCCGGGAACGACTGGACCCGAGGTTCGATTCCTCGGCGTCTCCACCACAGCTTCGAGGCGGCGCGTATGCGCCGCCTCTTTATCTTTAACCACCAGAGTTTTTAAAAGAGCTGTCCGCGGCTGGTGTTTGAGACCGGTAGCCGTTCGGCTGGGTTGGTTCCCATCCCCACGGGATCCCTATTGTCCGCTCAGAGAGGTTATTTCTGGGCGGCTGTGACACCTAGGTCATGGAAGCGCTCGATGTCGCTCCATTCATATCCTAAGTTCAGCAACGTCTCTTCGGTGTTCTGACCTAGCTCCGGTGCCACGCCCTGCACGGCCGGCGGTGTTTCACTCATAGAGACTGGGATCCCCACCGCCGTATGTCCTGCAAAGTTCGGGTGTGGCACCTTGGTCAGGTAGTTGTTGTCCCAGAACTGCTGGTCCTCTTCCACCATGGCGTAGTCGTAGATCGGTCCGCAGGGGATGTCGCGCGCCACGAGCGCCTTTATCCAGTGGTCGCGCGGATGCGCTGCGATCGTGGTGCGAATCTCATCCATCAGCCAATCGCGATTTTCGGCACGGGCGAATGGATCGGCACTGCGCTCATCGGTAATTAATTCTTCGCGAGCTAAGGCCTGGCAGAGCAGCGGCCAGTGCTTCGGATCGAGGATCCCGATCGACAGCCACTTGTCGTCCGAACTCGCGTACCACGCAAAGGTTGCACCGAATGCCTGTCCACCGGTGAATGTCGGCTGCTGCTTCGAATGCAGAAATCTCTGGATCGAGAGCGTCTGCAGGGTAATCATAGCGCCCAACTGAGAGACGTCGATCTTTTGACCCACGTTGAAGCGCTCGCGCGCCACAACGGCGCTCATAACCCCGTAGGCAAAGACCATCGATCCCACCTGGTCAGCTAGGCCCCAGGGTGTGTTGTACGGATCGTTGCCTGGTCCGCCAGCCGTAGCAATCATCGCACCACTCATCCCCTGCGCCACAACATCGAACGAGCCCCGACTGGCCCATTCCCCATTTGGCCCAAAACCGGAGTTCGTGGCGTAGATCAACTTGGGGTTGATTGTTTTGAGATCGTCGTAGCCGTAACCCAGTTTGTCGAGGAAGCCAGGGCGAAAGTTCTCCGTCAGTACATCCGCTTGTTCCACCAACTTGTGGAAGACTTCGCGAGTCTCCGGTGTGTAGAGGTTCAAGGTGATGCTCTTCTTACCGCGGTTGAGCGCCTCGAAATATGAGCAAAAGCCATCGTCCGCGATGCCTAGTGAACGACCCGGATCGCCACCCCCCGGCATCTCTACTTTGAGTACCTCCGCTCCCATGTCGGATAGCATCACCGTCGCATGCGGCCCGTTCTGGTAGCGAGTTAGATCAAGAATCTTGATCCCGTCGAGAGGTCCTGGCATCACATCGTGCTTTCTACCGTGCTCCCAGCCAGTATATTCATCCCGTCCCTTAGTCTCCTTGCATGAATGACGAGATAATGGCACGGTGCCGACAGCCTCGCCCGGCCACCTCGGGCGAGGAATACAAGCCCTATCAGCCCCCCCCTACAGCGCTTCCAGCATGGCTCGCCCGCCGATAATCAGTAAGCCAATTGCCAGGAAGCGGGTTAGGAGGCTCGCCCTTAATCGCCGCCGTAGCTCGTCGCCGAAACGACTCGCCGCAATCACACCCAACCCTATTGGCAGCACGTCTTCCAGTGGGTTCCCCCCCGTACCTGAGCCTGCGTGGAAGATAACCACGACGCCGGCCAGCCCCGTAATCACTAGGTGGGTGGCCGGAATCGCCAGCGTATGCGGCATGCGCAGCACGTGTGTGTTAAGAGGGGTGTAGAGCAGCCCACCGCCCACTCCCGCTAGGGCCGCCACGAACGCCACCCCGGAAGACAATCCGATACCACGCGCCAGTGGAACACGATAAAACCAGCGCTGGCCTCTGCTGTCTGTGAAGTCCCGTCGCCAGCCGTGCCCCCCCGGCTTACCCGTGGGCACTTCCGGTCGCGCAATTAAATACAGGCCCAGCATTACCAGTAACACCGCGAAGATTGAGGCGAACGCTTCACGCGGCAGCTGCGAGTTGGCTAACGCGCCCAGCAGCGCCGCCGGCGCTGCCGCCACCAACAGAAGCATCCCGACGGGGAGATCAACAAGTCCCCGTCGCAGTGAGAGGACGGTCGAGATCCCGCTCGAGACGGCCACGATCAGCAATGCCGCCATTGTTACCTCGGCTGGCTCAGCGCCGTCATGCCGCAGCAGCAAGAATGGCGATAGTAGGAAGCCCCCACCCGCGCCAACCGCTTGGGCGTATAGACCGATTACAGCCCCTGCACCGATTAGCGCCAAGATTTCTAGGGCTCCCGTGGCGGGCCCCCCATCTGCCTTTGTTCGCTCCACGTCGAGCCGTATGGTGAGTTCGCGTCATAGGCGCGTTGTGTGGCGCCGTCCCCTCAGCCCAAGTTCGACTATTCGCGCCCATTGAACGGTGGATACTTATCCGTTTGCAGGTAAATGTAGCCGCCCACGCGCGTATTCCAAAGCATGATCCGCGAGATACCCGAATGGATGCTCTGAGGATGGCGGCCCGTGACCAGGATCACGATCCAGGCCATGAAGACCAGAACCGACATGACGATCCCCAGTACCTCAAGGATGACTAGGTGCGGAATGACGAGCAGCAATCGAAAGAATGTCGTCAGCCGGCTGTGCTGTTCCTGGTAGTCGATCTCCAACCGAATGGGATAAGACCCGGTGGATGAGGAGGACATGCGATACTTCCTTCCAGCGACCCTTAGAGCTAGCTTAGTCGAGGAATTAACCCTCTCTCACGGACCTGGCACATAACCGCTTCTGCCCAAGCCT
>CAZZMQ010000103.1:7038-7415 GCA_964655365.1 uncultured Dehalococcoidia bacterium | reverse complement strand
CGGCGTGGTGGTTAAGCATCGCATAGATGTCGAGCCCCGAATCAGCGTTGGCGGTGTGGTCGATTAAGATTGAATGTGCGAGATCCGTGGCGCGCCCGAGGCGATCCGCCTCGGCGCGTAATGCGCGACGCAGGGAATTGAGGTCATCCAGACTGGGCCCGACCTCACGTCTCTCGGGGGGGATGCCGGCGCGATCTTGAACCGCGCTGCGCAATCGATCGAGGAGTCCCATCGTCGTCCCCTCCGCTTCGCTTCAAGATTAAACACTCCGCTGCCATCGATTTTGCCGTGCCTGTGCTATTCGCTCCAGCAGCGGTACCAGCCCGGGATCCGGGGATGCCGCCTGGACTGAGTCGATACGCTCTCGTACAACCCCG
>CAZZMQ010000103.1:2963-7028 GCA_964655365.1 uncultured Dehalococcoidia bacterium | reverse complement strand
GTTCCCAGCTCGCAACTAGAAATTCCGCGCCAGCTTGGCGATCGGCTCCGAGCTCGACCTCTTCGTCACTACTCAGCGGCAGTTTCCCGGCCGCTAGATGAGCGGCACAGAGTCCGGCATTGGCATCCGCATCGCCACCAAACTCTTCGAGGACAGAGGCGAACTCATGTTGTGCGGGCTCGAGGTCGTGGAGTGCGAGGCGGACGCGGCCGTGGATGACACGGCTGTCGACGTCGTATGGACGAGCACGCGCGGCGGCGTAGGCAGGTGCCAGAGCCTCACGAACTCGGCCTTGCAGCAGCAACGCCTGCGCCAAACGGAGTTGAAAATGCTCTTGATCGCGGTACCCGCCACGCCCAGCACGCTCGAGAATGGCGGCCGCCTCGACGGCTGCCTGATGCAGTGGAGCCGGATCGTCCCCACGGAGTTGGCTGGTTTCGATCTCGGCCAGCGCATCTTCCGCCTCATGCATGAGGCGGTTCACCTCGCGACTCTTGGGGTTGGGCCGGAGTCGATCGAGCAGTCCGATAGCAGAACTCCTTGTCTAGCGGGAACGGGCATACTGCTGCCTGAGTCGCGCAGCGAACACCCGTTCTGGGTCTGCTAGCTTTGTCCTATGGCTGCACTCCCGCGCCGCAATATTATCCACGCCGATATGGACGCGTTCTACGCGTCCGTGGAGCAACACGACAATCCAGAGTTATGTGACCAACCTGTACTGGTCGGCGGATCACCACAAGCGCGAGGTGTCGTAGCAGCAGCCTCGTACGAAGCACGATCCTTCGGATGTCGTTCGGCGATGCCGATGCGCGCGGCAGTGAGACTATGTCCTCATGCCCGGATAGTCTCGCCCCGATTCTCACGGTACCGCGAGGTGAGCAAGCAGGTGATGGAGATATTCCACGGCGTGACACCGCTGGTGGAGCCGCTATCGATGGATGAGGCGTTTCTCGACGTGACGCAACGCGTTGAGTCTGGCTCCACGGCGAAGGAAATTGCCAGTTTCTTGCGCGAGCGGGTGTTCGCAGTGACGGGCCTAACCGCCTCCTGTGGGGTCGCGACCTCTAAGTCGGTGGCGAAGATCGCGTCGGATATGGACAAGCCTGACGGCTTGACCGTCGTCCCTGCCGGAGGTGAGCGTGCATTTCTTGCGCCGCTGCCGGTGCGCGACTTACTAGGTGTGGGGCCAAAGACAGCGGACCGACTGGGTAAGGCCGGGGTGCGAACAATCGGTGAATTAGCGGAGCGACCGCTGCCCTGGTTAATCGAGCGCTTCGGCGTACGTGGGGAATGGTTTCATCGCTTAGCGATCGGCAAGGATGAGCGTGAAGTGGAAGTCAGCCGTGAGACGAAGTCAATCTCATCGGAGACGACCTTCGCCACAGATATCGGAGATTTAGATGCGCTGGCTGAGCCGGTCAAGCAGCAGTCGCATAGTGTGGCGCGCCGCTTGAGGCACTCGTCTCTGCGAGCTCGGACTATCCAGATCAAACTAAGACTTGCAGATTTTACGACGTTCACTCGCCAGCGAACCCTGCCAGTGCCGACCGACGACGGGGATCTCGTGCAGGAGGTAGCGCTGGAGTTGTTAAATCAGCAGGTCGGGAGAGGACGACGCTTCCGACTGGTGGGTGTTGGCGTGTCCACCCTAACGCCGCCGGAAACTTTCGGCCAACTGAAGTTGTTCGATCAGCCCAGCCAGCAGGGGCCTACCAGTGCCGAACCTGCAACGAGAGGTAGCGCACTCGAACTGACGAATGCGCTACGGGAAGTCCGCGATCGCTTTGGAGAGAATGCAGTGCGATGGGCCAACGACACTCAATGAACACCATTGGCTCGCAGCGGGGGTACAGCTTCGACTGCTACGGCACGCTAATCGACTGGGAGGCGGGTATCCGCGCGGAGCTTCGACAGCTAGCTGAACAGGCGGAGATTGATCTTGGTGACCACTCGGCCGCGGGATTCATGGCGCGGCGTGAGATGATCGAGTTACAGGTGGAGGCGGAGAAATATCGCCCCTATGACGAGGTACTCGCGCTTAGCCTGACCCGCTGTGCGACGGAGTTTGACCTGACGCTGGGGGAGAACGACGTCGAGCACTTCGTAGACTCCCTCACCGACTGGGAGGCGTTTCCCGATGCACCCCCATTCCTGCAGCAATTGCGATCGACGGGTATGCCATTGGCGATCCTCTCGAATGTGAGCCGAGCTGGGTTACGCGAATCAGTGCGGAAATTGGGTATCGCCTTCGATCTGCTGGTGACGGCCGAGGACGTGCATAGCTACAAACCCGCAGCGCAGCATTGGCTGGAGGCACAAGCGACATTAGGCATTGGCGCACGTGACTTCCTGCATATCGCGGCTTCCCTAACACATGATGTCATCCCGGCGGGACGGCTTGGAGTCCCCTGCGTATGGGTGAACCGGCGGGGCGAGGATCTGCCACCGGGCGTGGATCCGGTGCTGGTGGTGCGGAGCCTCGAAGAACTAGCTTCGCAGTTGAGCCTGGCTGGGTGACTAAGCCTGCTGAGCGAGGAAGAGTACGTCGCCTAGGGCCAGATTGAAGTCGGTTCCCAACTCAAGTCCCGAGCGGGTACGTACGAACGAGATCCAGAACTGGCCATCCCACTTCCAAAGGATCTGGCCGTTCTGCACGAGCTCAGAGGCATTGGCATTTGGGCCGAGCCAAGCGCTAAAGCCGATCCGAATGACAGGTAGAGGATCCGGGGTGAGGGTTTCGACCACAGCGTAAGGGAGCGTGAGTGTCGCGTTGGGAGTCAGCGTTGCCGTAGCATCGACGGTGCCAAGGGCGCCGGCGAAGACCGTGATCGAAGCAAGGCCGTTGTCGTCGGTTGGCACCGGTATCGCGTTGGAAGGCGATCCCGGACCGCTAAAGCTAAAGGTAACCTGTTGCGCGCTGAGTGGGCCCACAAGGCCGAACACATAGGCACTAAACCGCACCGTGCCGGTTTCCTCGGACTCACGCGGAAGCAAGGTCAGCAGTAGGGTGCTCGAAGTCTCAGAATCGACGGCGGCAGCGTAAAGCGCTAGGACACTTAGGCTGTCGAAACTGATGCTCACATTGGCCAAGCTGATGGGGAGTGAGCTAGCGGATCCTTCCGAAAGTACGAGGAAGGCGGAGACATCAAAGTTGTCCGTGTCGATTTCAAGCGTCCACGAGCCGTCAGTGGCGACAGTGGCACAGGGAGCGCCGCCCGTTTCGATAGAGGTGCTGGCCGGGATCAAGCTATCGAGCGCACAAATTGAGTCGCCTTCCGTGGCCGGAGCACCATCGATCGTTATTCCGGTAGTGGCATCAGCGGCGGAGTAGCTGAATGTAACCGCATGGGCCGGACTGGGCACAGACGATGCGATAAAGACGCCAATCAGAAGCGGAACAACGAGAGTCGTTGCTATGGCAGTTCGTGCGCGCGCGCGCATCCCGTCGGCTCCTCTCTGGCCGTCCGATTCCAATGAGACGCGCACCGGCCGTCGCGGTCAAGTACGCACGGTGCAGCTTATGTCCTCGGCACATAGGATACGGCGCAAACGAGTAGTTGAGGAAAATTCAATGCACGTTACGCGCTTCTATACCACGCTCGAAGGGGGCTCGGCGTTCGATGTATTCGATATGCCATTACAGTCCGTTCGGACCGATGCCTGGGGCAACACGGTGCGATTTAGCGAACCCTTCACATCACCCGCTGTGCGCGTTTATCAGGCACCGATCGGGATGTTCCAGGAGTGGCACAATGCGCCCACCCGACAGCTCTGCCTGATGTTGCAAGGTACTTGGGAGGTAGGCACAAAGGACGGCGAGAAACGCCGATGGGGACCGGGCGAGGTATTCATGCCAGATACTGTTGACGGGCGAGGGCATACGAGCGAGGTGATCGGAAACGAGGATGTGATGATGGTATTCGTACCGGTCCCGCCGGAGGTGAATATCGAAGTCTGGGGCGCATCAGAGGTTTAGACCGTTGGTTGTTGCAGGCACGTTATTACACAAGGGATAGCCAATGGCCAGTAGAAATCTACTGAGCCAGAGAAGAAGCGATGCAGGTG
>CAZZMQ010000103.1:458-2953 GCA_964655365.1 uncultured Dehalococcoidia bacterium | reverse complement strand
GGATGGCACCAATATCCGCTTCCGCGAGGTCGAAAGGGATTATTTTTGGACTGGCGCCACACTGACTAACGTTTGCTGATCGTAATCTTGAGGAGGGGATCGAGATAAGAATGAGCAGTGAGACACGGTGCTCTGCGCCGGACTCAATCATGTTGCCTGAGGATTTCGACGATGAGGGTCACCAGGCGTTCGACGTCGAAACACCTCGGCAGTCAATCGTGATCAGAATACCGGGCAGCTTCGACGTTCAGGCTAGAAAGACGCTACAGAGGCAGAGCGTTCGCGCTTAGGGGTAAGCCATGACTCAGCGCTCCAGGGATACGCATCCCTGGAGGTGTTCGGTAACGCGCGTCTTGCCAATGCTGCTGGTTTCACCTTCCGCGTTCTTCCTGAGTTTTCAAAGTGTTGGAGCGTCCCGAAATAGGCATTACCCACCTTGGACCCGACCGGGAACCACTCTCTAGCCTCATACAAAGCCGTCATCGTAACCAGCTCAACCCGTGCGTGGGCGGCCCGACGGAGCTCCGGAGACACTGCGGTGCAAGCTGGCGTGCAGTGCAGATGAGACAAGTCGGATACGGGGTGACGCGACGCTTCGCCATGGGTGCATCAGCGCAACCACGCCCGGTCGTACCCAAACTAGTTTAACCAGCGGCTGTTAGCCTCGCTATCGCGATGAAGGAGTTCACCATGCGCATCATACGAATCTATACCGGCGACGACGAGCAATCGCACTTAGAGGAGCTCGACATACCGATGGAGCCGGGGCGTTACGGGAGCTTGTCGGCACAGTTCGACGCGCTGGGAGTGATCTTCCGCGAGACGCCTGCAGGCGGCGAGTTGGACTTCCATAATGCACCGCGGCGGCAATTCGTCGTTACCC
Organism: uncultured Dehalococcoidia bacterium; assembly: GCA_964655365.1. Classification (GTDB taxonomy): domain Bacteria; phylum Chloroflexota; class Dehalococcoidia; order Bin125; family Bin125; genus JAPUIR01. The sequence continues at coordinate 2,070 of CAZZMQ010000103.1, read as the reverse complement.
TGGAGGGCCTAGCGGAGATCGAGTGTGGGGACGGGACCAGGGCGCAACTCGGAGCGGGTGACATTTTGCTGGCCGACGATATTACAGGCCAGGGCCACATCACACGCGACATCAAAGGGCCGCGCCGCTCGCTGTTTATTCCACTGCCCGAGGACTTCAACGTCGACGGGCTCCGAGACTAACAAAGATACTCGCCATCTCATTTCGGGTACCGCCAAGCATTGGCTTTTCACGTCGAGCTCCCAACGAAAGAGGAGGAAGAAAAGCATCGAGAATGCTTGACTTGTCAGATCATGCCACCCCTTCGAACTCGGCCGCCCGGCGGATGAATGTGTTGCAGCGAGTCGAGCTAATAAAGATCTAGAGAAACTTGTGGCCAAGGTGCTGGCGATAGAAATGGAATGCCGCAATCGTGAGGGCGTGTGAGATTTCGCCGCTAGTAAAGAGCGCCTCAACGTCGACCAGTGGGACCCGGACCACATCGATCGCTTCACTACCGTCAGTTCGCCGATCGCCAGTCTCCTCAATGTTCTCCACGAGGAAAGTCCAGCAACGGTTTTCTTGCAAAGCCGGGTTGGGATTTACCCAGCCGAGTTCGATCGCGTCGCTACCACGGAACCCAGTTTCCTCGCGGAGCTCGCGCAGGGCGGCTTGTTGTGGACTTTCGCCCGGGTCGATCGTGCCACCTGGAATCTCACACGTAACCTCGCGCGTACCGTGTCGGAACTGTCGGATAAAGACGACCTCGCGCTGCACCGTCAGTGGAATGATGTTGACCCAATGGGGAAACTCGAAGATGAAGAAGTCGAACTCACGACCGTGACGAGGGTGGCGATTGGTGTCCTGCCGCAACTGGAAGAAGCGGTAATCGGCGAGTTGCTTGCTAGCTACGCGTGCCCAAGGATCGCCCATACCGAGCAGTCTACCTGGTTGGCGGACACGATCGTCTGAGGAGGTAGCTCCGTACTCCCTGTACGGCCTGGGAAGCTACGATCGTCGGCAGTGATTAGGACGAATGACGCCATACTTCTAGTCAACATCTGCGTGAGTCGAGTAAGCGACACACCCCAGGGTTTCGGTGTCAAAGACATTGAAGACCCCTGTTGACTTGGGGAGACCACACTGCTGTCGCGAGAGAAGCGCGCGACGGTGCAGCATTCTACAGTGAGAGCGGATCAGCGCTTGATACCCAATCGTTGCGCCGGATGTTGTGGGTGGTTCGCGATGTCGGTATCGCGAACTGTCCTAGTAGGATGCTGACAGCTCGCAGTGCTCCTATGAGAAGACGCGGTTCGCAATATTTCCGCTAATCACGACGCGTTGGATCTGGTTGGTGCCCTCGAAGATCTGGAAGATCTTCGCGTCGCGCATCCATTTTTCAACGGGCAGGTCACGCATAAAACCGACCCCACCACAGACCTGTACCGCGTCAGTAGTGATTTTCATGGCAGTATCGGCACCAAAAGTTTTGGCCTTGCTGGCCTCCTCTGTGTGGAGGGGCAAGCCGCGCGACACCATCCATCCGGCGCGCCAGGAAAGCAATCGCGCAGCATCGAGAGCAATGTCCATGTCTGCCAGCATGAATCCAACACCCTGATTGGCGATAGTGGGC
>CAZZMQ010000103.1:0-448 GCA_964655365.1 uncultured Dehalococcoidia bacterium | reverse complement strand
GCGCGTACTCGGCGGAGTACTCGAACGCCGCGCGGCCAATTCCGATCGCGAGCGCGCCAATCCAGGGCCGGGTGGCAGTCAGCGTGCCAAGCGCACCACGGCCACCACTACGGAAATCGAGCCCAGAATCGCCTAGCCGATGATCGACCGGGACGCGAACGTTGTCGAATGCGAGATCAGCCGTGTGGCTGGCACGGATACCCATTTTCTTCCAGACCTTGATTTCGGAAAAACCTTCGGCGTCACGTGGCACGACAAAGGCGGAGACGCCGCGGAATCCGTTGCCCGGATCTTCGGTGGCAAAGACGATGTGGAAATCCGAGATGCCGCCACCGGTAATGAAACGCTTCGTGCCGTTAATGACGTATTCGTCGCCATCGCGGATGGCAGTGGGCTTCATAGCACCGGCGTCCGAGCCGGAATCGGGCTCCGTCAAGCAGAGGGCCCC
>CAZZMQ010000102.1:4042-7537 GCA_964655365.1 uncultured Dehalococcoidia bacterium | reverse complement strand
GCGTGGCGCCTGACGTTGTCATTGTCTCGACGGAGCTGTGAGCCAGGTTGCCGGGGTGGCCCTGTCCCATGCCTAGGACGTAGGCGGGGTTCGACTTGGCGGCCTGGGCGCGTTCTGCTGTCGTCACGATCACGGCGACGGCGCCGTTAGAGACGAGGCAGCAGTCGAGTAAGTGGAGCGGCTCGACGATCCAGCGACTATTGAGGTAGTCCTCAATCGTGATTGGCTCCCGCATGGTCGCGAGCGGATTCTGTGTCGCCCATTGCCGCTGGGCGACGGCGACGTTGCCCAGCTTTTCTTGCTCTACGCCGTAGGTTTCCATGTAGCGACGGGCCGCCAGCGCGTAGCCAGCGTTGGCACCGTAGAAGCCGTAGGCTGAGTCTAGGCTGGCCATGCCCTCAGGCCCACGATTGCGGCCGCCAGCGTAGGCTGCCCCGGCGCTGCCTCCCTTTTGCAGGGGCGCATCGGAGAAAACGCAGACGACGTAGTTGGCCATACCGTGATTCACGGCCATCGCGGCGTAGTGGACCATCCCGCTGGCGGATGCGCCGAACGAGTTCATGTGATTGAGCAGCCGCAGGTTGCGTAATCCCAGGTGGTTCTGCAGCGGGATACTGATTCCTGTACCGAGGAACCCGGTCATGCCGGGATTGATCAGCAGTCCGTCGATGTCATTTTTTCTGATCCCGGCGTCCTCGACGGCCAGCTTGATGGCTTCGGAGGCGAACCAGTAGGCGTCGTGTCCGTAGATCTTGCCCATCTCGGTGACACCGAGACCGCAAATCGCCGTCTGCCCAGAAATCGGATCGGCCATATCAGTCCTCTCGACGGGCGTGGAAATAGTTCGTCGCGCCCGAACTACCGGGGGTTAGGATCGAAGAGTGGTCTGGTGGTGTCAAACTGGCGTGGGACAATGGATACCTGCGGGTATGGGTACGGTGTTCGGGGTTAATTGTCGCGGCGTGGGGGCGGTAGGCATTATCCCTAGTTGATGCCCCGGGAAAACGCTGTTGGCTTCTTGTTCCAGTGGCCAGTCGGTGACGGATCAGATCGCGGTCAGGATAGTCGACGGTGGTTGGCGAGTCCGTCATGACGATTATCCGCTCAAACCGGTTGCCCGGAAGGAGCTGAGGCGTGCGTCGGTACCTGTCGATTACCAGTGGTTTCGGCAACGATAATGTGACTGGAGCTTCACGAATCGGCAGCTACACCAGAACTCCGAGCAGAGGTGCTGCTTCAGACGACGACGATGTCCTCGCCGCCATCGACGTTGATCGTGTTTCCGGTCAGCCAGTTTGAATTGTCGATAGAGAGTCGGACAAGGGCCTGCGCGACATCTTCCGTGGTGGTGACGCGCTTCGAGGGGTTGTGCTCCTTAGCAAAGTCCATCAGCGCGTCGGCGGCAGGGATCTTGTCGAGAGCAGGAGTTTGTGTGACGCCGGCCTTGATTGCATTGGCGGCGATGCCGAACGGCCCGAGTTCCACGGCGAGCTGGCGCAGGTGCGATCCTAGTGTCGCTTTGGCGGCCGAGACGGCAGCATATTGCGGGATCACTCGTGCGTCGCCAGCACTGGTCATGCCGTAGATTTTGCTGCCATTGCCCAGCAGGTCGCGCGCCATCATGTCTTGCACCCAATAGACCAACGAGTTGGCCATCACGTCGAGCGTCATCTCTAGCTGGCGCTGGCTGATCTGCCGCCCGCCGGGCTCCTTGGTGTTGACGTAGGGGCCGAGCGTTCCGAAGGCGAGTGAGTGCATCAAGATTCGGATCACTGATCCTTCGTCAAGCTTGGAGCGCATTTGATCGAGTGCGGCGGATCGCTTTTCGGCATCGGCGGCGTTCATGTTGATGAAGAGGGATTCGCGACCGGCGGCTTCGATGTCGGACACGATTGCGTCGACGTTGGCCTGCGTGGCACGTCGATCGAGGTGGATACCGAAGATGTTCATGCCCGCAGTTGCGAAGCCGCGCGCGGCGGCGGCGCCGAACCCGCTTGACGCCCCAAGGATTAGCGCCCACTTGCCTTCCAGTTCGGCTTCGATTGCCATCGCGGTTTCCCTTCGCTATCCGTTGCAGGGAGCATGCCATGCATAGCGCGCTCGTGCAGTCTTATTAGCGCTTTGCGGCTACTGATTTCCCTGGCCCAGCCTATGAGGATTCGCTTTTGTTTCCCCGCAGAGAACAGTGTCCACAGAGCTCGGGAGAAGGCGAGCGCTAGGCCGTGAACCGCCGCACGACCTCAAACAGGATCTGGATGCCGGTTCGCAGTGAATCGATCGGGACGCGCTCGTTGTGGCCGTGGATTCCGGCAGCCAACGACGAGTCCATCAGAGTCGGCACGAAGCCGTACGCCTGCACGCCGCGTCGGCGCAGGACGCGCGAATCAGTGAAGCCCACGGTGGTCATCGGCACGAGCAGTGCGCCTTCGACCTGTTCGGTGACGACGTCGTGCATGATTGCAACGAGCTCTGTCTCGAAGTCAGAGAAGCCTGACTCGGATTGCATCACGGTGTCGATAGCGACATCTGGATCATCGATCACGGCGCGTAGCTGATTGATGAAAGCATCGTGGTCTTCACCTGGGAGCAGGCGGCAGTCTAGCGTCGCTTCTGTGAAGGCAGGGATCACATTGTGTTTGATCCCACCCACCAACGTGGTGGGTGAGATCGTGTTCATTAACGCCGCACGAAAAGCAGGGTGGCGTCCCGCAAGCTCTTTTGCTGTGGGATTGCTGCCGGCCCAGGCGTTGGCGCGGCGTAGCTCGGCGATGACTCGCTCCGTAATTGGCTGCACCGTCATTGTGCGTTCCCAGTCCTGAATCGCGATTAGCGCACGCGCCAGTTTCTCGACGGAGTTATCGCTGTGGGGTACTGATCCGTGGCCTGGACGGCCTTCGGCACGCAGCTTGAGCCAGAGCGGTCCCTTCTCGGCTGGTGCCGCCGCGAACACGGGCCGGTTGGCACCGAGGAAGTTGAGCGTGCCCATGCCGCCCTCGTTGATCGCGAACTCCGGCTCGGACAACCACGTGGGTCGGTTGGAGTCGAGCCATTCCATTCCCATCGACGAGCCAGTCTCCTCGTCGGCCACCGCGAGGAAGATTAGGTCGCGCGTCGGCTGGATGCCATGCCGCTTGAAGAGCAGCATCACCATCAGCTCCAGCACGCCCATGCCCTTCATGTCCAGCGCGCCGCGACCCCAGATGCAGTTGTCCTTGATCACCCCAGCGAACGGGTCAACGTCCCAAAACTCGCGCTGCGCCGGGACGACATCGGTGTGGTTGAGCAGCATCAGCGGTTGTTTACTGCCGGAGCCCTGCAGTCGTGTGCGAAGCTGGGTGCGACTCGGACCGGCCGTGATGTATTCGCACTCGTAGCCTTCGCGTTCCAGGGTCTCACCCAGGAACCGTGCTGCGGGCTCCTCGTTGCCGGGCGGATTGGTCGTGTCGATACGGATGTATTCGCGCAGCAGCGAGACGATCTCGGCCAGGACTTCGT
>CAZZMQ010000102.1:357-4032 GCA_964655365.1 uncultured Dehalococcoidia bacterium | reverse complement strand
CCCAGTTGATCTCAGGGGCTTGGGGCATCAACCAGTCCTTGCTTCTCGATGATTCGTCTACCGCGCTTGCGATTCCCTCTGATCTGGAGGGCTCGAAGTATGGACTGCGTGGATGTCGAGTGGAAGATGAGAGAGCGGCTAGCGATCGTTGAGGCCATCCTTCACCTTGGCAACGATGCGCGACATAATCTCTCCGGCACGGCCATGGATCGCCACATCGCATCGGTCGCTAATTACCGTGGGTTCGAGGTTGACTTCGATCAGTGGATTGCCACGACTCTTCACCTCCCATGCGAAGTCGGCGGCCGGCGAGACGAGCGCGGTGGTTCCGACGAGCAACATGCAGTCGGCTTGTGATGCTTGTAGGATGCAGGACTGCAGCACGTCGTCTGGGATGGGCTCGCCGAACATGACCGTGTCGGTCTTGACCAGGCCCCCGCACTGATCGCAACGTGGCGGGCGCTCCTCCGGGATCTCATCGAAGGGCGAGCGCGTGTTGCACTGTAGACAGCGCAGCCATTGGCTGTTGCCGTGGATCTCCGTGATTGCGTGCGACCCTGCGAGCCGGTGCAGATTGTCGACGTTCTGGGTGATCGCATGTTTGAGCACGCCCACATGTTCCAGTTCCGCCATGGCGAAATGGCCATCGTTCGGGGTCGCCTCGAGCAGGGAGGCTGAGAGTTCGTCCGGATTCTTGCGACGCTCCACGACCTGCTCCCACCATGTGGTCGGGTCGGTCATGAAGTCTTGGTACTGGTTCAGCGGGGGTTCGCCATGTTTCGTCCAGAGCCCCTCTTTGCCGCGGAATGTGGGGATCCCACTTTCGGCACTGATGCCGGCCCCGGTCAGGGCGATCGCGTGATTTGCGCCGAGTAGGATTGTCGCAGCCTGTTCGCTGAGCTCTTCGAGGACCTCTTCCGGCAGTGCCGGGGTATCGTCGTAGTCCGTCATCCGCGGAGGATAGCGGCACATGGCCAAATCTCGCTGTTTACCGGGTGTGCCGGCAGCGTCACAATTGGCCTGGGTGACCTTCCGCTGTCGTGGCATGGATGGTGGGGCAGCGGACAGGAGGGCACGGTGGCGAAGCAGAGCGAGCGTCTTGGGACGTATCACTTCGATAGCCCGCACTTGGGTTTCTACTCACTGGCTGTTTTGAGTATCGCGGCACTGGTCGCTGCACTCGTGATCGTGCTGCGCGGAGACGGGGTAGACGCCGTCGCCATAGCGGCGCCCACGATCGATCTAGAACCCAGCGAGGGCAATCTGGGGGGGGGCGATGGTCTACTCGTGCATGTAGTGCTACCCGGGGTTGGCAGTGGTGCGCCCCTGAGCCTCAACGAACTTTCCCTAGACCAGGTCAACGGTGTTAGCCGCACCGAGCTGACCGCCCGGCGCTATGCCACCCACCTGGTAGCCGATATCGTTCGGGCCCCCAGCGTCGCAATTTCACCGATGCAGAGTGCCGACCAAGTCCAGGTTGCATTGACGGTGGCTTCCAAACCCACGCTGTATCGCGACACCGGAGTCGTGGAGACGGGCCCGGTATCCGCCTCAGTGCTCTCCACCCGCCTAGGTCTTGACCCGGGTGATCCACTGCCGCCGTTCTTCAATTACACGATCCAGCGTGGCGATACCGTTACGAAGCTCGCCCGCCGCTTCGGGCTTGAGCAGGAGTCGATCCTGTTTAACAACTTCGAATTGCGCGATCCCGATCGGCTCCCGATCGGCGGCGAGTTGACGCTGCCTGGAACCGACGGGGTCGTCTACACGGTCAAGCTGGGCGACACGTTGTCCGCGATCGCCGAAAATTTCGCCGCCGACATTGACGATATTTTGGCCTACGAGGGCAACCGCTTGGCGGGCGCTAACCATCTCATCGAGGGTGAGACAATCTTAATAGTCGGCGGCAGCGCTTCGGCTACGTTCGGTGGATTCGCGGCGGATCCCGTCTTCGCGATCCCCAACTTCCGATGGCCTATGGGCGGCGTTCTGACCGACTTCTTCGGTACACCGCGCTCCAACAGTCACGGCTTTCACGCTGGCATTGATATCGGTGCACCGACGGGGACTTTCATCGGTGCCACGGCCGCTGGCATCGTGATTCAGGCTGGCTGGGACGGATCGTTCGGTCTCAGCGTGATTGTCGATCACGGCGGAGGTGTGATGTCACGCTATGCGCACTTGGACCACATCGACGTTTTTTTGGGTGCCTTCGTTGAGGCTGGCTCCCTAATTGGTTTCTTGGGGCAGACTGGATTCTCCACCGGCCCGCATCTTCATTTTGAGATCCTGATGGGTGGAACACCGGTCGATCCCCTGGTGTGGCTGAACTCCTAGTCGGGATGCCGTCTGGCCCGTGCTTCGCAGATGACGGGAGCCTGTCCCCAGGCGTCTGTGCCGTGTCTGGCGCCGAGACCGGGGCGTCGTATGGTCGCTATCCTTCGCTCGTTGTAGTGATCGAAGTCCGTCTTGGTCGTTCACGACGCCGGAGCCGGAGGCAGCCATGGTTGTCGAGACCTGGGAGCACGCGTACATCGAGGCCAATGGTGTGCGCTTCCATTACGTTAGCCAGGGCTTGAACACAAACCGGGGACCGCTCGTGCTTCTGCTGCACGGTGTTCCCGGAACACTGGTATTCATGGCGCCATCAGATCGCCCCCTTGGCTGAGGCAGGCTATCGCGTTGTTGCGCCAGACTTGCGCGGCTACAACCTCAGTGCCAAGCCGCAGCGCGGTTACGACATCAAAACGTTGACGGCCGATGGTGTGGCGCTGATCCGGGCCTTTGGTGAGGAATCGGCTGCCATCGTGGGGCATGACTGGGGCGGCGTGATCGCGCTCCAGTTCCCGCTTGACTACCCTGCGGCCTGTTCGAAGCTCGTAATCATGAACGCGCCGACCGTGCGCTCTTGGTACTGGGGCCCGCGCAACTTCCCGCGCAATTTCTATGCGCTGAAGATGCAGATTCCCGGCCTCGCCAAATTTCAGCGTTGGCGCGACATCGACAGGGCGAGCGAACTGACGTTCCGCCGTCGGTCGATCAATCCACATGCCTTCAGCGATGCCGATATCGCCACTTTCGCGCGCGCATTGAAGCAACCTGGCGGCCTGTCTGGCCCCATGAAATACTATCGCAGCCTCTATTGGCCGGACCGCTGGCTCACCCGCGGCGATCGCAACAAGCGCATTACTTGCCCCAGACTATTCGTCTGGGGCCGCGAAGATCGTGCGCTACGGCCCGAGTTTGCTGAGGACACAGGCAAGAACGTGGAAGACCTCAAGATCGTTTGGATCGACGGCGCTAGTCACTGGGTCCAGCAGGAGCAGCCCGAGGCGGTCAACCGCGCCCTGCTCAACTTTTTTGGTCCGGCTGTCGCCACTATCAGCACAGAAGCTGAGCGGTCCGGCCGGGTGAACGGCGAAGCGGAGAGCCATCTGAAGGGTGGAACGTCACAATGACGAGCGATCAGGTCCTGGTCGAGAGTTGGGCACACGACTACGTGGAGGTCGAATCCGATGTGCGTTTGCACTATGTCAGTCAAGGGCCCGAAGACGGTGTCTTGATGATCATGCTGCACGGCTTCCCCGAGTTCTGGTATTCCTGGCGACACCTGATTCCGGTCATGGCCGAAGCCGGCTATCGAGTCGTTGCGCCTGATATGCGCGGCTACAACGA
>CAZZMQ010000102.1:0-347 GCA_964655365.1 uncultured Dehalococcoidia bacterium | reverse complement strand
GGCAGTTTGCCTTGGAGTACCCCCACGCGACAGATCGCTTGATCGTGATGAACGCGCCGCACCCAGCTGCCTTCGCGCGCGAGCTGGGCATCGGCAAGAGACTCAACCTTCGTCAACTACGCCGCTCGTGGTACATGTTCTTCTTCCAGATCCCCTGGCTCCCGGAGTTTGTCTTGCTGCGCAATCCTAGGCGCTTCATCGAGAGCGTTTTCCGTGGCCGAGCGATTCGTAAGGACGCCTTTAGCGACGCCGACATCGCGGCCTATGCTGAAGCCGTCTCGAAGCCGGGCGCGCTCAGGTCTGGAATCAACTACTACCGCGCGGCCCTGCGGGACTCCCTGCTCAAT
>CAZZMQ010000101.1:475-7599 GCA_964655365.1 uncultured Dehalococcoidia bacterium | reverse complement strand
CCGACGACCTGATCGAGGAGATTGGACGCAGCATCGGCTATGACAGCTTGCCCAGTAGCGTGCTGACTGGGGCCATTCCCGAACCCGAAGTTGATCGTCTCGGCGCGGGCCGCGAACTCGTGCGTGATGTTTTCGTGGCTGCGGGTGGTATTGAGGTCGTCTCCTACGTCACCACTAGCGATGAACTTCTGGCCAAAGCTGAACGCAGCGCCTTGACGGCGTTACCGGGTTTGCGCTTGGCCAATCCGATGAACGCTGAGCGTCCTACGATGCGGACGTCCTTGCGTGCTGGGCTCTTGGAGGCCTATGCGGCGAACTACCGTCAGCACAACGGTCCGCTCTTGCTCTTCGAGGTTGGCAAGCGTTTTAGTGCTCAATCCGCGGACCTGCCGCGTGAGTGCACCGATGTCGTGGCTGTGATCGGCGGCAGCAATAAGGCAGGGCCTCATGCGGGAGTTGTCGCTCGCTCGCTCGACTTCTTCGACGTTAAGGCGCTTACCGCCGCGGTCGGAGACGCGCTTGGTACCGACCTGATTTATACGCCGTATACAGCAGAGCCCGACGACCAGGATCCCGCGCTCGTCGCCGGCTTCACTGCGCGGGTTTCGTATGAGGGCGACATACTCGGCCTTGTAGGTCGGATTGATCCGGGAATCGCCGCCGAGTTTGACATCACGCATGAGGTCTATGTGATCGAGCTCAGTATAGATAGCTTGAAACGGATAATTCCGGAAATCGATGGCTCATCCCCTAGCCGCTATCCGGCTGTGAGTGAGGATTTCGCCGTCATCGTGGACCTTGATGTGAGTGCAAGCGAAGTTGCGGAAGTGCTCGGTTCGCATGACTTGGTCGAGCATGTCGAATTATTCGATGTCTATAACGGCGATCAGATTCCTCTGGGCAAAAAATCGCTGGCCTACGCCGTGCACTATCGCGCACCGGACCGCACACTTTCCGACAAGGAGATCAGCAGGTTACGCAGTAGCATCATCAAGAAACTCGAGCGCCGCGTCAGCGCAACTCTTCGCGGCTAGCTGCAGTGGCGGTTCGATTCAGGAATGAGCGACTCTCTTTTTGGAGCTCTGGCTTCACTTGGTCTCGCTTGTAGAAAGATGGCGTTACGGCGCCGCGAGGGTGGGGCGTGCCATCCGTCTGTATCGTTTCTGACTTACGAGATCCTTTCGGAATTTGGCCGCGGTGGATCGGATTCGGCGATCAGGGGCGAGTGGGCGGGTCCTATTCTGCCGTGTCGGGCGCGTCAGGGAACAAGAAAATTAATCCTGTCGATGCCGTTGTCCATACCGAAGAAGAAGTACTGGCCGCCATCGGGCAGGCCGACGTCTTCATCATCCGGAAGCCGATACCCCCTCGGCCACTTCTTAACAAGAGCGCTCCGCCAGGGGTGCCTGCTAAGATCTCGGGCGCCGGGTAAAAATCTGTCTAGGTGGGTTCCAGTGCCTCTTTGGCTTGACCGACCACAACTTGGAACGCCTCTGGCTCGCGAGCGGCTAGGTCTGCAAGGACTTTTCGGTTGATTTCGACTTTGGCTTTTCGTATCCCTTTGATCTGGCGGCTATAGCTGAGCCCGTGCAAACTGGATGCCGCGTTGATCCGCTGGATCCAGAGGCGACGCATCTGACCCTTGCGGTCGCGCCGGTCACGGTAGGCGTACGAAAGTGCGTGGAGTCGGGATTCACTGGCGCGGCGGAAAACGCGATGGCGCTGTCCACGGTGACCCTTCGTCGCCGCCAGTACTTTCTTGTGCCGTCGTGGCTCCGTGCGACCACCCTTGACGCGGGGCATGCAGATCTCCCTCTCCGGTCATCGATTCTCGTGGCTTCAGTCCCCGTACGGCAGCAAGGACTTAACAGTTCGCTGGTACTTGCCGTTGACCGGATGCATCTCGCGCATCGCGTGCAGCTGCCGCTTCTTCTTCTTCATCTTGTTGTGGCCGCGGTAGCCCTTCATGCGTAACACCTTGCCGGACCCAGTGATCCGAAAGCGCTTCTGCGCACCCTTGTGCGTCTTCATCTTGGGCATCGGCCGCTCGCAATCGGGTCGCGAGGGCTACTCGCGACGGTGTACATCATGAACGTCAAAATGACTCTACGTCTTGGTGTCCTCTGGCGCCTCACTGGGAGTGTCAGATACCGCACCCTTGGCTAGCGCAGCTGCTCGGGTTTTGTCTTCCACCAGGATCACGTTCATGAAGCGACCCTCCATCGAGACCGGCTTCTCGATTGTGACGGGTACCCCGCCCGACTCCAGTGCTGCGATCATCTCTCTGATCCGGTCACGTCCGATTTCCGGATGCGTGATTTCACGCCCGCGAAACTGGACGGTGATCTTGACCTTGTCGCCTTCGCGTAGAAGCTTCGCTGCCGTACGGATCTTGAAGTCACGGTCGTGCGTGCCGATATTCGGCCTTACCTTGACCTCGCGCAGTCCAGAACTCTTCTGCTTCTTACGGCCTTCATTCTCCTTTTTCGACTGTTCGTACTTGAACTTTCCGTAGTCAAGAATGCGCGCTACGGGAGGTTGCGCTGTCGGTGCAACCTCCACCAGGTCAAACCCGCGCTCTTGCGCGATGTTAAGGGCTTGCGCGATGGGCAGGACGCCCAATTGGCCCCCGTTTTCGTCCACGACGCGAACTTCTTGCACGCGGATGCGATCATTGATCCGAAGCTCTCGAGCCGCCAGAGATAGCCTCCTTCGCTGAGTCCGCACTGGGTGCGGTTGGGCGCCAATTCGAGGCCGATGCTAGCAATGGCGCCAATGGTGGGCAATCTTCAAAAGTCGGAGACGGGACCTTATTCCTCGTCTGGGACTTTGAGTGTCACAAGTAGGTCGCCTTGATTGACAGAATCTTGGGGTGAGACGTGGACCGCCTCCACTATCCCATTTACTGGTGCTTTGATCTCATTGTTCATTTTCATCGCGACAACCACCAGCAGTGGGTCGCCCTGCTGGACGGCGTCGTCCACCGCTACCAAAATCTCCGTTACGTTGCCGGTCATCGGCGCTCGTACGTTGCCGCTCTGCTCTCCCGCCTCAGCCGCACCGCCTGTTGCGCGGTAGATCCGCACCGCGTGGACATCCGCACCCACGAACACATTCAGCCCCGATTGCCCGCGGCTGACCCAAACTTCCGTGCGCACGCCGTCCACTTCCAGGCGGTGTAGGGCGCCTTGGCCCACGCGGCTAAGTGAGACGCTGTGTTCGACGCCATCAACAATCATCGTGAACGAGCCATCCGGATGTTCCTGAATGGCTAGGTCCCGACGCTCGGTTCCGACCGTCAGAGAGAGCTTCTTCGCCATCCCACCTCCAGAGGCGAACGTTTGCCCCGCGCATACATACCCCAGGCGCGGCTACGCGCGCCATTGCCGTTCAAACGCGGCTCCGTCGTACCCCCTTCCCCGTTCCGACTCAGGAATGCGGCAGAGGCTAGCGCCGCCGACAGACCGGTATCTGGCCGCTCGCTTCCCAGATCGAACGATTCCTCGACGTAGTCCGTCGTGATCTTTCCGGCAATGAAGTTTGGATCGTCCAGCATCGCCAAATGGAAGGGGATGCTTGTAGAGATGCCCAGTATCTCGAATTCCCGTAGGGCGCGCTTCATTCGCTCGCGGCACTGTTCACGGTTTTCGCCCCAGGTCACCAGCTTCGCTAGCAGCGAGTCGTAGTGCACACTGACTTCCATCCCGGCATGCATCATTCCGTCGACGCGGACACCGGGTCCAGATGGTTCGCGATAGAAGGGGACTTTGCCTGTGCTAGGTAGGTAACCCGTGAAGGGGTCCTCCGCAATGATCCGGCACTCCATCGACCAACCCTGGATCGGCCGCTCCGCACTTGTGTAACCGATTGGTTCGCCCGCGGCGACCCGCAGTTGGTCAGCGACCAGGTCGACCGCACGAACCATTTCGGTCACGGGGTGTTCAACTTGCAGCCGGGTGTTCATCTCCAAGAAGGCAAACTGATCCTCACCGTAAACTAGGAACTCCACTGTTCCCGCGTTGACGTAGCCGGTGGCTCGGGCCACGTTGGCGGCAGCGGTTTCCAAGTTCTCGCGTAGTTCTGGCGTCACCGCCATCGACGGCGCCTCCTCGATCAACTTCTGCCGACGTCGCTGAATCGAGCATTCCCGTTCGCCCAGCGTCACAACGGTGCCCTGTGTGTCGGCGATCAGTTGCACCTCGATGTGGCGTGCGGGACTGATGTACTTCTCGATGAAGATCGCGTCGTCGCCGAACGCCGCTCGTGCCTCCTCCTGCGCGTTGCGCATGGCCCGTTTGAGTTCCGCAGCGCCACCTACGATGCGAATACCCTTTCCGCCGCCGCCGGCCGATGCTTTGATCGCGACCGGATAGCCAATCTCGTCGGCGATCTTCCCTGCCTCGGCGGTATCTGTAATTGGGTCGATCGTGCCTGGCACGATTGGGACGCCGGCTGCCTTCATGGCACGACGTGACTCGATCTTGTCCCCCATTTGTTGCATAGAGCTAGCTGATGGTCCGATGAAGGTGATGCCAGATTCTTCGCAGGCAATCACGAACGCAGGATTTTCGGCTAGGAAGCCGTAGCCGGGGTGAACAGCATCGACACCGGCGGCCTTGGCTACATCCAGGATGCGCTCGACGTTGAGATAGGACTCGTTCGAGGGGGCAGGGCCGATGCAGTACGACTCATCTGCCAGTCGTACGTGCGGGAGATCGCCGTCGACGTCGGAGTGGATGGCAACTGTGCGCACACCCATGTCGCGCGCGCCGCGAATGATCCGAACCGCGATCTCTCCACGATTGGCGACGAGTATTTTCTTGAACGGCGGGGGCGATCCCAATCGAGCATCCCTTCCGCCCGTCCTGGCTCGCGGTTGACTGCCGTAGTCGGGGTGGCCGTCCGTGTTACGCCCAACCTGAGCATGAGCATAGGCCCCGAGGCATCTACAGGCCTATAGAGCTTACCGATAAGATTGTTCCGACATAACGCGCATGCTCGGGCAGTGACGCAGGTACAAAAGTGAAGATCACTGCATTCCTACAGTCGGCGCTCCCTGACTTCTCTGTTTAGCTCGGTTAGGAATGGCTCCACATCGTGCACGCCCAAGTCCTCTCCGCCACGCTTGCGCACGGCGACCGATTCACCCTCTTTTTCTGTGTCCCCCACGACGAGCAAGTAGGGAATTTTTTGCAGTTGACCGTTGCGGATTTTGGCCTGCATTCGGTCTCCACCCTTGTCCACGTCGACACGAAGCCCCAGTTCCTTTGCTCGCGCCGCGACCAAGCTGGCGTAGTCAAAGTGGCGGTCGGCGATCGGGATCAGGCGGGCCTGCACTGGTGCTAGCCAGGCCGGAAGGTTGCCCTCGAAGTGCTCGAGCAGCACCCCGATGAAGCGCTCCGTCGTGCCGGTCACTGCCCGGTGTAGCACGACCGGTGTGTGCTTTGCACCGTCTTCACCGATGTATGTGCAGCCGAGGCGTTCCGGCTGGATTAGGTCGACTTGAATCGTACTCAGTTGCCACTCGCGGCCGAGTGCGTCGAGCGCGAAGAAATCTGCTTTTGGTCCGTAGAACGCCGCCTCACCCTCCTCCTCCGTGAATTCTAGGCCCGACTCTTGCATGGCATGGCGCAGAACAGCGATGGCCTCTTCCCAGCGTTCGGGTGCCTCGACGTACTTGCCTTCGCGCCCCGGTAGCGAGAGAGCGACTCGCAGATCAAGGCCGAAGACTTCCATTTCTTCCTTCACGAGCTCCAACGACAGCGTGAATTCACTTTTGACCTGTTTCGGTGTACAGAAGATGTGGCAGTCATCCTGCGTTAACGAACGGACACGCGTTAGGCCACTCAGGACGCCGGAGCGTTCGTAGCGGTAAAGCGTCGCGAACTCACTGAAGCGGCGCGGTAGTTCCCGATAGGAGTGCAACTCCGCGTTATAGAGCGTCATGTGCGATGGGCAGTTCATTGGTTTCAGGTAGTACTCGTTCTCACCTTCCGTCATCGGCGGGAACATATCGCCATCGTAGTTCTGAAGATGGCCGGATTTCTCGTAGAGTTGCCGCTTTGCCAGATGTCCGGTCCACACATGTTCGAAGCCTTTCCGCGTCTGTAGATCACGCGTGTACGTCTCGAGTTCATGGCGTAGAGTCTCTCCCTTTGGCAGAAACAACGGCAGCCCAGCTCCCACGTCCTCCGAGAACGTGAATAGTCCAAGTTCGCGACCCAGGCGACGGTGATCTCGGCGAGCTGCCTCTTCCCGCTGCTTGAGGTGAGCGGCGAGTTCGTCTTTCGTCGCGAACAACGCGCCATAGACACGCTGCAGCTGCGGTTGCTTCTCATCGCCGCGCCAATACGCGCCCGCTACGTTCATTAGCTTGAATGGACCAATCTGCTTGGTGTGCTGCACATGCCCACCGCGACAGAGGTCGGTGAACTCCGCGTGTGTGCAGGTCCCTAGGGCGGGGGCGTCCGCCGCGAACTGATCGATCAATTCCATCTTGAATGGCTGCCCCGCGAACTGTTCGCGCGCCGTGCGTGCATCCACTTCCTCCCAGGTGAATTTGTGGCTGCGCTTCAATTCGCGTTTCATCCGCTTCTCGATTTCCTGTAGATCCTCTGGCGTAAGCGGTCGCGGCAACTGAAAGTCGTAGTAGAAGCCAGTGGCGATCGGTGGGCCGATGCCAAGCTTGGCCTCCGGAAAGATCTGCAACATGACCTGCGCCAACACATGCGCCGCCGAATGACGCTGCCGTCGTAGCCACTCTCTGGCGTCCACATCGGTCTTCGCAGCTATAGCCTCGCCGGACACTTCCTCGTCGATCGCGAACTCGCCGGCGATTTCCAACTGTTCGTTTGTCATCTTGCCCTCCTTCTTTCCGACGCTGATCATGTTCGTCGTTCCGGCCTCCCCCGTTCCGGGATCCGTTGGAAGCGACCAACACTCGATCCTGCGCGAATACCTCCTGGGTGTTTTCCGCCACTTTTTTCCGCGGGAGCAACAAATAAAAACCCCGTCCGCAATGGGACGGGGTTACCCGTGGTTCCACCCATCTTCATCTTTCGTCGAGTCGCGCTGATAGAGCGATCCGCAAAAGAACTCAGGGCGCCCGCTAACGGGGGCCAGAC
>CAZZMQ010000101.1:0-465 GCA_964655365.1 uncultured Dehalococcoidia bacterium | reverse complement strand
CGGAGGGGGTACGCGATCCAGGCCGATACGGGCTTGCAGCGACCGCCCGCTCTCTACGAATCGACTGAATGGCGCGCGCATGTCCTCGTCAACGCGTTGTCGTGGTGGGCGATACTGGATTCGAACCAGTGACCTCTACGATGTCAACGTAGCGCTCTAGCCGACTGAGCTAACCGCCCCCGGTTGCTGGAGCCATCTTATGCGATTCCTTCCCTGACGCGAATCGTCCCGGCTGACGCGCGGCTCCGTTTACTACGAACGGATTTTGGCGATTAGAATGGGTGGCATAGCGGCCGTCGCGTTGACCCGCGCCGGTCCTATCGGTAGTGTTCGGCACCAAGGGAGTGTACGCTCTGCGGAGTAATCAGCAGAGCGCGTGTTGCCCAGGTGTCTGACTGGGACGGCCTGACAACACTGAATCAGGAGAGGTGGGGCCGCTAGCTCAATTGGCAGAGCAGCTGACTC
>CAZZMQ010000100.1:485-7711 GCA_964655365.1 uncultured Dehalococcoidia bacterium | reverse complement strand
CAGAGCCGATGTTTGGGCGCACGGGACCCACGTAACCGCGGACGGGCTGCCGCGCGGGCAGTGGGTCCAGACCCAGCGCAAGGCCTACCACTTGGGGCATTTGCCCCAGGAACGCATTGACTGTTTGGAAGCGCTGCCGGATTGGGTGTGGAACGTCAGGGCCCCCAAGACCTAGCGGAGAACAGGACGCAGTGCTCCTATGCCTTCCAATCAACCCCTCACCTTGCTGGAGACCCTCCTTCCGGACGGCGGTGTCATTCGCCTCCTCCTGTCCGGTCGAACGTGGGCGAAGTACGCGAAATTCGAGTACTTCGACGCGCCCGCGACGGCCTATGCGCGGGCGTAGGCATACCGGACCAACGTGTTTGTGGGCTTGGCCGCGGGGTGTAGCCGTAGCGGGGAGAAAGTGGACCTGACTTCGGCGGGTGCGGTCTGGGTCGACCTCGACCTCGAGCGATTCGCGGACCCCAGTGAGCTCGCCGCGGCGGTCGCTGGGTTTCCAATCCCGCCCTCCGCGGTGGTGGCGTCGGGCAGCGGTCAGCATCTGTATTGGTTTCTTGAGACGCCGTATCGGGCTGCCGCGCACGATGGCTGGCAGGCACTCGAGGCCGTCACCCGCAGGCTGGCTCGTGCGCTGCAGGCGGATGCCGGCTGGGCCGCCAATAAGCTGCTGCGGGTCCCCGGTACGCGGAACCACAAGTACCAACCGCCGCGACGGGTGGCAGCTCACCGTGGCTATGATGTGCCATAGCGTCACTAGTCGAGCCAGCGAGCGAATTCAGGCAGAGGTTTCCCGATGACCGGTCCCACATTTACATCAGAGATCTCAAGTGCGGAGGCACTGCGCGAGTATGTTGGCGAGCCCGCTGACGCCGCTCGCGACAAAGCGATCAGCTACCTCGATGTGCATTGCCGCGCCTTCATCGAGAAGGCGCCCTTCCTCATCCTTGGTACCTCCGACGCCGATGGCCGCTGCGATGTCTCGCCGAAAGGCGATGCGCCCGGATTTGTGCGCGTGCTGGACGAGCACACACTGGCGATCCCGGACCGGCCCGGGAATCGGCGTGCCGATTCCCTTGCGAATCTGGTGGCCAACCCACACGCGGCACTGCTCTTCATGGTGCCCGGCACGGACGAGACACTGCGCGTCGAGGGGCGTGGTCGCATCGTGACCGACGAGAACCTGCGCGAGTCGATGGCGGTCAACGGTAAGGCGCCCCACCTCGCGATCGTCGTCGAGGTGGAGTCGGCCTTCCTGCACTGCGCGAAGTGCATCCGTCGCTCGTTGCTTTGGCAGCAGGAGTCCTGGCCGGAGCGTGGCAGCCTGCCGACGGCGGGCCAAATCCTGCGCGACCATGCCTCGCTCGAGCTTCCGGCGGAACAGATCGACGCGGCCTACCAGGAGTCGACGACGAAGCTGTACTGAACATGGCCGTCCGAAGGTGGCCGTCGTGCGGCGCTCACTGGGACAGGCTGCTACGCGGTTAGCATGGCGAAACACCCGTTAGCGACGAACTCGCTGATCAGATCGGCGACCGCATGCGGTTGTTCGAGCTCCGCCAAGAGCCCTGCCCCAGGGATTGTCGAGAGCTCCGCACCGCTGATCAGCGACTGCCAGGCTGGTCCGTGCGCAGCGGGCACGATCACGTCGGCGTCGCTGGCGGCGGCAGCACCTGCTCGCGGCACTCGCACAGCCGCACACCCCAGCCGAATTGGCGCAGAGCCTGAACTGGAGCCGGAAGACTGTGGTCTGTATCTCCGCGCACTGCGGGCGGAGGGCGCCATCCTCGTGGTAGCCCCCCACCGGAATGCCGCGGACACGTGGGCGGGGAAGACACAGGTCACAGGGTTTTTGAGGGCTGTTCGGTCCAGAGTGCGGCGCGCTTCGGCCGTCCCAGCATTGATGAGGACGCCAGCGAATTGAAAGTCTACCGGTGTGCGACCTATGATGCCCACAATCCGCCGGTACCTCGGCGCGCCGGTATCATCGAGGAGCGATCATGGCCTGGTCTCTGAGCGGAAGAAACATCGAGCATTGCAATTGCAACTCGATCTGCCCTTGCTACAGTTCCGGCCTCGCGCGCCCCGGGGATGAGGAGCGCTGCATCGGCTTCATCGCGTTCGAGATCGAAGCAGGCCAGGCCGATGGCGTCGATCTGTCCGGCCGCCGAGCGGTCTTCGTCCAGGACTCTCCCGGCGCGATGGTGGAAGGCAACTGGAAGGTTGGAATCATCGTCGACGACGAGGCGACGGACGAGCAGGTCGATCATCTCGCCCAGATCCTCACGGGCGCGGCCGGCGGTCCGATGGAGGCGTTCGCGCAGCTGACCGGCGAGATAGTCGGGGTCGAACGCGCCCCGGTCACTATCAGTCATGACGGACACGGTCACACCATCCGCGTGGGTAGCCTGATCGACGCGGAGTTCCAGGACGAGTTGCACGAAGGCGCCACGGAGCCCGTTCAGCCCACCAACACGCCGGGGGTGCCGTTCAGCGAACCGGAAACCATTTCGCCGCCGACCAAGTCGGTCATCAAAGCATTCGGCATCGACATCGATAACTCGGGAAAACACGGAACGACCGCGACCTTCGACTGGAGTGTCTAGGCGCAGTCCGACCAACTCCTGACTCCGGCTAGTGTTTCATGAGCCTCTTCAGTGCAATCCGTCGGCCGTTCGCGTTTCCGGGTAGCGGGATTCAGTTCACGCCCCTGCATGTCTTGCCGTTGCTGCGCGTCGCAGGGCTTGCCTGGGCTTGGAGTTCGGATCGGGCCATGGGTTCGATTCCCGGCACGATGGGCCGCGACGCAATCTCATTCATCGGCATGTGGACGCTGATGATGACCGCGATGATGCTGCCCAGCGCGGCGCCCTTCGCCTCGATGCATGCGCGTACCGTTGCCTCACGCCGCGTACCGCGGCTCGCCCTCTTCGCGCTCGGCTACATCGCCGTTTGGGCCGCCACTGGTGTGCCCGCTTTCGGCCTAGCGCTGCTTGTGGACGAAGTCGTCTCCGCCTCATCGACGGCCGCTACCGTGATGGCGGTGGCGATCTTCGCGAGCTGTGGCATCTACCAGCTCACGCCGCTGAAGGACGCCTGCCTCAGCCATTGCCGCTCACCGATCGGGCACGTACTGCACTATGCCAACTTCAAGGGCGTGACGCGCGATCTGCGCGTCGGCCTCCACCATGGCTCCTACTGCCTCGGCTGTTGCTGGACGCTGATGGTGCTGATGGCTGCCTACGGCTTCATGAACATCTGGGCGATGGTTGGCATCGCCGGCGTCGTCGCAATTGAGAAGTACTGGGTCCGCGGCGATTGGTTTGCCCGGGCGGTTGGCATCACCGCTGTGGTCTTCGCGGATGTCGTGATCTGGGTACCCGGGCTAGCCCCGGGCCTGGACGGGTCCGGCCCGGTCATGCCCATGGCTGGTATGGGATCGCGCTGAGCCCTATCCGCGATTGGCTCAGTCGCCGCCCGTGATCGGTTCGGGTGGCGGGGCGCCCGGTCGTCCGGTCCGGCACATGCGCCGGAGATCAGCTTCCACGAGTGCCCATGCCAGGAAGACGACGACGAAGCCCGCGCCGGGTGCCGCGAGCAAGACGCGCGTGTTGATGACGTCAGATGCGGCCCCGTTTGCGAAGCTCATTACGGGCATGATGCCGCCCGCCGTGAACAAGAAGATCGCCAGCACACCGCCTCGGATCCGATCGGGCACGACTTCTTGTAGCGACGCGACCGCCGTTGCGACGAACACGGTACCGGCCGCACCGGTGAGGACCGCGCCGACGTAGGCGATTGGTAGTGCCGGGGCCACACCGAGCAGGATGAGGCCGAGCCCCGAGCCGATCCCCGAGCTGAAAACGATAGCGCCGCGCCCTCGGTCGCTCGTGATCCAGCTCGTGCCGAGGATGCCCACGATTGCCCCACTGCCGATGGCGATCAGCAGGGTGCCGAACACCGCGGCGTCGCCTCCGAAGGCGTTGCGGGCGTAAATCGGCAAGATCGCGTCGAAGCCCATCACGAAGAAGCAATGCAATGTCACCATCGCGATGATCAGGCGCGCTTGGCGATTGACGCCCAAGAACTCTCTGGCCTCGCGCAGGCTGACCCGGATCTCTGCGGCGATGCCTCGTGAACTCCCCGAAGCGTGTCCGGACGACCGGATCTGGATGCGGCGCAATTGCATGATCTCGAGGCCGGACAGCACCGCCGCAAAGACGAAAATCCACGATGCCCCAATCCCCCCCAGCAGTGGCCCGCCCGCTATCGGGCCGATCAGCCGGCCCAGTGCCGCGGGCGTCAGACCGAACAACAGAATCGCGTTCATCAGGGCCGCGCTGGACACCGTGTTCGGCACCAACGCCTGGAATGCCGGCTGTTCGATGCCTGCCCAGAGCGCACCGTTCAGCAGCGCGAAGATGATCAGGTGCCACACTTCGATGGACCCGGTGAAGGAAAGCGCGGCCAATCCCAGCGCCAGCCCCATCTGCAGCGCGGCAGCCGCCGCGATCAGTTTCGCCCGGTCATAGCGATCGGCCAGCGCGCCTCCGACGGGGGCAATCAGCCAGGGGATCATCCCTGCGAACGTCACCGCGCCGACAATGAAGCCGCTATCGGTCAATTCCAGCGCAATCCACGCGCGGGCCATTAGCATCGCCCAGAGGGTCGCGGAAGACATACCCGCCGCGATCCAGAGGGCGCGATAGTCGTGATGCAGCATGGCGGGAAACTGGCGCGCCAATGCGCCGCGGTGGTTGTTCACTGCGCGGTCCTTCCGCCCCGAGTATATGGAAGCAGTTACCACTACCATCGGGCGCCGCCACTAGAAGGTGGCTCCTCAGCTTCCCCCGTGGCGGTGCACAGATTCGGCCTCGAGACAGGACTCGCAAATTCAGCTGCGGAACGGGTCCGGAGAGGCCACAGAATCGCCCGCCCGGATTCGTTCGTGGGCCACTTCGTCCGGATCGGCCCTTGTTTGGTTCCTCTATGCTCCTTGGTCCTTGCGCGGAATTACTTCTCCTGTGGGCCGCGGGTGATTCGCCCAGTGCCCAGTCGGTTCCGACCCTCGGCATACGATCGAGTGCTGATTCCAGCCGTCGTATGCGCGCACGTCTGAGGAGAGAAAACGCATCGCAAGGCCGCAGCGCCGTCGGTCCGACGTATTCGGCTCGGATCCGTGTAGGGTCCAGTCGCTGTGTAGCGAGATTTGCCCGGCCCGAAGCTCCAGCGCGACCGGTGCATCGCCGTAGTCCTCGGGGTTCGTCACCGTCTGATTGAGAACGTTATTCTCTTCCGCGGTGCTTTCGCTGAAGGGCACCTGCGCGTTCCGATGCGAGGTCGGGATTACGTGCATCGCCCCGTTCGCAACGTTCACGTCGTCGATCGCCAGCCAGGCCGACACCACTTTGCTAGGCGTCAGCGGCCAGTATGATGCGTCTTGATGCCAGCTCACGCGTTTTCCGTCACCGGGTAGCTTGGCGAAGAAGTGGCTGTGTCGCAGGATCACCGTCTCGCCCAGTAAGTCCTGCACGATGTCCAGGATCCGGTTCTCCGTCACGATGTCCCACACGCCCCGGCAGTTTTTGTGCCAGTTTGTCATTGCGTAGCTATCCCAGCCGGCCGCCAGGGCCTTTGCCAGCAGGTCGTCGAAGTAGGTGCGGATTGTCCCGATCTCCGCCTTGGAGAAGATGTCGAACGGAGCGAGATAGCCGCGGGTGTTGTACTCCGCTATCTGCGCGCGAGTCAGTGTCTGTGGATCCCCCACTCCCAGCGGAATGAAGCGCAGTTCTCGCTGCAGCCCGGGGTACGCGTTTGTGTGTTCAACCATCTCTACCTCCGAGAGGAGTTTGCATTCTTGTCGGTATGATAGCCCTGACCGATGGAAATCGTGAGGGGCTGGCTACTGCTCTTTGGATTGCGGTTTCTCGGGGAGGAGTAGGCACAGAACACGGGGGTTTTCGAACCTCGAATGCGCCGTGAACCTCTCACCGGAGAGCTCGGTGTGTTGGGTTTGAGATTCTAGATGTTCGGATTCTATTGCTGCTGCGACCCATTTGAAACGACGCTTTTGCAACGAATCCCCGGAGCTTGTCTGTGCTTATGGGCGTAATGTCCGGATTTGTTAGGGGCCCTGGTTGATCGGCCAATGAGTCATCGCGAACATGCGAGAAGGGCGTGTTTGCTGCTGGACGAATGGTGAGGATTCACTATCGTGAGCGATTATCTCCTGTGCCCAATACCGAGAGGCGTTTCTATTGGAAATCCACGGTAACTTAGACGATGCATTCAACCCCGTTCGCGATGTTTTCGCCAAACACTTTGAGGATGGTTTGGACGTTGGCGCTTCGGTTGCCGTCACCCTCGACGGCATGCCAGTTGTTGATCTGTGGGCTGGCGAGGCCGATTCCGACGGCAAACCGTGGCAGGAAGACACGATCGTCAACGTCTGGTCCTCCACGAAGACGATGGCCGCTGTCTGCATGTTGATGCTGGCCGATCGTGGTCAGCTTGATTTCGACGCGCCCGTGGCCGAGTACTGGCCCGAGTTCGCGCAGAACGGCAAGGAGAGTGTGCTTGTCCGCCACGTCATGAGTCATAGTGCCGGACTGCCCGGCTTCGATCCGCCGATCACGACGCCGCAGCTGTTCGACCGTAAAGCTATCGCCCAGGCACTCGCTCTTCAGACTCCTTGGTGGGAGCCCGGTACCGTCTCTGGTTATCACGCCATCACCCAAGGGCAACTCCAGGGAGAAATCCTGGAGCGCATCACGGGTGTCTCAATGGGCGAGTTCTTCCGCAGCGAAGTCGCGGAACCGCTCGGCGCGGATTTCCACATTGGCCTCGCCGTCGAGCATGATGGTCGTGTTGCCGAACTGATCCCACCCGAGATCAATCCCGGTGGAGACGGCACTGATTCCGACTCCATCGCTCTTCGCACGTTCGCAAGTTGGCCGCTCGATGCCACTGCTCCTCGGAGTCGCGAGTGGCGCGCTGCTGAGATCCCCGCTGCCGGCGGCACCGGAAACGCTCGCTCGCTCGCTCGTGTCCTTTCCGCCCTCTCCTGTGGTGGCAGCGTCGACGGTGTCACTCTCATGTCGACCGAAACCGTTGAACGGGTGCTCGATGTTCAGACTGACGGCATTGATCTCGTGCTGGGTTCGCACATCACATTTGGCATGGGTTTCGCCACCTATATGGCCGATGCTGTTGCTCCTCCCAACCGC
>CAZZMQ010000100.1:0-475 GCA_964655365.1 uncultured Dehalococcoidia bacterium | reverse complement strand
TCCGTTGGGGTGGTTGGGGTGGCTCCATCGCCGTCGTCGATCTCGACGCGCGTGTCGCGATCGCCTACGTCATGAACCGTATGGACAGCGGCGCTCTGGGCGATGTGCGTGGTGGCAACATCGTCCGCGCGGTCTACGAATCCATCAAGTAGCGAGAAGGTTCAGCGCCGAGCGCCGGACCGTGCGCGTGCAGCGTGGCGGCAACTGAGCAGACGGGGGAGAGCTCAAAGGATTGGCACCATACGCGTGTACGGTCGTGAGCCAACTGACGCTTGATGCTCGACCCGCTCCCCGTTGCCATTGTCGTTGATGGCGGATCCGGTTGCATTGGCGAGCCGACCACCCGAGACTACAGCGGATCCTGGAAGCGAGGGTGTGATGCCATCTCAGTATCCGATCGACCCAACGCGCACTGACTTGGCGCGTGAGTTCATGGCTAACCCTATGGGGCCGCACAGTGCCGCCCTCCAGCGCA
>CAZZMQ010000099.1:0-7782 GCA_964655365.1 uncultured Dehalococcoidia bacterium | reverse complement strand
GCGTGAAGAGCCGCGAGACGCCGTCGGCATCGGTAATGTCGGTCGGCACGACCAGACTCGACGCAGCGTCTCCGGCGTGATCACTAGTCTCTTCAAGAGCTTCGACGCGTCGCCCCGCCAGCACTACTGCCCAGCCCTCGCGTAGCAACGCGAGGGCTGACGCTCGCCCACCCCCCGAACCCGCGCCGGTAATGATCGCGACCTTCTGGTTCGCACTGGTCATCACGCCGTCCTCCCCGAATTCAGCCCGCGGGATAGCGGGAAAGCGTGTTTTCTTCCTTAGTCATGAACTCGAGCAACGCCGGGCGACCGTTAGCCAACTCCTCCAGTGCTCGTTCGATCGCTGGTACGATCTGATTGGGCTGGTCGACCCGTTCACCATGGGCGCCCAGCGCCTCCGCCAAGGTGGCATAGTTTCCGTAGAGTTCAGTGAAACCATATTCCTCAACAGCAGCCTGGTAGCGAGCGGGATAGCCAGACAGCACCTGATTATTGAGCACGATCGTGAGGATCGGGATATTGAGTCGAACCCCGGTTTCGATGTCCATTCCGGCCATCCCAATCGCTGCGTCGCCCATGAAGTTGATCAACGTGCGCTCGGGCGCAGCGAGCTTGGCGCCTAACACCAGACCGAGCGAGTAGCCCAACTGGGTCGAGTTACCCCAGCCTAGATACCCGCGCGGCACGGTGGGTTCCCAGAAGGGAACGAGTTGGTCACGCGGATGTCCGGAGTCGTGGGTGACAGTCGTCAGATCGAGATCGACGGTTTGCATCGTGTCATGGATGATCCGATATGGGTTAAGCGGAGTTTCGTCAGAGGTGAGTAACGGCATCCATTCGTCGTAGAACTCGGCACGAATCCGCGCTACTTCGGCGGCAACGCCGCCGTCGGTGCGGGCGCCGCCACCGGCTTGTGACTGCACCTCATCGATCAGCTGCCCGAGGACGAGTTGCGCATCACCGATGATCGCGTGATCGAGATGGTGCTCCTTGTTGAGATCCTGCACATCGACAGTCGACTGAATCAGGACCTTGCCCGGTGGGATCGCAGCGGAGGCAAGATTAGTCGTGAAGCTCGCGCCAATGCCGAGAACACAGTCGGATTCGTTGAGGAAGTGGCGCGACATCTTCGTCACCGTGTTGCCAGCCGCTCCCAAAGCCAGCGCGTGGTTCTCGGGAAAGGCGCTCTTGCCAGAGTTTGTAGTGGCCACGGGGGCGTCAAGAAGTTCCGCGAGCTGCACCAGCTGGTCGCTGGCCTCGGCCCAGCGCACCCCCTGGCCAGCGAAGATCATCGGCCGCTTCGCGGCCAACAGTGCCGAGGCGGCGGCTCTCACGTCGGCAGGATCACCCGCACTGCGACGAGGCTGAACTGGAAGGTAGCTAAAGGTTTCGTCACTGAGTTCCTCGACGGCAACATCGGCCGGTACTTCTAGTAGAACTGGCGCGCCGCGTCCGGCCCGCAAATACGTGTGGGCGCGACGCAAAAACTCGGGTACACGATCGCCCTGATTAACCTGCGCCGCCCACTTCGTGACGCCGCCATAGTTTGCTACTGCACTGAAATCAGGCTCTGATCCTGATCGATCACGCGATGTACCACCCGGGATAACCAAGATCGGCACCGAATCTGCGTATGCGTGCGCAATGCCGCCGAAGGCGTTCTCGATTCCGGGACCGGCCTGGGTGACAACGACGCCGTTGCGACGTCCGTTGAGCATACGCGTGTAACCGTCGGCCATATTGACGGTCGCACGTTCGGTACGCGACATCAGCGGCCGAATCCCAGCCGCTGCGCAAGCGTTGATCAGCTGGTTGTCGGGGAAGCAGAAGAGGTACTCCGCACCCTCCGCCTTGAGGATCTGAGCGATCGCATCGTTGCCTCGCATAGTGTCTCCTGTCTTATCTGCCTAGGGCTGAAACTCAGCGGTTGGGCCCACGGTTCATCGGCATAGGCTGCCAACGCCGCAGCACGGATTTGTCGAGCACGGAGGGGTTGACGACACTACGCGGCCACCGACCCAGAAGTGCCGCAGCCAGCTCCTCCCCCAACCGCCGGCGCGTCTCCGGCATCATTCGCGATGTAGCCGAGGCGATATGCGGCGTAACAATGACGTTATCCATCCGCAGGAGCGGATTCTCCAAATCGACTGGCTCGGTCTCGAAAACATCGAGAGCGGCACCGGCGATCTCGCCGCGTTCCAGCGCATCGATTAAGGCGGCCTCATCGTGACAAGGCCCCCGGCCCGTGTTGACAAAGAAAGCCGACTCTTTCATCGCCGCGAACTGCGTGGTGGAAATCATGCCTCGCGTTTCCTCGTTGAGCGGCGCATGATTGGAGACGAAATCGCACCGCTCAAAGAGTTCCTGATAGCCAACAGGCTCGACTCCGTCACGGGTCATTTCGAGTTCGCTGACATAGGGATCGTGTGCAAGCACGTGGAGCCCAAACGCTTGGCAGCGTCGCGCGACTGAACGGGCCACGTTGCCATAGCTGATCAAGCCAATCGACTGGCCGAAAAGTCTTGGAAAGTTACGAAGATACGGGTGCCCCTCACTAAAGCGCCCGTCCTGCATCATCTGGCGAACCTCGTAGAGCCTCCGTTGCGCTGCCAGCATGATCGCCAGCGTATGGTCGGCAACCTCTTCGATGAAGACATCGGGGACGTTTGTGACGGGAATGCCAGCCGCCGTAGCGGCGTCAACGTCGACGGTATCCGTTCCCACGCTGCCGCAGCCGATCACCACGACGTTGTCGAGTCCGGCGATGATTTCTGCACTGATCCGGCGCCCACGAGCGATCACCGCTTCTGCATTCTTTGCGCCGGCTACGAAATCGGCATCAGTCTCGGCCGGAACTTCAATGATCTCGGCCCCAATCCGGTCGAGAGCTTCCCGCTCATAGTCATAGGTTTCCGCCGCAAGATTGAACTGCGACCCCCCACTCTGCTGGACTTGTCTGGGCTGCGGCACCGCGACAGTAAAGCGAACAGCGTCCTTGCTCTGAGACATCGTTACCCCTTCCTCTTGACCCGGGTCATGCTACCCCTCGTCGCCCTTGCCAGCGACCGGGTGGTAACTAGGGAGAACGTCGCTATAGCTCAAGCATTCACGCGGCGCCATTTGCGCAGGCTGACCATCTCACGCGGTGGGGTCATACGACTGCCCACTTCGACGTAGGAGACCTCAGCGACGTAGACATCCCCTCGGGAATCCGTCGCGATCGAATGAGGCCAGAGGAACCGCTCGGGCGACTCACCTGGCAGCGTCGCACCAATGCGGGTGACCAGGTCCCCTTGGGGTGTGTAGATAGAGACGCGATGGCCCAGGTTGGGGACACCATGTTGCACGGGCGGCGGACCTTGTTCGGCAATGTAAAGGTGGTCATCCTCGCCGCGGCCACGCGCGACGGCAACCGCGTGATGGACGTGCCAAGCGCGCACAAATTCACCTTCGGTGGTGAACTGCTGCACACGATGATTCTCACGGTCGCAGACGATGACATGGTCGTCGTCAACCATCGCAATATTGTGAGGCAAGCTGAACTGGCCATGATCGCTTCCGGGCTCGCCCCACGAGAGAATGTGCTGACCATCGGCAGCGTAGCGATGTATGCGGGAATTGCCGTAACCGTCGCTGACGAAGAGGTCTCCGCTGGACGCCGAAATAGCGAGGTCCGTCGGCTTGTTGAACGGATCACCACTCTGGGGCGGGGCAGGGTCGCCGCTGCCGAGAGTCATCAGGGGTGTGCCGGACCTGTCGGTCTTCGTCAATTGGTGCGTGTGAACATCAACCAACCAGAGGTCGCCGTCATGGTCGACCCGAACGGAATGCGGCCACTTGAACTGGACGCCACGCCAGACGAGCCGCGTGGCACCGTAAGGGTCGGTGATCGACTCCATATCTCCGTGGGGAGTGTCGTTGCCCCAATGGTCAATCATATTTCCGTCGGAATCGAAGACAAGCATCGGCATGTTGCCGCGATTGAAGACGTAAACGCGGTCATGCGCATCCACGGCGACAGAAGTCGCTTCGCGCAGCCAAAACCCGTGCGGGATCTTGGCCCAGCCCGCCACCGGCTCATACTTAGTGGCGGCAGTAGGAACTCCTGGCATAGTGGTCGTCCTTTCAACGTGCAACTGGGGTAGAAGGCGGCCACCAAAGAATACGCTAAAGGGCGTACCGACAGTGCGCAGAGCAGGAGACGGAGAGGCTGATCCAGAGCACCTTAGCGACGTAAGATGCTCGGTAGGTACTTCGCGGCGGCGCCACGGGTCCCTGGCTCTCCCAACCGGGATGCGGTGATGACATTAACTAAGGTGCTGGTTCAGATAGCGAGCCAGACGGACGGAGATCGTTATGAGTGACCGAGACCAAGTGGAGCTAGCCGGGCTGAGTGTCGCCAGCGTGCTACATCGATTCATCGAAGATGAAGCGTTGCCAGGCTCCGGAGTCGATTCAGAAACGTTCTGGCAAGGTCTATCAGATCTCGTGCAAGACTACGGACCTCGCAACCGCGAGGCGCTGGAGCACCGCGAAGCGCTTCAGACCACGCTAGACGGCTGGCACCGCGAGCACCACGACGCCGACTTCGACCCCGCAGCCTATCGCGCCTTTCTTGAAGAGATCGGCTATCTGGAGCAGGAAGGGCCCGACTTCCTAATCAACACCGAACATGTGGATGCCGAAATCGCGGAGCTGCCCGGACCACAGCTCGTAGTGCCCGTGACGAATGCGCGCTATGCATTGAACGCGGCCAACGCACGCTGGGGCTCGCTCTACGACGTCTTCTACGGAACCGACGCGCTTGGTGACTTGCCGCCGCCTGGACCCTACGACCCCGAGCGCGGCGACCGAGTGATCGCGCGTGTGCGCGCGCTGCTGGACGAGATTTTCCCACTGATGGACGGGTCCCACGTTGACGCGACGGCGTACCGCGTCAACGCCGGCCACCTGCAGGTCGTCCTGGAGTCCGGTCGCAACGTGGGGCTGGCGAATCCAAGTCAGTTCGCTGCCTTCAACGGCGAACCGGCAACGCCGTCGTCAATTCTTCTACGTCAGCACGGATTGCACCTGGAGATTGTGATCGATCCGACACATGACGTCGGTAAGACCGACAAGGCTGGCGTCGCCGATGTCAATTTGGAATCGGCACTGACATCGATCATGGACTGCGAAGATTCCGTTGCCACGGTCGACGCCGAAGACAAAGTCGATGCCTACCGCAATTGGCTGGGCCTGATGAAAGGTGACCTGACGGAATCCGTGACGAAGGAGGGCAACACCTTCATACGCCGACTATCCCGCGATCGCATGTTTACGGCTCCTGACGGATCGTCAATCACGCTGCGTGGACGGGCGCTAATGCTGGTCCGAAACGTGG
Organism: uncultured Dehalococcoidia bacterium; assembly: GCA_964655365.1. GTDB lineage: Bacteria > Chloroflexota > Dehalococcoidia > Bin125 > Bin125 > JAPUIR01. The sequence goes on along the minus strand of CAZZMQ010000099.1, from coordinate 2,402 downwards.
GGCATCTGCTGACGACGCCGGCCGTACTCGATCGCGATGGCAACGAGGCGCCCGAAGGGATGCTGGACGCCATCATTACGGTGCTGGCCGCCAAGCACGATCTTGCTCGACCTGAATCCGAGCGCAATTCGCTGCGTGGTTCCGTCTACGTGGTCAAGCCGAAGTTGCACGGTCCCGCCGAGACAACCTTAGCCGTCGATGTTTTCGCCCACGTCGAGCGCGTGCTTGGTCTGCCAGAGAACACGGTCAAACTCGGGATCATGGATGAGGAACGCCGAACCACGCTCAACCTAAAAGAGTGTATCCGCGCTGCCAAGTCACGAGTTGCATTCATCAACACCGGCTTCCTCGACCGCACAGGTGACGAGATCCATACATCGATGGAGGCGGGCCCTATGGTCCGAAAGAATGACATGAAGCTGCAACGCTGGATCGCGGCTTACGAGGACTGGAATGTTGACGTGGGTCTAGCCTGTGGGCTGCAAGGCCGGGCGCAGATCGGCAAAGGGATGTGGGCGGCACCAGATTTGATGGGCAAGATGTTGACCGAAAAGATCGGACATCCGAAAGCCGGCGCGAATTGCGCCTGGGTGCCCTCGCCGACGGCAGCGACATTGCACGCGACGCACTACATGCAAGTCGACGTGCTCAAACGCCAGCGCGAACTGGCCTCCGAGGCACACAGAGCTACAGTAGATGACCTGTTGCAGATCCCAGTGGCGGAGTCGGTGGATTGGTCCGAGGAAGAGATCCGCGACGAACTCGAGAACAACGCGCAAGGAATCCTGGGGTACACCGTGCGCTGGATCGACCAGGGTGTCGGCTGCTCGAAGGTGCCGGACATTCAGAATGTCGGTCTGATGGAGGACCGCGCGACCTGTCGCATCTCATCGCAGCACATCGCCAATTGGCTACACCACGGCATCGTGCAAGCAGAGACCGTGCGCGGCGTGATGGAACGCATGGCGGCCGTAGTGGACCAACAAAACGCCAATGATCCCGTCTACGTACCAATGGCACCGGACTTCGACGGTGAAGCGTTTCTGGCCGCATGCGATCTGGTCTTCAAAGGCCGCGAACAGCCGTCGGGTTATACCGAACCCACTCTGCATTCGCGGCGCCAGGACCGTAAAGCACAGATCTCGCAGACCTGACTTCGCACGGTTTTCAGCAGCACGGCCGCCGCTGTGCTCAGAAAAACGCTGCAACCCGCAGTCGCTACCTCTACTTCGTGGTGCGATTGGACTCCCGCGGGACGAGCGTCGCTGTCGTGGGGTCGGCTAGACTGCCGGCCAGCCGGCGCGGGCCGGTGAGCAGGTTGCAGCAACCGAGGATCCCGACATCGTCGGCAGGAGAGCGCAATGGACAAGGGCACTACAGTGATCGGCGTCAGCGTGGTCGAAATCGCGATGGATTACCGCAACGACATCCCAGGCGACGCCGGACTCTGCATCCAGATTTACGCCGATGTCGACGGCACCGATACCGAACTGCTCCGGATCGATTGTTTTGCCAAGGCGCCACACTATCATTACGGGCCGGAACAAAACGATGAACGCCTCATGCTGGATGTGACAGCGGCCGGCGATCCGCTCTCGTGGATTCTGGGGCGCTTTGAGCAGGGCCGTCTCAGACCGATGATTGAGCGCGCGGGCTATCCCGATGTGGCGGCAGCATTGGACCAGGCGGCATTCCAAGAGGCGCTACCGGAAATCACGAGCCAGGCCCGCGCGATCGTCACACGGCACAGCACGTAGTCGCCTTACTCAGTCTCAAGGGGAAAACAAGATGTCACTCGAAGGACGGGTAGCTCTCATCGCCGGAGCCAGCCGCGGAATCGGGGCGGATATTGCCAAGTATCTGGCACGCTCCGGGGCGAAAGTCGGCGTAGCAGCCCGCACTGTGAAGGTCCAAGATGCGCGACTGCCCGGCACGATCCATTCTGTTTGTGCGGAAATCGACGCGGCAGGAGATTCGGCCCTGCCCATCGTACTTAACCTGCGCGATCCGGAATGCATCTGGCGCGCAGCCGAGCAATTGTTGACCTAATGGTGTCGGTTCGACATTCTTATCAACTACGCAGCCATTTTCGTCCCCGGTGATCTGGAGTCGGTGTTAGAACGGCACATCGAACTCAGCCTGCAGGTCAACCTCCGCGGACCGATTCTGATGATGCAGGCCGTGCTCCCACATATGAAGGCCGCGGGTAGTGGTCATATCATCAACGTCTCCTCACGCGGATCAACATTCCCCGGACCCGGTCCATACGAGAGTGGCCAGCGGTTAGGTGATGATCTGTTCTATGGTCCAGAGAAGTCAGCCCTAGAGCACTTCTCCCAGCGAGAAGCGGTGCGCTACCAAGACGACAACATCTCGGTTAACGTGCTCTCACCCACGGGCCG
>CAZZMQ010000098.1:0-8045 GCA_964655365.1 uncultured Dehalococcoidia bacterium | reverse complement strand
CACCGCCGAGCGCAATAGGACGTTGGGTCGCTTGCCAATGCTCGTAACTCGCGTATCGGGTCATCGTCACGGCCTCATCGTACTCGGCATTTTCACGGTCGTATCCGTCGCGTCGGCGATCGTTTCCTTGCCGGAGCGTATCGCGAGTACCAGCCGGCGGTTCTGGATAGAATCGGCGCCACTCTCCAATCGGGCGCGTGCCGATCTTTTCGAGGAAGGGCCATACCGCCTCCGGCAGTGCGGAGTGGAAGCGATCGAAACTGCCTTTCTCAATCTTGTGTCGGTGGAACGCTACGAGTTCGTCGCCCGGCTGCGCCATATCAAGGCGCACTGGGTGAGGGATATTGCTCGCTGAGTCCCGGGAGGTAGTAGGGACCCCCGGGAGCCATCCTGCCACCGGTGAGGAACAGGACATCGTCTTCGTCCAGCAGGTAGCGGTTGCGGTTGCTGATCGCTTCCCGATACCGGTCTGCCATTGGCCCATTGCCCCCCAGCGTTTGACCGCCGCGAGTATCACGCCAGTGCTCCATGCCCGCGTAGCGCGCTAATCGCCAACCGTCTTCATGATCGGTCGGCGGCGGGCTGCCGTCCGGGTAGATCACCTTCCACTCGCCGACCACCCGCGCTCCGATGCGCATAAAGAACGGCCAAAGTCCGGACATACTCCAAGCGTAGTACTGATGGTGCGAGCCTAGCTTTAGGCGGTGGTGGCGCATGACCAACACCTCCTCCGCGAACTGCGGCAGGTCGTTGCGTACCGGACTCGGTGCTGGCTGTTCACGGACCATAGGACTCCCCGTCTGATCGCCCGCCGGTGAATGATCGGGCTGCGCGACATTGGCTGGCTTGTGCCGATGCTACCTCGGCATGGCGGTGAGGGATGGACGATGGGCCCGCCGTGGTCGGGACCTAGGAGGCACTGGTCTTTCAGATGCGGTTTTAGTTTCGCTCCGGTTCGCGCGGAGGTTGGTGTACCCAAGGCGGGTAATAGCAGCTGCCCCGCCAGGGATGTGTCGATTCGGTGTCGTCGCACTCCTGACCATCGCGAACCGCTCGACGGAGATTCTCTCGCGAGGGGCTCGTTTTGCTAGGGTGGGAGACCTCGCCTAGGATGCTTTTGCTAGGGGGATGGAGATGATGACCTCAACCAGCGCCGATATATACGCGCGAGACGGGTTTGTCTTCCCGATCGACCTGATCAGCATCGACGATGCCCGCAACCTGCGCGCCGATCTGGAATCGGCTGAGGCTGATCTCGCGGAACAGCCAGCGGAGCTGGCGATGCTGCGCGGAAGCACAGCCCACCTGTTGCCCTCTTTCGCGGAACTCATCCGGCATCCGCGCCTAGTGGCGAGCGTCTCTGAAATCCTCGGCCCTGACCTGCTCGCCGGGGGCGGGCAGGGCGTCATCAAGGAGCCGCAGTCGCCGAATCACATCACCTGGCATCAAGACCTCACTTACAGGGGTTTGGACGACCAGCAAGAGGTCACCGTCTGGGTGGCGCTCTCGCCAGCGACGCAGCAGAGTGGCTGCATGCGATTCGTGGCCGGCAGCCACAAGCGACCGATTGTCGAACACGTCGACACTTTCGCGGAGGAGAATATGCTCTCGCGCGGGCAGGAGATCGCGGTCGAGGTAGACGAGTCGGACGCCACCGACGTCGTGCTGGAGCCCGGGCAGGCGTCGCTTCACCATGGGCATCTCTTCCATGCCTCCAACCCTAACCAGAGTGACGACCGCCGGATCGGCTTCGCGATTCGTCTAATCGCCACTGCGATGGCAATGCCGGGTGGCGAGGAACTCGCGGTGCTTCCAGTGAGTGGTGAGGATCGCTACAACCACTTCCAGTTGGCGACGCCGCCCGTTGGGCGTCTTCAAGATGTCGACTTCGAGCGTGTACGTCGGAACGGCAAGATCTCCCGCTCCATCCTCATGCGCGGGGTGGAATCGAATCCCACGTAGTTGCGGGGCTGTCGCTCTTCGACAGCGCCCTGGGATCCCGCTTCTTGGATTGTCTCCTCCGAGATCATCGGGAGATCATCGGGAGGCATCGGCTTGAAGCGGATTAGACCCTATTTGCAAGTTGACTCGTCCCGTGATTCCAAGGCGGTACTCGCTGAGCCACCCGACTCAGGAGTGGAGCGAGCACCATCTCCTGGTGCCAAGCACCGATAGGATATCGGCGTACGCATCCGCCGCTATCATCGCGGGCGGCAGAATGGATTTCGTGGCAGAACGACATAACGGTGTACGTCTTGTAAGGATTATCGCACCGGTCTGTTTAGTCCATACGAGCGGATGCTCCGCTCGTATGGACTAGGAACAGGATCTATGTTGCCAATGATGCCAGGGAATACAGGCCGAATCACTGTTCGAATGCTTTGCGTTTTGGCGAAATCGTGGTTTCGATTTTCACGAAAGGGACCGCACTGTCTATTGGACGCTCTTCCTGGTACGAGGAGATCGTGTGTCGGTCATTGGAAGACCCCCAGTACTGAAGCTTCCATTCGAAATCAGGAACGGACCAGGCCGAAGGTGAGAGGCATGAATTACAAGTACGCCAATGCGGCTGGATTCCGACGCTTCGGAGTCTTCTTGCTATTTCTCACAGCGATCGCGGTTTCACAGGTAATGGGATCATCAGTCGGTGCACAAGTTACCGACGAATCTTTGGACTCAGCGATTCGGTGTGTGATCGCTGTCGCTCCGGATGAGCTGGACGATTTCCTGAGCGAGTTTGGACTTAATTCCGACGAAGAGGGGGACGGGTTTTCCATCACAGCGGACGTCGCAGCGGCGCTTTGCGCGGCTCGACCGGCGGCCACATCCTCCCCGTTGAGGGATGACCCGTCCGAGGCACCGACCGTCGGCGTTGATGCGGCGGGTACTTCCGCGGCAGCGCCGAAGCGGGCGCTGGGCCTAGCGCCGGGTTGGAACACAATCGTATATTCCGGCGATCCTCTGACGGCGTCCGAACTGACCGAGCAAATTTACGGGGCGGAAGCCCTCTTCAAATGGGATCCGGCCACGCAAGCATGGCAATCATTTCGAACCGGCGTTCCGACGTTCTTGAATAGTCTCACGGACGTGATTCCGGGCGATGCTATCTGGATCAAGATGCAGCGTGCCTTGAATATCGCGATGGTTTCCCGCCCGTTGGATGCGAGCGTCTCGCTGGTGCCTGGCTGGAATTTGGTCGGTTGGATTCCGGGGAAGGCCGCTGGGCCCGCGATGGCTTTCGCACCACTCGGCACGGATTTCACTGGTGCCTATCGATACGATTCGGTCACTAGCAGATTCGAATCGTATCGGCCGCAACTCCCAACCCCCTTGAATACGCTGACTACCGTCGAACCATTTGATGCCCTTTGGGTCCATATGGAGTCCGCTTCGATCGGGACTTGGTACCAACTGACGGACGGGATCACTGCGACTGCCGGCGCCGAGCTTTCGACCGCGGAGCACATCACAATCCCTGCTTTTCCGCACTTCGTCGTGCCCCACTCCTGCATACTCATTACGGCTTGGGGCTCGTGCATTATGGGGGAAGGTACGGAGTCGGCGCTCATCGGTACATTGTCCTTGACGGAGATGAGTGTCGTGGGCTTGGGAGAGGTTCTTCACTCGCCAGCGGAAATTGGAGTTCGCCTCACGATAGATTCGACGACTCTATCGGGCTCGGGGACTACCACTTTTGATTGGAGAGAGGATTGGTCCACGGCAGCGGGCATCGAGAACACCGTTCTTGGCCTCACTCTGAGTTGCCACTACGAGGGGGCTGCCACGGGTAGCTGGAGGAGAGGGACATATTTGTGGATCGACGACACTGACATCGTCTCATTGGTGCTGCCCGCGGACGGGGCGCTCACGATCGCGAACCAGCCGAATATCGCATCACACTTGCAGGTGGAGTTGACGGACGCAGATGCCTCGATCGGGCCGATGGCGGTGACGATCACCGGAATCGATGAGCATGGACTGGTCCAGACGATCACAGAGACGCTCGGCTGGGGAGGTACGGAGAGCCTGACAACGCAGGAACAGTTCAGCTCCGTTACCAGCGTCACCCTTGCGGGTACAGCTGGTGCCGCGGGCGCCGACCGCATTCGGATCACGACCGGGGCGGTGTCGATAATCGTCGAAGACATCCTGGAGATGGTGGTTGCGGAAGTTCCGGACGTGCGGTCGGTCTGTACCTACCCGAGCGGAGCTGTCGTGGAGACAGCGGCGAATGTTACGGCGTTAGGAACAGGGGTAGCGGAGTCCAACGGTTTCGAGCCGGATCCCGCGATTCACTACAGCTATTGGGTCAATCAGACGTGGGATCGACTCACCATATGGCAGAACCATCCCCTGAGTGGGCTGTCCGGCGTGGACGACATTGTAATCGTCCACTGGGAATTCTCGAGATAATCGGTGCGAGTTCTGATTCTCATGGCGCGGGAAGTGAGCGCTGCTTCCCTTGCCCCGATCATGGGGGAACCGCTGAGGATGCCGCGGGTGGGAATGGATCTGTTCTGCGCCTTGCTTTCGCTGCGAACGGAGGGACGGACGCCGCCAGTCGATCTCCAGGAAGCCTCACGCCGCGTGGCATTGCCCACGAGCGGAGGGCCGGGGAGCTAAATCACGCATGCAAGAGGAAGTGGACACAGTCGCGGAGACCGTAGGTTCGAATGACGATGCTCTGACGGCGCGGCTGTTGGCAGGCGATGCGGCTGCATTCGCGACGCTGTACCAGCGCTACTTTCAAGCGGTCTATGATTTTGTCAGACGGACGGTGCGAGATCAGGCCCTCGCGGAGGACGTTGTCCAGATCACTTTCGTGCGAGCCTGGGAGCACCCCCCCCAACGGAAGGGACCACACAACCTGAAGGCTTGGCTTTTCACGGTGGCCCGTAATGCCGCACTGGATGAGTTACGGAAACGTTCTCGTGAGACACAAACGAGCTGGAGCGAACACGATGACGAGCGCCCACATTTCGCGGCCGTAGACCCGGCACCAGGGACCAATCCTCAGGCCCTGGCGCAGACCCAAGAGTCAGCGGATTTAGTGTGGGATGCGGCGGCATCTCTTTCCGCCGACGAATACTCGTTACTTGATATGCATCTACGCCAGGAGCTTACAGCTGATGAAATTGCGACGGCATTAGATCTTCAAAAAGGCGCTGTGTACACGCGTCTTTCTCGATTACGCGATGCGCTTGAGGATGCCGTTCGTGGGCGACTCTTAGCGCTTCGTGGTCGGCATGCGTGTGCCGATCTGGACAGGCTGCTGGCGGCAGCAGAGCCACAGTGGTCTGAAACGGTCGAGCGGCTGGTGGCGGGGCATGCGGATGCGTGCGAGAGCTGCGATGCGAATCGTAACCGGTTCGCATCGCCGGCAGAGATCTTCGCGGGTCTTAGTCCTGTTAGTGCGCTTCCGGATTTGCAGAGTGGCGTCTGGGACGCGATGACGGCACAGATTGGATTTGGGACGGGTGGTTCGTCAGCCGTGCCCAGCGGTAGTGCTGTCGCGTCGGTTGGAGGAGGTGGCACCGGGACTAGCGCTTGGATTGGAACCGTTGCTTCGCAGATCGGACACGGTTCCGTGGGGTGGTGGGGTGCCGCTACCTTGACGGTTAAGGTGGGGCTCGCGGCGAGTCTCACGAGTGCGGCTGTGGCGATCACGGCGACTGCGATTCTAGTGTCTCGCGATCCTGAGCCCGCGCATGAGGCGCTCGTACTACAGGGCACAGTCCAAGGTAGTCAGCAGGACGCGGACACTGGCCCTGACGTCCAGCCGCCGCCGGCGGAATCGGTTGCGACAACCGACGACGTCGAGCCCGCTTCCGGCGAGGGCTCGGATGGCGAAGGGCGGGTGGTGACGGCTGGCACGTCGGCGCCCGTAGCAATTGACGAAGCCGAGGGGACTCATGCTGATCCCACAGGGTCATCGGAGATGTCTGAGGAGGTAGCGACTTACCAAGAGGCTGTCCAGGCGATTCTTGCTGTGTATCGGGCTGAAGCGACCGCGATTTTCGAGAATGAGGTCGCCTCCGAGGCCAAAATCGCGAGCCGTCAGCGAACGCTAGTGGATCAGTTCGAGGCAGTACTCGGGACGCTGTCGGCGCTGCAGCCGCCCAGTCAGTTCGCCGATGATCACGATCGATTTCTCCTGCTCGCTCATGAGATTGTGGATGCGCGCCGGACGCTAATCGATGCGATCTCTTCGAACGATCTCGCTCGCGGTGAGGAGATGCGCGATCGATTGAACGGGATTGGACGCGCGATACAGGAGAGTCTTTCTCCGGAATTTTCTGCTCTGTTTGAGGGGTTCCTTGATTTTTAGGAGGCGAGGGGATCGCTTCAGCGTCGTACCCGCTTGCGCCGTCGGGATTTCCGGCCCCGGCTGCATGGGCTTCGCCTACCTTCTACGTGTTCGACTCGACAAGGCGGCCGGCGGGTCGAATTGGCGGCCGGTGCCTCTCTACCGCGAGCTGATTCAGCTGGCTCACCCGCTACAACACGAGTAAGATCCGAGCACTCTTCAAGGCGACAAATGATGAATTTCTCTTTTCGACGACTGCCCGCCGTGAGCTTGCCGATGGTCCTGTTAGGAGCCTTTATGCTCGCGGCGTGCGGGGGAGGGAATGCGACGGGGGGCGAGGCCACGGGCGATCGGTCGACCGCCACCGTTCTTCCTCTGGATGACTACGTCTCTGCCGTTATAGCGAATGTTGAACGAGCTGATGAGCAAGGCTCGGCTCTGGACCCGGTGTTCGAATCGGCTTTGGAGGAAATGGAAAGTTTCGATGATGCTGACGAGGCACTCGCGCACATGGAGGATGCCCTGCGCACCATGTTTAGTGCGACTAGCGAGATCTTTCGCGAGTTTGTCGAGTCAATGCAATCGCTTCAGGCGCCGGAGGAACTCACCGACGAGCATGATGCCTTTATACAGGCGATTGAGGCTCTCACGGTCCTCTGGGATGGATTTACCGTGATGGCTTCATCGTTTGATTCCCTGGAGGATGTCGGGGTGCTCCTGGAGGCGGTCGATGGGTCCTTGTTTCCGCTCATGACGGATGTTGAGCGGGCCTGCACCCGCCTCCAAGACGCTGCAGCTGCCAACGGCGCGAGCGCCGATTTTTCCTGCGTCTAAGCGATCGCTGGCCCGGTGCTCCACGCCTGTCCTAATTCCTTTGACGGAATCTAGATAGCGTCCGCCTCGGAATGCCGAGGAGCATCGTGTTCGATGGCACGAGGATGGGGAGTACATCCCGGCGCGCTCTGCGACCCGACGTTAGTCCATGGTCAGAACAGTCCGAGCGACCTCGCCAGCCTTCATGGCCCGGAAGGCCTCGTTGAGGTCTTCCAGCTTCCCGGTGCGCGTCACCATCTCGTCGAGGAGGAGGCGTCCCTGCTGATAGAAGTCGATGTAGCGTGGCATGTCGATGCGGAAGCGGTTCGACCCCATGCTGCTGCCCTGAATTTTCTTTTCTTGACTGTAGAAACTGGCGCCGTCGAGTTCGACTTTCTGGCCTTGGGGAATCATGCCGATGATCGTTGCTAGTCCCCCCCGACGGATCGACTCGAAACATTGTTCCGCCGCGATTTTGAGTCCGACGGCTTCGAACGTGTAATCGGCTCCGCCCCCGGTGAGGTCCCGGATTGCCTCGACCGGATCGGATGATGAGGCGTCGACGGAGTGTGTTGCGCCGAAGTCGCGCGCGGTGCCTAGCTTGGACTCGACGGTGTCGACGGCGATGATCATGCGTGCGCCCGCGATCCGCGCACCTTGTATCGCAGAGAGGCCAATCCCCCCAGCCCCGAACACCGCAACGGTCGACCCCGCTTCTACCTTGGCCGTATTGAGTGCTGCACCCACCCCCGTCGTCACTCCACAGCCGATCAGGGCGGCCTTGTCGAGCGGCATATCATCACGAATTTTCACCAGTGCGTTCTGGTGCACCAGCATCTGTTCCGCGTAGGTTGAGAGGCCTGCGAACTGTGTTACCGGTGCACCGTCCAATGTGTATTTGGGCGGAGCGGATGGTGATCGCTGT
>CAZZMQ010000097.1:7667-8158 GCA_964655365.1 uncultured Dehalococcoidia bacterium | reverse complement strand
TGGGAAGTAAGCGCCCCTGTTCTCTGGAAACATGTCGTGACCCGGCCAGTTCTCTTGAATCTCTGCTAATGTCCCGAAATCGCCTGGATGGAACTGCGCGTTCACGCCAGATACCGTGCCGGACCGTTTGGGCAGCGGATCCCCCACCTTGTACCGGCCGGCCTCGACGCCGGCGAGGCCGGAGCCCGGCGAGCCAGCACACACATTCCAATTTCCCGCCACGATCCCACGACCTTCGCCCTGAGTCGCCATCGACCGAGAGGCCTTCCCGATGTCAGGCACCTGGACGATCACCATGTAACCGCAATCGCCGTGCCGTGCGAGGAGCCGGGTTTGCGTGGTGGAGCGCTCCCAGGCGAGGTCGGTCGGCGAGACCGTCTCAAGGAAAGAGTCCCCAAGCCGGATATGTGTATTAGTCAGGGTGCCTTCGGCGGCCATACGCGGATCGCGGAAAACCACCGGTGCATCGAACGCCGCACTCAGCACGGAGG
>CAZZMQ010000097.1:7158-7657 GCA_964655365.1 uncultured Dehalococcoidia bacterium | reverse complement strand
GCCAGCAGGCAGATCTGACGCAGACGCAGAGCGGGGTCAGCCATGTTCCTTCGCATTCTCCAACGGCCCGTGGCGCAAGGCTAGCAGGAGGTATGACACCTCGAGCGATCGACTTCGGCGAGTCGTATCGAGCCAAACACGATGCAGGCTTCCTCTCGGTCGTCCGCCGTTGCCCGACGCAATGCGGCGGTTACTCTGCCGCCGATCGACAGCCAGTGGGCATCAAGGAATCGAACCCCAATGAACGAATTCTGTCTCTATGAGGTCGGCGAAGGCGTCGCAACGATCACTCTGAAACGCCCGGACCGGCTGAATGCGACAGACAAGGGGCTCCTAGACGGGGCCCTAGCTGCAATTGAAGAGGCAAGTCACGACTCGGAGGTGCAAGCGGTGATCCTCACGGGGGCAGGGCGGGGCTTCTGCGTGGGCGACGATCCATGTGCGCGAGACACGCTCGGAGCCGGAGCACCAGAGTGGCGAACTACCAATCCGCGCCGCT
>CAZZMQ010000097.1:6536-7148 GCA_964655365.1 uncultured Dehalococcoidia bacterium | reverse complement strand
CAGCGAGAGATGCCCAAGCTGACGATCGCGGCGTTCGGCAAACGTCGGCCGCCCGAATTCGAGCAGCTGGACCTCGGCGAATAGCGACGGCGTCTAGGCACCGAAGTAGAGCTGGAACTCCATGGGGTGAGGCGGATGCGCACCCCATCCACCCCGGCGCCATCATCGCGCGGCGGGCGGTCACCACCGATCGGGTCGACTCGACGTCCCCCGATCCCTGACACTACGTATGCGCAAACGCGCGAATCAGCGAATTGAGATCGCGCATGACTACCACGTCGTCCATCCCCCTTTCGGTGCTCGACCTCGCACCTGTTCCCGCAGGAACCACCGCAGCGGCGGCGCTGCACCACTCGATCGATTTGGCAGAACGCGTAGAGCGACTCGGCTATCGGCGCCACTGGGTGGCGGAGCATCACAACCTCCCCGGTATCGCAAGCTCGTCACCGGCCGTGTTGATGGCGCAACACACGGGGGCCACCACCCCCCGAGGCTGAGGCGGAGGGACCCGCGCCGCCGCCGCGGTTCGTGGACAACCCTCGCACGACACGAGCCGCAGCACCGTGCGGTCCAAAATGACGGGCATCTCCGCGACGGGGACTAAGGGGACGG
>CAZZMQ010000097.1:5668-6526 GCA_964655365.1 uncultured Dehalococcoidia bacterium | reverse complement strand
GTGTTGATGGCGCATCTCACGGGGGCCACCACCACCCTCCGCATTGGCTCAGGCGGCGTAATGCTGCCCAATCACGCCTCCCTCGCGGTTGCGGAGCAGTTCGGCATGCTGGAAGCTCTACACCCCGGTCGCATCGACCTAGGCCTCGGGCGCGCACCCGGCACCGATCCCAACACCGCCGCCGCCCTGCGCCGCAATCCGATGACGGTCGTCGATACGTTCCCCAGCCAGTTGACTGAGCTTCTCGCCTACTTCGACGGCACACACCCGCAGATCGTCGCCACACCTGCCCGTGGCTACCGGCCCGCTCTCTGGATGCTAGGGTCAAGCGACTACGGCGCGCAGGTCGCGGGACAGCTTGGCATCCCCTTCTCGTTCGCCCACCACTTCTCCGCCGGCGACACGGCTGCCGCCCTCGCCGCCTATCGCAACTCCTTCCAGCCCTCCGAGTGGTTGGAACAGCCCTACGCGATGATCGGCGTCTCCGTCATCTGCGCGGAGACCGCCGACCACGCTGATTTCCTCGCCGGTCCAAGCGCTCTCTCGTTCGTCCGCCTCCGTCAGGGTCAACCCATGCAGATGGTGACGCCGGAGGAGGTCGCCGCCTACGACTGGACCCCGATGGAACTCGATCTCCGAAGTCAATGGGAACAACCGGTAGTGAAGGGCGATCCCCCATCCGTTCGGCGACAGCTCGAAGATCTCGTAGATCGCTACCAAGTCAACGAATTGATGCTCACAACGATGGTCTACGCGCAGGCGGACCGCTGCCGCTCCTTCGAACTCGTCGCTGACGCGTGGCGACTGCCGAATGCGGGAACATCTGCCACCTGAGGTCAGCACGACCGAGCGAGCGGC
>CAZZMQ010000097.1:4501-5581 GCA_964655365.1 uncultured Dehalococcoidia bacterium | reverse complement strand
ATCGGAGGTGGCGCTGTAGCGGCGCAATATGAGCGCGCTGGTGTGGCCCAAGAGATCCTGACCATAGATCTCCCGGGCACCATCCAGACTCGGATTCCGGATCGCTCGGACTTCTCATCGACGTCCTCTTCGGTGACCAACCACAGCGGGTAATCACAGACAGGGCCAGGGCCGGCGCTCGTGACGTTAAGCCGAGGAATTGAATCCCGTGAATCTTTGACCACTGTTCTGCCAGTGGGTAGCGTAACTCTTAGGAAAAGAGCACCTAGGCTTGGAGAACAACCGTTGACTGACAACACCTACTGGTCTCGGAGTCGCCGAGCTCGAATATCACGACGCAGCCTGCTCCAGGCTAGCGGCCGCGCAGGTGTCGGGGCAGCGGGCCTCGCGCTCGTCGGGTGTGGGGACGACGAGGACGATGCGCCAGCCGTAGCCGCCGTTACACAAACCCAGCCTGACGAGGAGCAAGCCCAAGAGCAGGAGCAAGCCCAAGCGGAGGAGCAGGCGGAGCAGGCGGAAGAACAGGCCGATACCAATACGAACAGGACCAGGCCAGCACGGGAGGAAGAAGCAGAAGCCGAGGAGCAGGCCCCAGTCTCCCGCTTCGACAAGACGCCCGTCGACGGCGGCACAATCGTGGATATCACGGCAGTCATCTTCGATTCCGCCGACGCCAGCCAGAGCGTTTCCAGCGAGGTCTTGCGGGTGCTCAGCCGGACTCAATCGAAGCTCTTGCGATTCGCGAACCCGGACACGGGCGAACTCACCGGTGATCTCGCCTCCGGATGGGAAACGCCCGACGGGCAAACCGTCGTGTTGCAGCTCCGCGAGGGCGTGAACTGGCAGACCGAGGGGCCCGGCGCGGACCATCCAGCCTCCACCGCGGGGCGCCCGCTGACTGCCGAAGACCTCGTGTGGAACATCGAACGGCAGAAGGCCGGCGTGTTGCAAGACGGATCGGATGGCCCGTTCGGCCGCAAGGACTACTGGAGTACGGTTGAGACGATCGACAGCGATGCCGGCGCGATGACGCTCAACCTGGCCGAGCCCTACGCGATGGCCAGGGCCCTGACCAGCCTG
>CAZZMQ010000097.1:0-4491 GCA_964655365.1 uncultured Dehalococcoidia bacterium | reverse complement strand
CGGCAATGAGTTCAACCTCATGGGCCAGCCCGAACTCCTCAGTGCCATCGAAGCGGAGAGCGCCGATGTCTCCGCCGACAAGGTGATCGGGACCGGGCCCTACATCCTCACCGAGTGGAACCCCGGCCAAACCATCTCCGCCGTTCGCAACCAGGACTACCACAGCCCCGGTCCCCGGGCGCACAACTGGGTCTGGAACCAGTCGTTCGAGGACCCGACAGCCTACCGGATCGCCTTCGAGCAAAAGGCGGTCGATTCGATGCTGAGCGGGGGCGCAGAACTGCACCAGGCAATCCATGAGGAGTTCCCGGATTCGACCTTCATCTCCTTCAAAGGCGACGCCTTCCCAATTGCCGCTTACGTCAATATCAACCTCGAACCCTGGACCGACCCGCGCTTGGTGAAAGCGATCGACCTCGCCATCGAACGGCGTGAGCTCATCCAGCAATTCTCGCAGGGGTTGGGGAAGGTCAGCGGCCCCGTGCCGTGGGTGCAGGAGGGCTGGGCAATTCCGCAGGACGAGATCACCAACTTCGCGGCCTACAGCCTCGACCGCGATGCGGCCCTGCAGGAGGCCAACGAACTCTGGAGCGCGGGCGGCGGTCCGGACGTGGGCCCGATCGACTGGGTCAATTCAGAGGCCTATGAGGCCACGCGGCCGGGCTCGACGGAGGCCATCGCGGCGATGTTCAACCGGGCGTTCGGCACCGACCAGTTCCGAGGGGTCAACCAAACCTATGGTGAGATCTTCCCTTCGTGGTTCGACAAGACGTTCTCCACGTTCTTCTCCTGGATTCCAAACCTGACGGTCCCGGACGCACGAGCGGACTTGGCGGCCGCGTTCAAGACCGACGCGGCGGGCAACTACTGGAGCGTGAGCGAGCCAGAGAAGATCGATGCCAAGCTCGACGCCGCATTCCAGGAATTCGACTACGAAACCGCCTACGGACTTGTGCGTGAAGTCCAGGAGTTCATCCTCGAGAATGGGCAGTTCGGTCGTCACATCATCTACAACCCAGTCGGCTCGACGGTCTCGTGGAACTATCTGCACGCCGCGCTGAAGTCCGAGTCCGAGGGCTACACCTTCGAGTCAGAGAGCCTGCAGGCCCTCGACGCGTGGATCGACCCGACCGATCCGAGCATCGAAGGTCGCACGGAGCCGGAGCCGCGTCCGCTCTAGCGGGCGACGAGCTACACGACGAGATCACTGGGGGCCGGGATGCGAACCATCGAGTTCCGCCCGGCCCCTCTCTTCATCTTCCGATAGAAAACCGTCAACGGTCCCGTGCAGCCATACATCATTCGCCGATTCGTTCTGAACATTATCGTCCTCTGGATCGTGGCAACGCTGGTGTTTTTCGCCGTGCACGTCCTGCCCGGCAGTTTCGCGTCCCAGCAGTTCTCCAGCGCGAATCTCGGCGGCGTGACCCCCGAGTCGATCGCACGGGCGGAGGCGATCCTTGGGCTCGACAGGCCCGTGATCGAGCAGTACGGCGCGTTCCTATGGGATCTGGTGCAGTTCGACCTCGGCGAGTCATTCCTCACCAAGCGCTCCGTCTGGAGCGAGCTCGGCCGGGCCGTGCCCTACTCCATCGAGCTCGGCATCCTGATCGTCCTGGTCGGGTTCGCAATCGCCATCCCGGTTGGCATCCTCAGCGCCGTCAAGCAGGATCAGTTACCCGACTATCTCTTACGCGGCGGCGCGATCTTCGCCCTCGCCGCGCCGGTCTTCTGGACCGCGGCGATCGCCGTGATCCTCGTCCTAGAGTGGAACTTATTCCGGATCGATGTGACCGGGCAACCCCACATCTGGGAGGACCCGAAATTGGCCCTCCAGTGGTATCTGATCCCCATGTTCGCCGGCGGGATCGCGAGCACGGCGACGACCATGCGGCTACTGCGTTCCCAGATGCTCGAAGTGCTGCGGGAGGACTACGTCGTCACGGCCCGCGCGAAAGGGCTGCGGGAGCGCACGATCATCCTGCGCCACGCGCTACGCAACGCCTGGCTGCCCGTACTCACGGTCATGGGCCTGACGGTGGCGACGATCATCGGCAGCCAGATCGTGCTCGAGCAGATGTTCAACATCCCCGGCGTGGGCCGGCTGCTCTTCCAGTCCGTCTCCCTGCGTGACACGCCGTTGCTCGAAGGCCTCGTCTTGGTCGTGGCGTTCGTGGTCGTCTTCACCAACCTCTTCGTCGACATCCTCTACGGGCTGCTTGATCCGCGCGTGAGACTCGCGTGACGACTCCCGGTGCCCCCACCTCCCTACCGTTTGAGGAACGCCTCTCGCCGTTGACGCGCTTTACGAGCGTATCCCGCGCGCTGGGGCGCTTCTGCCGCCAGAAGAAACTCGGTGGCGGCGGCCTCGTCATCGTCCTCGTCTTCATCGTGCTGGCACTGTTCTCCGGGCCGCTCGACCGCTACGACCCGACCTTCGTCTTTGCCGCGGAGAATCCGAACTTTAAGGCCGATCCCACGATCGCCGAGCTCGCCAAAGATCCGAACATCAGCTCACCACACGTCGTGGCAATATTCGAAACGCCGAGCGGCGAGCATTGGTTCGGCACCGATAGGTTCGGGCGCGACATCTACGCCCGCGTGATCCACGGCACCAAGCTCGCACTGACCATCGGCTTCGGCGCCTCGCTGATTGCCGTCGTCGCCGGCCTCATCATCGGGGCAATTTCCGCCTACTACCTGGGCTGGATCGACCTGGTCGTCCAGCGCGTGATCGACGCGATCTATGCATTCCCGTTCCTGATCTTGATCCTGCTAATCGTGCAGATCTCGGAGCCCTCCACGCGAAATGTCGTGTTCGCCCTCGGTTTTGGCGGGATCCCCTTCGCCGCGCGCCTCATCCGATCCGCGGTGCTCGCCGTGCGTGGGTCGGAATACGTCCAGGCGGCTCGCGTGACCGGCGCCTCCGATCTCCGCATTCTGGTGCGGCACGTGCTGCCTAACATCGGCTCGATGTTAATCATCGTCTTCTCGGTTGGGATCGGGGCTTTCATTTTAGCCGAAGCGACGGTCTCGTTCTTAGGCGCGGGGCCACCAGGTGCGATCTCTTGGGGCAGAATGGTGTCCTCCGGACGCGGGGCGCTGGACTTACATCCGTGGGAGAGCGTCTTCGCCGGCGGTGCGATCACGCTGCTGGTAATGGCGTTCAACCTACTGGGCGACGCCCTTCGCGATGTCTTAGACCCGCGCTTGCGCGGCACATGATTCCAGTCCGCAGCTCGGTATCAGCGCGGTGCCGACTGCACCGCGGACCGGCGAGTGGGAAGACATCATGGATTACCGGTGACTGGGCGAGTCGGATCTACAGGTCTCAGTGGTGGGCTTGGGTTGCACGAACTTCGGTGATCGCGTCTGGCAAGAGGGCGCCTTGGACGAACCGGCGCGCGCGGCCAGCGGCATGAGGCGCTAGATCAGGACATCACGTTCAGTGCGCCACGCGTGATCGAACGGGTCGGAACCAGTGCGCTGGGGGGCCTACACGCAATGTGGGAATCACACTTCGGCCCGGGCGCGAACTTAGGGCTCAAGGATCCCGCCGCCGCCGCCGCCGCGTATCACCGCTACATCGTGCAATCGTGGGGTACGGGGACGTGCGCGGAAGCAACCCCGATCGGCGTTACCTGGACATGCATACCGGGCACATGGCCTTCCTCAAGGCGCAGGAGGACCAATTCATCGACGAGACCGCGATCGGCCGCACGCTGACCGGTACGCCGGGGCAGATCATCGAACTCCTCGAACAGCTCGAGGCGGCCGAGATAGACAACATCGCCATCGCCTGCACGGATGCTGCCGGGGCACGCGACCTGATCGCCGATTTCGGACAAGAGGTTATCGCCAAACGGTCGCGCACCTAGCAGTGCCAGCAGCGGCGAGGGCTTGGTAGATCAGCAGTGTGGCATGCTGCTCATCGGCGTCGGGCGGTCGGTGCCGCTCGGTGAGCTCATTCACTGCCGCCTCGGGGCGCCGCTCTAAGACACGCTTCGCCGGTGCACCCTTCGACGGCTGCGTGGGACCATCTGCAATGTAGAACCTGTCGTCGCCGGGCACGGGGTACTGGCTATCGGGGCGCGGCGGCAACGCCACGTCGGAGCTGTGTTCCGTTCTATAAAGGAATTGGCCGAGCTATCAACTACTCTACGACGACCGCGTTTCCACAGATTAAGGCGCCTGATAGTCTCCCCCAGCCACCACTCAGCTCCCGCCATCATCACGGTACGGGTATAAGCTCGAGGAAGTGGCTGCCGAGATTTCTTGTTCGATGTCCCAAGTCTGGATCGAGCCATGGTGATTAACGGAGTTACGAATGGACATCGGCATTTTTTCCTGGACGAATGCGTCGATAGATCCGGCCGCATTGGCGAAGCGATCCGAGGAGGTCGGTTTCGAGTCGTTTTGGGCGCAGGAACTTCCGATCGTGCCCGTTGAGGCCCCGAGTCGCGACTTCGGACCCACACTAGACACGGTAGA
>CAZZMQ010000096.1:0-8185 GCA_964655365.1 uncultured Dehalococcoidia bacterium | reverse complement strand
GGGCGATCAATTGGTGCCATTCTGGTGCCATGTTGCGACCAACGCGTGGTCGGGTCGGGGCTCCCCGGCTGGGACGGGGCCGGCGCCGGAGCGGGCGTTACTCCAAAAACATCGTGCAATTGCTGACGGTGGGGGGATCTCCCGCCGCCATCCACCCGCGGGCCCAAATGGCGTCCGACTGACGCGAAACGATGCGTGGGACGGGGGCGCCGCCTGGTCCCCCTAACGCGTTTGGGCTCGAAGTTCCGAGCCGCCGGAGATCCGGACCTCATTCGCTACCGTGCCTACATGCGAACCCGGCGAACGTATTCGTCCCGACGCCCCTTCGCGGTGGCGCTGCTCCTGCCCCTCATCGGCGCGCTCTTCGCGATGGCCTGCGGTGGCGGTGTCCCCGACCACGGCTCGGTCACGCCAGCGACCCTGCCAGAGCGCGCGCTGATCCCGGTGGATCTCATCCGCATCATCGATGGCGACACGATCGAGGTGCGCTTCGCCAACGGCGCCCGCGACACCGTGCGCTATATCGGCGTCGACACCCCCGAGACCGTCGCGCCGGGGCAGCCGGTGCAGGCGTTCGGTCCTGAGGCGTCCGCGCGCAACGCCCAACTGCTGGGCGCTGGCGCCGTCTTCCTCGAATCCGACCTGACCGACCGGGACCGCTTCGATCGGCTGTTGCGCTATGTCTGGGTCGACGACGGTTCGGGAACGCTTCTGTTCGTCAATCTCGTCCTCGTCGCCGAAGGTCTCGCGACCGTCCGCACCTACCCGCCCGATGTGAAATACCTCGCGCACTATCAAGCGGCCGAAGCGGTCGCGCGGGCGGCTGCGCGCGGGATCTGGAGCGCCGCCAAATCGGCGAGCCAGAATTGCGCCCCGTCCTACCCCAACGTGTGCATTCCGCCACCCCCACCCGATCTCAACTGCGGGGACATCCCGTTTCGCCGGTTCCGCGTCACCGGCACCGATCCTCATCGGTTTGATGGGGATCGCGATGGGCTCGGCTGTGAGCGTTAACGGCACCGCGCAAGCGCCAGAACTCGGCCACGTTGACCGCAGTCGTGCGACTGAACTCCGCCTCCCGGCCGAGAGGGACCGGGGTGCAGACAGCGCCGCGGCAGAAGCCTTCCGGCTTCAATGCCCAGCCGGTCAGCGGCTCCACATCCTCCGTACGCAGCCAGAGCTGCTCCATTGCGGCCTCTGCAACCTCCAAATCGATAGCGCCGCTCTCGGTCAACACGGTGATCATCTGTCGCTCCTTCACCAGCTGTTCGCGCTCGACGAGCGTAGCCGCCTCACTCGGTGAAGAAACCGCCGTCAGGGTGCAGGATCTGGCCCGAATAGAACGACGCCTCATCGGAGGCGAGGAACAGCGCTGCGTAGGCGACCTCTTCTGGCAGCCCGAAGCGGCCCAGGGGCGTCATCGCCAGCCAGCGCTGCCGGATCTGCTCATCGGCGCGGGAGGCTTCGGTCATCGGCGTCTCAATGAAGCCCGGCCCGATCGCGTTGACCCGCACCTGGTGCGAGGCGAACTCCAACGCCAAGGACTTGGTCAGCATCCAGACGCCCGCCTTCGAGACGCTGTACTCCGGCGATGCGATGGCCGGATGTTTGCCGGCGATCGAGGCGATGTTGATGATCGCGCCGCCCTCACCCCGCTCGATCATCTGACGGCCCGCGGCGCGATTGGTCAGCATCACACCGGTCAGGTTGACGTCGATCACCTTCTCCCACGTCTCGACCGGGCGGTTCGTGATCAGCCCCTCATCCGGAGCCTGGTAACGACGCCGCATCAGCTCCTCGTCGGGCGCAACATTGCCACTGTCGTACGCGGCGTGCGAAACGCCGGCCGCCGCGACGCAGATGTCGAGCCGGCCAAGTTCGGAGACCGTGGCGGCCGCGACCGTCTCGTTGTCGGCCTCCGATGTCGTATCGGCGTGACGATAGACCGCGCGCTGCCCGAACGCCTCGACGGCCGCGGCGACTGCGGCTCCCTTCTCGTCGTGCAGGTCGGAGATCAAGATGTCGGCGCCCTCCTGCGCGAACAGCTCCGCGCAGGCCCGGCCGATCCCGCTCGCACCACCCGTGATCAGCGCGACCTTGCCGTTTAGTCGTCCGCTCATGTCTCCGCCTCCTGCAATCCATTCGAGCCAGCCGGATTGAGCCGACTTCTAACCCGTGAAAATGCCGCCGTTCGGCTTCAACAGCTCACCCGTGAAGAACGACGACTCGTCGCTGGCCAGGAAGAGCGCCGTGTTGGCGATGTCGAGCGGCAGGCCCAAGCGGCCCAACAGCGACCGCGAGAGGTACTCCGCCATCCAAGTCTCATCGTCGGTCCACATCTGGACCATCGGCGTCTCGGTCACGCCGGGACCGATTGCGTTGACCCGGATCCCCCGGCTGGCCAGCTCCACCGCCAGCGTTTTGGTCAACGACCAAACGCCCGCCTTGGAGACGGCGTACTCCGCGGCGGCCGGCATCGGCAGATTGGCCGCGGCTGAGGCGATATTGACGATCGATCCAGGACTGCCCTGGGCCAGCATCTGTCGCACCACCGCCCGATCGGTCAGGAAGACGCCGGTCAGGTTGACGGCCAACACCTTCTCCCAGTATTCGACGGGCTTGTTCTCGACGAATCCCGTCGCGGAATCGACGGAGGGAGTGAGCGGATTCACGTCGACGGGGTCGGCCCCGCTGACGTACTGCGCGTGTGAGATCCCGGCCGCCGCGACGCAGACATCGATCCGGCCGAACTCGTCCACGGCGGCCTGAGCCATCGCGTCGTTGTCCGCCTCACTACTGGTATCGCAGTGCAGCGCGATCGCGCGCTGGCCGCGCTGCTCAACCAGACGCACCGTCTCCGCCGCGTTGTCGTCCTGGATGTCGACAACGGCGATCTTGGCGCCCTCGTCGGCGAAGCGCTCACAACATGCCCGGCCGATCCCGCTGCCGCCGCCCGTGACCAGCGCGACCTTCCCTGCCAATCGCATACCGCCGTCCTGCCGTGCCGGCATCCTGATTCCCTCCGTCGTTGTGTGGCGCCCGCGGGAATCTACCCAATACGGGCCGATGGCACCGATGTGCGCCAACTGACGCGAAACGATGCGGCGGACGGGGGCGCCGCCTGGCGCCACGCAGCCATACACCCCGCGCAGTGCTCGACTGGCACGGGTATGACGATACGTCGTTACGAGCCCATCACTCTTCTTTTCCGACTGTCGTGTTCGCCACCACTTTGACGCCCTGGATCGTGCCCTCAACCGAGCGACGCACCCGCACTGCGGCGGCAGTGCCCACCTCGCCAGCGGCCTCGATCGCCCCAGTGGCGGCGGCCGCCGCCGCCTCTTCCACGTTGAGGCCCGTCTCCTTCGCAACCTCGATCGCACCCTCAACCGCTCCCACGGCTGCCGTCGTCAGATCGGCCCCGATCGCTCCGGCCTCGCTCACCGCTGTGCGACTCGTGGTGCCAACCGCGCCGAGCGCTTCGATGCCGAGATCGCTCGAACCGCGCACGGTCCCGATCATGGCCCCCTTGGCGGCATTGCCGACGGACGCGCCGACCTTGGAGGCGGAGTCCACGGCCTTCTCCACCGTGTCGGCTGCAGTCTCGGCCGCCTGGCCCCCGACGTCGCCCGCGGCATCGATCGCGCCTTTGACCGCGCCCACGCCGAGTTCAGCGGCCGCCGTGCCGGTCTCGCCGCCTTGTTTGAGTGTTGTCTGGATCGTTGTCGCGACGGTCTCCACCGCCGCTTGCGTGACCTCACCCGCTCCGCGGATTACTCCAATGATCCCTTCTTTGACCCGCCTTCCGATCTCGCGTTCGTCGACCACTGTCAGCCTCCTCAGCTTGCCCGAGCACTCGCCCGGGCACTCGCCCGAGACCGTGATCCGAGCCTAGCAGGATCGACCGATTGAGCACGTTCGGCCCATCCACGGGGCGGAGGCCAGATTCCCTCGCCCTGCTCCCCTCTTCTCCAGAGTGTGCAACCGCGGTCGACAAGTGGCCACTACGTGTTTGTGGCGCGAGGCCATTCGCTACCCTGCCCGCATGCGACTGAATTCCCGGTCCAGACCCCTCCCCCCCGTGGGCCTGCTGACGATCCTTGTCGGCGTGCTGATCCTGGCGGCCTGTGGCGGGGGCGTACCAGACGAAGGGAATGGAGCCGTCCCTTCTAGCCCCGAGCAGCCAACCGAGCCAGCTGAAGTGGAGACGGCCGGGCCAGCCGCCGTGCAGCCGGAGGAGCACGCTGCGGAACAGCCAGCCGAGCCGGCGGCCACGCAGCCGGAGAAGGGGGGCACCACGGAGCCGGACACAGGCTGGGTCGCCCCAACCCCGCGGAACACTACTGGGCATGTACCGCGCATTGAAATCGTGAACTTCAGTCGGTTCACAACGGAAGAGATTCGGCATTGGACTGAAGTCGCCACGGCGAAGATGAGTTGGTGGCAGGCCGATATCCATAGCTTTGTCTGGCCACTAGGAAAGATGCTTGGGGAGGCTGATTTTCCGGGAGATGATCCGTTCAATACGTATGAAGTTGTTCTAACCACCGCGGAGATGGATCAGCTGACGGATGCATACGGGGCGTGGGTCGATGCTGCGCCATGTTTGAGTCCTGGCGGCACGAATTTTGGTGGGTGGCAGTCCCGCGCCGAAGCCAACGAAGGGAAAACGAGGGTCATTTCCTGGATGGAGGGCGGGGCTGATGTCGCGACAGCCCCCACACCGTGTTTTGATTCTCGAGCGGTAATTTACGCGTTTCCTGCTGAGTCGACCGATGCGGAGGGCCAACACACCTATCTGCACGAGCTCTATCACGCGCTGTCAAACTACCTCCAGGACTATTGCACCGAAGGAGGAGAGATCGGCGTCGATCAGTACGAGGCATTACGGTGGGTTGCCGAGGGAACCGCACATTACTTCGCGTATGTCGTCGCTGCCGAGCTAAACGGTGTCGCCGATCCGTTTAGCGGAATGTTCCAGACCGCCCGCCAGGATGCGCTCGCTGGGGAGGGTCTCAATACAGCCGACCCCGCCGCCGCCGCCCTACGTCTCATGGTCGAACGAGGAGATTTGCTGGAATCAGCGATTCTCGACGGCAGTATCTTCGAAACCTGCGATTGGCCGGAGAACTGGCAGCGATCTAATCCGGGAGTCGCCTACGCCCAGGACAACTGGCAACAGATTCAATTTGACGGAGACAACTGGGGGTTCACCGAGGCAGCTCTGACCCGTTGATTCACGACGCGTGAAGCCGCGCAAGCGAAGGTGTACATCGAGTCGCCGGGGGCAGGTTGGAGGTCATGTGGCAGCGGCGGCGGCGTCAGCCGGACGCGGGTGTTGACTGCCGCACATGCGGTCGCGGATGCCACGACCATCACCTTGTGCTTTGACGATGGGACGATCAAATCCGGACAAGTGACCGGGTCCAACACCCGCATCGATACGCGGTGGATCTCTCCACAATTTCTTCGATTAAGGAGCCTAGAACTTCGGCAAACCGCTCCGCCAGCCCTCTTCTTCGATTAGAGGGCGGATGCGGTGTTGTGACGCGAATACCGTAAAAGTGATTTCCAAACCTGCCGTTCTGGACAGGCGGACCAAGCGCCCTGCCGACCGCGCGAAGTGATCGATCCGGCTAACCTAGCCACCGACAGTACAACCGGAAGGGTACCCCAATGGCGAACTACGACAACGTCCTACTTGACGTCGACGGCGCAGTCGCGACGATCACGCTGAACAGGCCGGAAAAACTCAATGCAATGAACGAAGGGCTGCTTAAGGACCTGTTCGACGCGCTACACGAGCTAAGGGCAGGCGATGCGGTTCGCGTCATTCGACTGAAGGCCGCGGGGCGAGCTTTCTGCGCCGGGTACGACCTGACGCCGGCAAAAGGCTCGTTGTCTTGGCGCCCGAACGAGCGCACCGGCGACATGGCGGCCGAGTTCGGTGAGAGCCGGATCGCTATCGACCGCGAGAAGATGCGCGAAACGGTGGAGCGCTGGCTCTGGATGTGGAGTTATCGCAAGCCGATCATCGCACAGGTACAAGGCTATTGCCTGGCAGGGGGTGGCGAGATGATCGGAGCCTGCGACATTGTCTTCGCGGCCAAAGACGCTCGCTTCGGTCACCCGGCCGGTCGGGCACTCGGCGTCCCGCCCACAACCTGCCTCTGGCCGTTCAAAGTGGGCATGCTGAAGACAAAAGAACTTCTTTTCACCGGCGACATGATCGATGGGGTGGAGGCAGAAAAGATTGGAATGATCAATCACGCGATCGAGGAAGAGAGGTTGGACCAGACCGTAACCGACTTCTGTAAGCGAGTGGCTCAAGTCCCACTCGACATGCTGACGGTACACAAGCACACGACGAACCGCTGGTTCGAGTTAGCCGGCCTACGCACGGCTGCCTACGCATCGGGCGACTTCGACGCTATCGCACATGAGTCACCATCGATAGCAGAGTGGGGCCGCATCACGCGGGAGAAGGGGTTGAAGCATGCGCTGGCCTGGCGCGACGAGCCTTTCGGCGACGGTTGGGGTGCGAAGGGTCCGCCATCGACATAGCGGCGGCCTCAAGCAGTTCATTTCTTGGCGCTACCCACGATCCGCAGCGCCCGCAGCGTGGCCTCGGTGCCTCCTCCGCGCCGCCCATCCGGCGAGTCTACCGGTCGCCACGGAAGTCACCGCCGACCAGCGCGCATCTGGCTACAATGAGCGCTCCGAGCCCACTCCTCCGCGCTCAGTCGCGATCAACCGCTCACACGAGGATTGAAGACCATGACAGCAATCTCACCGGCCAACGGGCCCGTCGCCGTCACCGGCGCTAGCGGCTACATCGGATCCTGGATCGTCCACGACCTTCTCGAGCGCGGCTACGGCGTGCGTGCCTGCGTGCGAGACCCGAACATCCCCGAGAAGGTCGATCATATACTCGCCATGAACAACGACCCCGCGCTCCGCGGGCAGGTCGAGCTCTTCGCCGCGGACCTCTTCGAGCCGGGGAGCTACGACGACGCCTTCAGCGGCACGAGCGCGGTCATCCACGCCGGCGCCGCGGTCGGCCACAACGAGGAGACGCCGCAGGAGGTCTACGACGGCTGCTTCACCGAGAATCGCCACGTGATCGACTCGGTGAAGAAGGCCGGCACGGTCAGACGCGTCGTCTTCACCAGCTCCTTCGCCGCGGTCTTACACCCTCGCCCGGGCGGCTACGTCTACACCGAGAAGGACTGGTGCGGCGACAACCTCGACGCCTACGAAGGTCGCTGGACAGAGGAGAACATCGCCAAGGACCGCAATATCGCCTATGCGATGGCGAAGGCGAGAACCGAGCAGCTCCTGTACGAAGAAGCCGACGCAGACGGCGGCTTCGATGCGATCTCCATCCTGCCGGTCCACGTCATCGGCCCATTGATGTGTAAGAACCACAACCAGGGCTGGAGCTGGCAGAACTGCATCCGCTACATGCTGATGGGGAAGCAATATAAGAGGAGTCCCGGCGGCCGCATGCTGTGGAACAACGTCGACGTGCGCGACACAGCCCGATCCCACCGGCTGTGCCTGGAAAGCACCGTTGCGAAGAACGGCTCTCGGTACATCCTGTCGGCCAGCGACCGCTCGGGTGAGCTCTTCACCTGGGAGCTGCAAGCGAAGCTGCAGGCGCTCTATCCAGCCGTCGCCGATATCGGCGGCGAGGAGATGGAGAACGGCGCGCCGAAGGAGCCGACGCGCGACGCGCCGCGGTCGTACTGCCTGCTCGCCAAGCAGGAGCTCGGCCTCGAGACCCACACGATCGACGACACCCTGCGCGCGACCATCGACTCGTACTACGCGCTAGGGCTACTGCCCTAGTCGATCACGAGTGTCCTTCGCCGGCTCGTCCGACGGAGATGGCGTAGCTCCGCGAAGTCCGGACGGGCGACTACGCTAGGCCACGATCTGCGGGAGCAGGGTGCCGTGCATTGCACCCGACTTCCGGTCCGGGTGAGGATTGAAATGTGGTGGAGAACTGGTGGGGTGCGAGCGAGCGGTCCAGCGTGGCGTGGCCAGTACCAATTCATGCGACAGCGGCCCCACAGGGTTAAGAAGAGGTCGCGCGGCGCCGACCCCCACACCCCCGCCCACGGGCAAGTCGGCGTGCCGAGGGCCGGCGACCACCAGGGCCTTATGTTCATTAGTCCGCGAC
>CAZZMQ010000095.1:5733-8556 GCA_964655365.1 uncultured Dehalococcoidia bacterium | reverse complement strand
CCTGCAATACGCGGGGATCTACCCCGAAAAGGTACACAAGCTAATCTCGATAGAGGGACTGGGTCCACGCCAGCATGAGATCAAAGAGACGGGCCGGAAACCGGCACCACAGCGAATAGGCGAATGGATTGATCAGACCCGTGGATTCGCCGGACGCGTCCCAAGACGCTACAACTCCGTCGAGGATGCGATCGCAAGGATGCACGACGCAAACTCCAATCTCTCCGAGGAACAGGCACGTCATCTCACGATCCACGGCATCAACCAAAACGAAGACGGCACCTACTCCTGGAAGTTCGACAACTACGCTCGCGGCCACGCACCCGATCACTTCGATGAGGACGAGGCACGGGAGCTATGGGGCGAGATCAGCTGCCCCACGCTGCTCGTCGGCGGCGGCGACTCTTGGTCCGGCGATCCGACGAAGGATGGACGCGCCAAGCTATTCCGAAACGCCGAGGTCATAATCGTGCCCAACGCCGGCCACTGGGTACATCACGACAGACTCGACATCTTTCTCGAAGCCGTACATAAGTTCCTCTCCGAGTAGCACGTCATGCGCCGCCATTGCTCGAGGCCACAGTAGAAAAATCTGTGTGACGCAAAAGCATCGTTACGGTCGGCGTCGCCCCGCTTGGTATCACCAGGCGGCCGGGCACGTACATGCGTCAGTTCGGTGTCTCCCACGTCTTTTTCCGCGAGCTCACCAGCAAGGGGTACCTACCCGGTATCCGCATGTCTTCCTTGTGTCCGCAACCTACGCTTAAGAAACCGTCACTGCGATTTCAGACTTAGCTGCTCTCAACAGAAAGAGTTAATTGCGGTAACACAATGCCAGTCGGATCGTCCCGGCACCACCCATCGTCTGCGCCCTCTCCCGGGCGACCTAGACATCCTCGTCCGCAAGCGCTCCTTGCAGCGCCGGTGGCAAAATCTTGAACATGCTCCAACTGCTTACGATGCGTGCATTCAGCACCTAGATCAGAAACATTCGACATTCAATCAACGACGAATTCGACCTATCCCGTAACGACTGATACCAAAGTTGCGGTCAAACCGAAGCCCCAGGGGTGGCCGAGAACCCCCGAAGCTGCGCTTGCAGGAACAAACAACTGTTAGATAGGAAGTAGTGGCCAAACGCCCGCTTTCTCCTAGGACCGTAAAATGGCGAAAAAGACAAAAGACCTCAGACTCTGGCATGAATTCCGGCGCGCACACTCCCGCGCCACAACCAACTTAGAAAACGAAATGCTAGACCGGATGGGGTTCCCTCTGATCTGGTTCGACACCCTCCATCATCTCTCGGAAGCGCCGAGGAACAAGCTGCGCCTGCAAGATCTCGCCGACAAGTTGCTATTTTCACGTTCCGGCCTAACCCGACTCGTGGACCGTATTGAAGAAGCGGGCCTCGTGGAACGTGAACCCGACCAGCAAGACCGGCGCGGCATCTCTGCCGTGCTCACCTCGGCCGGACTTCAAACCCATCGCGAGGCCGTATCGACGTACGACAAGGTGATCGAATCTCACTTCTTGGGGCCACTCAACACTGGCGACAGGAAGGCACTTCGCTCCGCACTGCGCAAGGTGCTTAGCACCTAGTCCGGCGAGCTAACTCCTGACCGACTAGAACTCGTACATAGCGCGGAAGACTTGTACCGGGGGCGGAATGTCCTTGACCGATCTCGGTGCCATATCGTCGATGCGAAGTAAGGTGCCTTCCCCCAAAACGACCTCTACGGAAGCCAGTGAAACCACCGGCTCACCCGCTCAACCTGTCGAGCCAGCACCACAAAAACGAGCGAGCGGCCTATCCTCGCCAGCGCGATGACGCCGTCATGAGGGCGGGCATCGATAATAGTGCAACTGCCAAGAGCATCCATATTGCGGCCCGGGTAGGGCCTCCAACCCCTTGATGAACCAAAGCAAAAGTATGACGGTGATTCAACCGCTCAGATGATCCATTCGCTTATGCTGAACTTCCCCACGGGCTGCGCCACACACTCCTTGACGGAGCGGCCCTAGCAGACATCCCCAGCGATCCGTAGCTCATCTAACATCCCGCCCGACAGGAAATGCGCCATGCCGGACCCGACATTGCTGCTCGACAATCTGATCTTCCCCGAGGGCCCCCGCTGGCACGAGGGCCGGCTCTGGTTCTCCGACATGCACGCGCACGAGGTGGTCGCGGTCGATCTTCAGGGCAAGCGCGAGTCAATCGTTGAAGTGCCCCATAATCCCTCCGGCCTGGGCTGGCTGCCGGACGGCGACCTTCTCATCGTCTCAATGCAGGACCGCAAACTGTTGCGCTTCGACGGCGCATGCCTCAGCGAACACGCCGACCTGAGCGCGAACACTCCCTATCTCTGCAACGACATGGTTGTCGACGAACTGGGTCGTGCCTACGTCGGAAACTTCGGCTTCGACTTACACGGCGGCGCCGGTGCGGCCCCCACGAACATCCTGTTGGCGGAGCTCGACGGATCCGTCCGCGAGGTGGCGTCGGGAATCCTCTTCCCCAACGGAACCGTTATAAGTCCTGACGGCGGCACACTAGTCGTCGCAGAGACATGGGGGGCGAACCTGACAGCGTTCGACATTGAGCCGGATGGCGGGCTCAGCAACCGCCGCGTCTGGGCGGAACTGGGCGTTCCACCAGACGGAATCGCGCTCGATGCCGAGGGATGCGTCTGGGTCGCCGTGCCTAACGTCGCCGTGCCTAACGTCGCCGTGCCTAACGATCCGGGAGCGTTCATCCGCGTCGCCGAGGGCGGCGAGATCCTGCAGCGGATCGACCTTGATGAGGGCGGCGGATTCGCCTGCGCG
>CAZZMQ010000095.1:2348-5723 GCA_964655365.1 uncultured Dehalococcoidia bacterium | reverse complement strand
GCTGGAGGCGAACTCCAGCAACCCAACCCATATCGACGGCCCCGGCAACGGCCGCATCCGCATGCTGGACGTCGACGTGCCTCGCGCAGGGTGGCCCTAACCTGAATGCTGGCTCCGGATACAATGGGCCAGATGCGACCGCTACTGATGTCTGGGTACTTCGTCGCCCGAGCTGCTGGGCGCGCCGCGACGACGCAGGTCGTAGCCCATCATCAACAAGTCCTTCCGATCGCCCTCGCGCGTCATCACGTACCCCGGCAGCATGCCGATCGACTCGAACCCGAGGCCGCGGAAAACGGCCTGCGCACCGGTCTCTTCCGTCGTCATCTGGGCAGTCAGCAGTTCCAGCCCGAAAGCATCAGCGATAGAGAAGGTCTCCTCCGCTAGGAAACGGCCCAACCCCTTGGAACGTGCATCGGGTAAAACGATGAGGCGAATCTGTCCGACATGTCGCGTCCAGTCGGCCTGGTGGTGCAACAACGTTCCCTCACCCACCACAGTATCTCCGCTAACTGCGAGAACCGTGACAACGCGGCAGTGCTCGATGTCCTCGATCAGACGATCGATGACATCCGGATCTGTAATGTCATTCCGCAGGTAGAGAAGATCGTCGGGTGGCAACGCCTGAGCGAACCCCAACAGAGCGTCGCGATCCGCGCGGGTCATCAACCGCAAATCAAAATCTAGTCCCGATCGTAGGGATCCAGTGCGCGGGTAGCGACGCTGGACCAGCTCCGTCTGCTGGATGCGCGTCTCGAGAGAAGCCATCGAACATCCTTCCCACTCAGCCAACCGACGCTCGGCCAGGCCCGCTGCGCGACGTGACGGCCAGGCAGCGCGGTCCCTGGATTGTGACGGGTTCGCGGGCTCGGGCCAAGGGTCCAGCCGAGCTGGAGAAAGATTCACCGTTTCGGGATGGTTATGATGCAGGTCAGGAAAAGAGGCACAGTGATGCCGATCGAGATCGTGGGAATGATCGGGGCAAACCGCCCACGCAGCAATTCCGACCTACATGTGATCGGGGGGGGTATCGACCCGGACTACCTAGCGGACTTTGCCCGCGCCCACGAAGAGTCTGGCTTTGATCGCGCTCTGATCGGCTACTCCTCGTCCTCCGCCGACGGCTTCCTACTGGGTGGGCATGCCGCCTCGATGACGGAGCGGTTGAACTTCCTACTTGAGCACAGCCCGGGCTTCGTCTCGCCATCACTAGCGGCGCGCAAAGCTGCCACGCTCGATCAATTCAGCAAAGGCCGTATTGCGCTGCACATCATCAGCGGCGGCCACGATGCAGAGCAGGCAAGAGATGGTGACTACCTCAAGCATGACGACCGCTACCGCCGCAGCGCTGAATTCATGCAGATCCTGCGCCAAACCTGGACCAGTACGAACCCATTCGACTTCGACGGCGAATTCTACCACCTGAAGAACACATACTCCGACGTCCGCCCGTGGAGCGAAACGATCCCAATCTACTACGGGGGCCAGTCTCAGGCGGCCCTGGATCCAGCCCGCTACTGTGACACCTTCGCCATGTGGGGCGAGCCACGGGCGGCCGTCGCACAAAAGATTCGTGAGGTCTACGCGGTCACCGATCCTCACAACGTCCACCCACGCATCAGCGTCTCCTTCCGCCCGATCTTGGCCGAGACGGAGGGCGCCGCCTGGGACAAAGCACATGAGATCCTGGCGGGGGTCGAAGGTGACGCCCCCAAGCAGGGGATAATCCCGCTTGGTAGCGAGGCGCCGCGGCCCGAAGCCGTGGGTTCGCAACGGCTGATGGATTTGGCGGCTGAGAAAGATATCCACGATGAACGCCTCTACCTGCCCATCGCAGGAGCATCCGGCGCGCCCGGGAACACGTCGGCGCTGGTCGGCACGCCGGAGCAAGTCGCCAATGCGCTAGCGCGCTACTACGACCTAGGGGTGAGCACGATTCTGATCCGCGGCTTCGCACCCTTCGAAGACACCATCGACTACGGACGCGAACTGATTCCACGGCTGCGCGCGCTCGTCACCGAGCACGACGCGACAAAAGAAACCACCGCCGGGCCAGCCAGCGGGACAAAGGCTCACGCGTGAGCAACCCCTCGCTCTTCATCCCCCACGAGTTGGGATACATGCCGACGGAATACTCTCGTAGCCCCTGGAGCCTAGACTTGTTACACGGTGGACCCGTGGCCGCACTGCTAGCGCGTGCCGTCGACGAGCGGGTCTCTGACCCTTCCTTGCGTCTCACCCGCCTTACTACTGACCTCTTTCGTCCTGTGCCGTATGCACCTATGCATGTAAAGACAGAAGTGCTGCGCGACGGTCGTCGTGTTAAGGCGGTGCGGGCCTCGCTCTACGCGGGCGAAACCGAGGTAACCCGGGCGCACGCCCTGATGCTAGCAACCCGCGAAGGCGTAGCTCCTGGATTCGACATCGCGCCGCAAACCCCAGCTTTCCCAGAACAGCCCGACCCGCCGTACACGAGCGATCGCGCGCCCGGGATCGCGTACGCATCCAGCGTCGAGTGGCGTCGTGTCACACAGTGGGGAGATGACAATCCGGCCATCTCCTGGATACGCGTGCCCATGGAGTTGCTGCCGGGTAGCCCACTCTCCGCCAACGAGCACGCGGCAGCAGTCTCGGATTTCGTCAATCCCCTTGCCAACATGGCGAGAGGCACGTCCTACATCAACGCCGACATCACGCTCTACCTCCACCGACCGCCACTAAGCGATTGGCTCTGCCTCCAAGTCAGCGGCCGCGGCAGCGGCGAGGGCATCGCCAGTGGAGAGGCCCAACTGCACGACCGTCGGGGCCCAATTGGTCGCTGCTTGGCCGCATCGTTGGCACTAGACGATGGGTCGTCTCCCGACGCGACCCGGAAGAGAGGATAAGCAACCCGGAGCGGCACACCTGCCCCCCTACGATCGGCATTCTGCCGAAGGGGAGAGCGATAAAGCACATGGGATTCATCGACAGCGAGGAATCCGTGGACGACGAGACCGTCCCCGAAATCTACGGACAGAGCCGCCAAGTGGTGGAAGAAATGCACGCCCCGACGCCTTCATTACGACCGACGATCTACACGAGCCACTCAGCGCAAGGAGCATCCGAATCCACAACGGTCAGGTCGATAAAACGAACAGACCGTTCGCGGGAACGCAAAAAGCACTCGGATGCTTCTTCGTAACCACATGTACCCATCTGGATCATGAACTGGTCTGCGACACCCGTACTTCTGGCGCTGCCCGCGGCACCGTGGATGTGTATCCCCTAAACAATCGCTAGCCGACCGGCTCGAATCGTCTGAATTCGCCGGCCGCGACGGCAACGATTTCTCGTGTACAGGCCACTTGTCGTCTCGTCAAGAGTAACCACTCTACG
>CAZZMQ010000095.1:412-2338 GCA_964655365.1 uncultured Dehalococcoidia bacterium | reverse complement strand
GAGCCTGCTCCCATGGCACCGACCGCTCCACTAAGGTGGTGCAGGAAAAGCCGCTGCATCTACGAAGTCATCGATGTGATCTATGGCAGACCATTGGGCTATTGATGAGTATCGATGACGCTCGGGCGGACTCGCGCGCGAGCGCGGATCCGCCCGAATCCGAAGACTGGCTGGAAACCCAAGACTGGGTGGAGTCGCTCCACGACGTGCTTCGCGACCGTGGCTCCGAACGCGTGAGCCGCCTGCTGCATTCGCTCCAAATCGATGCCCAGAAACATGGCGTGCAACTGCCGGTCACCTCGCGCACGCCCTACATCAACACGATCAACATCGACCAGCAGCCCCAGTTTCCCGGTGATCGCGAACTCGAGCGGCGGATCAAAAGCATCATCCGCTGGAACGCCATGGCAATGGTGGTAGAGGCAAACGCACGCTCGCACGGCATCGGCGGACATATCTCTACCTACGCCTCGCTGGCCACCCTGCTGGAAGTCGGCTTCAATCATTTCTTCCGCGGGCCCGATGATCCCTCGGGTAGTGACCTGATCTACTTCCAGGGACACGCGGCACCGGGCATCTACGCACGTGCCTACTTGGAGGGACGCCTGACGTCGAAACAAGTGCACAACTTTCGGCGCGAATTCGCTGAGGGTGGCGGACTCCCTTCGTATCCGCACCCCTGGCTGTTAGATGACTTCTGGCAGTACCCCACTGTCTCAATGGGGCTGGGTCCCCTAATGGCGATTTATCAGGCCCGCATGATGCGCTACCTGGAGGACCGCGGCTTGATCGAGCCGAGCGATCGCAAGGTGCTCTGCTTCCTAGGTGACGGGGAGACGGACGAGCCGGAGGCGCTCGGCTCGATCGCCTTAGCCACACGAGAGCAACTCGACAATTTGATCTTCGTCGTCAACTGCAACCTGCAACGCTTGGACGGCCCAGTGCGCGGAAACGGTCAGATCATCCAAGAGCTGGAAGCAGTCTTCCGCGGTGTCGGTTGGAACGTCATCAAGGTGCTCTGGGGCAGCGAGTGGGACGAACTGCTAGCCGAAGACCACGAAGGAAGGCTCGTGCGGCGCATGGGCGAAGTCGTCGACGGCGAATACCAAAAATACACCGTGGCTGGCGGCGCTTACATTCGCGAGAACTTCTGGGGCGTCGACCCGGCCTTGTTGCATATGGTCGAGCACCTGAGCGACGACGAACTCTGGCGCATGCGGCTGGGCGGCCACGACGTCGACAAGGTGTATGCGGCGTACGACGCTGCATACACTCACCGCTGTACTCCCACCGTCATCCTGGCACGCACGATCAAGGGCTATGGGCTGGGCGAGGCTGGCGAGGGACGCAATGTCACACACCAACAAAAGCAGCTCAACGAAGAGGAGTTGCTTCACTTCCGCAACCGCTTCAACATTCCCCTCTCCGACGACGAGGTCCAAGGCGCCCCCCTTTACCGACCAGCGCCCGACAGCAGTGAGATGGTCTACATGCGCGAGCGTCGTGCAGCACTGGGCGGTTCCATTCCACAGCGTCGCATCAGCCCAAGTACACTCTGTGCCCCCGACGATGAGGTTTTTCAGGAGTTTTTCGAGGGTACCGGTGAGCGGGAGACATCGACGACGATGGCGTTCGTACGCCTGTTAACCAAGTTGCTGCGAGACAACGAGCTAGGGCGCTTCGTAGTACCGATCGTTCCGGACGAGGCGCGTACCTTCGGCATGGAGTCGCTCTTCCGCGAGTTTGGCATCTACTCTTCGCACGGCCAACTCTATGAGCCCGTCGATCGCGACACGCTGCTCTACTACAAGGAATCGAAGGACGGCCAGATCCTCGAAGAAGGCATCACCGAAGCGGGCTCCCTTTCGTCCTTCATTGCCTCGGGCACCTCGGCCATGTCGTACAGCATCGCCACTATCCCATTCT
>CAZZMQ010000095.1:0-308 GCA_964655365.1 uncultured Dehalococcoidia bacterium | reverse complement strand
CACTGCGGGGCGCACAACATTGGCCGGAGAAGGCCTCCAGCACCAGGACGGCCACAGTCACCTGCTGGCCTCCGTCTTGCCTAATCTGCGCGCCTACGACCCAGCCTACGCATACGAAGTAGCGATCATAGTGCGCGAGGGAATCCGTCGCATGCATGAGGAAAATCGCGACGAGTTCTATTACATCACCGTCGAAAACGAGAACTACGTACAACCTACCTGTCCGTCAGGTGAGGACCTCCAGCAGGGCGTGCTGGCGGGAATCTACCGTCTGCGACCGGCACCCGGCACGGACTTACCCGCGGTCA
>CAZZMQ010000094.1:5483-9086 GCA_964655365.1 uncultured Dehalococcoidia bacterium | reverse complement strand
CGTAACGGTCCAGCACTCCAGCATCGTGTAGATCGACGGCGAGGTTCAGCCCTACTTGTCCACCCAGTGTTGGTAACAGGCCGTCGGGTCGCTCGCGCGCGATGATCCGTTCGACGACCGACACGGTGAGTGGTTCGATATAGACATGGTCGGCGACACCCTCATCAGTCATGATCGTGGCTGGGTTGGAGTTGACCAGCACTGACTCCACGTCCTCTTCGCGCATGGCTTTGCATGCTTGCGTGCCTGCGTAGTCGAACTCGGCCGCTTGCCCGATCACAATTGGACCGCTGCCGAGAATGAGGACTTTCTTTGGTTTGGGGTTCGGCTGGGTCATCGCGATGCCGTCCTGCCTGTGTCTTGTCCGTTTGCTGACAGGTCAGTTGATGATGTGTTGGGTGTTTCGTCTGTGGCCGGGTTCCGCACCAGGCGGCCGGACAGGCCCGCCCCGACCACTGCCAGACCCGCACCGAGTGGTAAGGCCACTAGTGGCACTGCGACGGTTAGCACGCCGCAGCGTGTATTGGGTTCGCTCGTTGCGAAACACTCGATGCCGAACACCAGCGAGGCGATTCCACCCGTGATGACGAGCGCCCCCCCGACCAGTAGAACAAAGGTCCAGCTCGCGGGTGCGCGTTGCATCTATCGGAGTTCCTTCACTGGAGTGGGGGCTCAAAGCCCATGTTCGGGTTGATGAACGAGGCTGATCCACTGATTGTTGGGCGGCAAGCTCAAGGCGGGCTCGCTGGCGGCGGGCAGCCGGTCCATGATGCATTGGAAGCCGCGCGCCCGTGCATATCCGAGCAACTGTTTCGCCAGCTGGGCGACTATGCCCTGATTTCCATGACTCGACTTGTCGTAGCCTCTCAGCGTTGTGGTGTTCCCCTGCCGGGTGGCAAAGTCAAGCGTTCCAGCGCTTGCCGTCTCCGAGCAGAATTCGGCCAGGTAGATCACGCCAACCTCGCCCGACTGGTCTACCTCTGTGCTGCCCACTGCCGAGTTGAAGCTGAGAGAACTGTTCCTACCGACGACAGCGTCGACGATCATGGCGATCGCCGCGGCGTCGCTCGTTTTTTCTCGTTGGATGGTGATTTGCACCATCATGCTTTGCCCTTGTTTTGCCGACTGCCCTGCCGATCCGGCATCCGTCGAACACGGATCAGGTCCAAAAATTCGTCAAAGAGGTAGCTGTTATCGAGTGGGCCAGGCGACGCTTCGGAATGGTACTGAATCGAAATCACGGGGTAGTGGAGATGTGTTAGCCCCGCCACCGTACCGTCGTGTAGGTTGACGTGACTGACGATCGCGCCTTCGTTCAGTCCCTCTTCGCGCAGGGCATAGCCGTGATTCTGTGACGTGATGTAGACGCGCCCGCTTCGTAAGTCTTTTACCGGATGGTTACCACCACGGTGCCCGAATTTGAGTTTGAACGTCTCCGCCCCCAGAGCCCGTCCGATTACTTGGTGCCCGAGGCAGATTCCCATCAACGGCAGCGTGCCCAGCAAGTTCTTGGCAACGGCGACCTGTGCCTCGCGTAGCTGCGGATCCCCTGGCCCGGGTGAGAGCAGCACTCCGTCCGGTTCCAATTCTCGGATCTGTTCTGCCGTCGCCGAAGGTGGTAGCACGGTGACCCTGCAGCCCCGTTTGCGCAATTCCCGCGTGATGTTCCACTTCAGCCCTTCATCTAGCACGACGACGTGATGGTCGCCATGGGTGCTACCGAGAGGGACTGGTTCCCCGTCCCACTCGTAGGCTGATGACGTGCCCACGCTCTCGATGAAGTCTTGGCTCTCGTAACTAGGGATGTTGTTCAGGCGTGCCTTGGCCTGCTGAACGGCTCCCGGTTCCACGATCATGCCCTGCATCACGCCCTGGGAGCGGATTCGTCGCGTGACGGCGCGCGTGTCGATCCCTGCCAGGCCAGGTATGCCGCTTTCACGCAAATAGTTGTCAACGGTGCCGTCTGCGTGCGGATGTGAGGGCTCGTCGCAATTACTTCGAACGACAAGACCACGCACTTGGATTTTGACACTCTCGTCGAGCTGGGGATCCACTCCGTAGTTGCCGATCAAGGGGTAGGTCAGAACCAGAATTTGCCCGGAGTACGACGGATCAGTCAGCATCTCCTGATAGCCGGTCATCGATGTATTGAAAACCACCTCGCCCCAGGCACTTGTGTTCGCACCAATGCGGTGGCCGTGGAAGACTGTGCCGTCCTCCAGTACCAGGGCGGCTCCGATCCGCTCGCTGCTGGTTAGTTCTGCTGGTGTCTGTTTGGCTGCGGTCACTCGCCGGTCCTTGCCAGCAGATAGAGCGCTGCCATGCGGATCGCGACGCCATGCTGTACTTGTCGCTCTACTTCGCTTTGCAGCCCGTGCGCCACCTCGGCCGACACTTCGATGCCTTCGTTCATGGGCCCGGGGTGGAGCAGTGGTGCGCCTGTGCCGGCGCGAGACAAGCGCTGGGCGTTGATCTGGTAGCGCGTCGCGTATTCACGCATCGACGGCAACGCCGCTCCCTTGATCCGTTCGCGCTGTATGCGTAGTGCCATGACCGCGTCGGCACCGACGATAGCGCGGTCGAGGTTGTCTTCAATTTCGACGTGTGGCAAGGCGCGCGGATCGTTGCTTCTCTCGAGTCCTCGCGGTAGCAGCGTCCGTGGGCCGCAGAGAGTTATGCGCGCTCCCAATGTCGTGAGGCCCCAGATATTGGAGCGTGCCACGCGGGAGTGCGTCACATCGCCCACGATTACGATACGGCGGTTCTCCAGAGAGCCGAGCGCTTTCTGCAGCGTGTAAGCGTCTAGCAGTGCCTGCGTAGGGTGAGCATGCCAGCCGTCCCCAGCGTTGATCACGTGGGCGTCGGTCTGGCGAGCAGCTAATTGCGGTGCTCCTGACGAGGGGTGGCGCATGACCAGCACGTCTGCGCCGATCGCCTTTAGGGTGCGCACGGTATCGATTAGGGACTCGCCCTTTTCGACACTCGAGCCGCTACCGGAGACGTTAATCACATCGGCCCCGAGCACCTTACCGGCCAGCTCGAACGATGCGCGTGTGCGCGTACTCGGCTCGTAGAAGAGATTGACTACCGTTACCCCTCGCAGCGCCGGCGTCCGTGCCACGCGCCGCTGGAGCACTTCTTCCATACCCTCCGCTGTTTCGAGTAGTAGCAGGATTTCCTTCCGGCTAAGGCTGTCGATGTCCAACAGATGGGTCCGAGACCATGCTGTGGTGTCCGGCGGTGTGACTCCATCCTTGGGCGTTAGTGTTTCCGCCCCTCGCTCCGCTCGTACGACCATCGTTAGGCCTCCTGCTCGCTTCTTGGCTCAACTACTTCACCGGTGGCAAGCGCCGCGCCGCGCACGATCACGGAGTCCTCACCGTCGACTTCGGAGAGGTGGACCTCGACCAAGTCATCGCGGTGTGTCGGGATGTTCTTGCCAACGTAGTCGGGCCGAATCGGTAGTTCGCGGTGACCGCGGTCGACGAGGACTCCGAGTTCGATTGCAGCTGGACGGCCGTAATCGGTCAATGCATCGCGCGCTGCTCGGATTGAGCGGCCGGTGAACAGTACATCGTCGAGTAGCACGACGACTCGATTGTC
>CAZZMQ010000094.1:4807-5473 GCA_964655365.1 uncultured Dehalococcoidia bacterium | reverse complement strand
AGCTAGGTCGGACGACTGGCGGGGCATGGCGCAATGAGAGATCATCGCGGTGCAGGGCGATGTCGAGCACGCCGATCTCGAGACGATTCCCCTCGAATTCCTCAATCGCTTCTGTGATGCGCTCCGCCAAAGGTACACCGCGTGTGCGCATGCCGACGAGGACCAGGTCGCTTGCTTGATTGTGGTGCTCGAGGATTTCGTGCGCGATCCGCAGCAGGGCTCGTCGGATGGCTTCGGAGTCCATCACGATCGCCTCGGCTGTCGCCGCGGCGAGGTAGGCGAAGCGGCCGTTCGCTGGGCTCACGAACAGGCCCTATCGAATTGGGATGTGGATGGGGGATGAGTGGGCGCGGTCGGGCAGGGAGAGTCCATTTTCGCGTCCTTTCCAGCCTCGCAGGACCGGATTAAAGGGGTGCGCTGCAGAGCAGCCTACCACGGGCCAATTGCGTTCTCGGCCCGCGTTTTGTCGCCGAACTGCTCCGTTTGAGCTGTCATGTCACGCAGAGCACACCCACCAGTCTAATTGAGACAAGTTCCACGCTATATACACGGGGGCGGCTGATTAGGTAAGTGAGCGAGTTGCATGCCCCCCCCCATCACGTGCCGCGCGCCGCGCGCGCCAGTCCTTCTGATACTGCTCTGCGCCGTGCTGCTGGCCGCCTGTGG
>CAZZMQ010000094.1:1394-4797 GCA_964655365.1 uncultured Dehalococcoidia bacterium | reverse complement strand
GGCGATCAGCGAACCCGACGTACCCGACTCCGTGGCCCAGGTTGTTAGCTTCAGCAGCGCTCCGGCGCTCAAGTCCCTGATTGCCCCCGAACCACTTGAGCTTCCAGCACGGTTCATCGAGGTTGATCGGACGGACCACGAGGCGATCCTTGGGCTTGGTCTGGTCGCAGCCGCTGCTCGGGTGACCTACAACAGCGTCACTACGAACGAGATCCTATCAATCGACTTGCTCGACCTCGAAGCCAATGTAGATGGTGAGCTCTTCTTCGCTGCCTTTGCTGACTCATTCGGCGACGTGCGTGACTTCCGGGCCGTGCGGTCGGTAGGTGTTGTTCGTGGTATCGGCGAAGAGGCCCGCCACATTACCTTCACGATCGAAGGGGATGAGGGTGACGTGGCAGCGTTGCTGCGTGACGGGATCGTGGCGCTGGCTGTCTACCGCCGCCCCGCTGGTCTGATTTCTCTGATCGACATGGGGGAGTTGCTGGCGAGGCTCGATACGACAATCGCGAGCCGCTCCTAGCTGATGCGGTGCTAGGCATCCGCTTCCTGCATCTCGGGCGGTAGCAGATTAGGGATCCCCTCCTCTATCGGGTATTTGAAGTCGATCGACTTCGAATAGAGGTACCCGTGGATGATCTCATCCCCCTCTTCCTTGTCCACCACGAGTTCCAGCGGCTCCTTCGTGACGGGGCAGACCAATATGTCCATTAGGTCGCGTCGCATGGGCAAATCAACTCCTCGGCCTTGATAAGGGTGGGTGGTAGAGGAACAGCGAGTTGGCATCGACAGATTACCACCGCGTCGTCGTGAACTTAGCGCTGGTTGACAGTCACCGGGCGCGCCCCGAAGATTTCGACAGTCCGTCCTGGGTCCGTCAGTGGGCGGACGTCACTTTAGGGAGGCGACGATGGAGGAAGTTAACGCGCCAATGGCGGGTACCATTCTGGAACTGCTGGTGGCGGTTGGGGATAGCGTTGAGGCGGAGGACGAGTTGCTGATCCTCGAGTCTATGAAAATGGAAATCCCGATAGAGGCACCCACCGCTGGCACGATTGTTAGCATTGCTGTGGAGGAAGGCCAGCCTGTGCAAGAGGACGACACGCTTCTCACGCTGGAATAGTCGCCGATCCATCATGGAGACCGCCAATGTTTCAGCGCCTGTTGATCGCTAACCGCGGCGAGATTGCTGTGCGGATCGCTCGTACGGCAGCGCGGCTGGGGATGGAAACGCATGCCATCTTCTCCGATGCGGATGCCCAGGCGCTCCACGTGCGCTCAGCCGACGGGTCTACGAATATCGGCCCCCCTCCCGTCGCGGAGTCCTATCTCAACGTCGCAGCCATCGTCGATGTGGCCGCCGCGACAGGCTGCGACGCGATCCATCCTGGCTATGGTCTTCTCTCAGAGAACGCGGATTTCGCGATAGCCTGTGCAGAGCGTGGCATCGTCTTTGTGGGACCGGCCGTAGAGCATCTGGCGCTGATGGGGCACAAGAACCGTGCGCGCGAGGCGATGGAGAGCATCGGCTTTCCAGTCATCCCCGGAACATCTGGGGATCTTAAAGACGACGAGATCGAACAAATCGCGGCTGAGATCGGCTACCCCCTCCTGGTCAAAGCGAGTCACGGAGGTGGCGGGATTGGGATGTCCGTCATCGACGATCCGGCGAAGCTGTCCCGTGCCGTGAAGCGAGCGCGCTCTACGGCCGGTCGCTCCTTCGGCTCCTCGGAGCTGTATTTCGAGAGGCAGGTTCAGGGGGCTCATGATGTTGAAGTGCAGATCTTCGGCCTGCCGGACGGCACTGCGCGCCATCTCTGCGTTCGCGAATGTTCCGTTCAGCGTCGGCATCAGAAAATAATCGAGGAATCTCCCGCTCCGGCGGCCTCCGGCGCGATCGGGCTCGAGATCAGTGAGCACGCAACGGCGGCAGTCGCCCAGTTGGGTTACCGAAATGCTGGCACCGTGGAATGTTTGTTGGGCGATGACGGCCAGTACTACTTCATCGAGATGAATACCCGCCTTCAGGTGGAGCATCCTGTGACCGAGATGGTCACAGGACTGGATTTGGTTGAGCTGCAACTGCAGATCGCTGCGGGGGAAACGCCCGATTTGCCTTCCGGTGCACACGACCCTCGCGGCCATGCAATCGAGGTTCGCCTCTATGCGGAGGATCCGGATTCACTGTTGCCTGCTCCAGGTCTGATTGATCAACTCGACTTCCCCGTGGGCGATGGGATCCGGGTCGATTCCGGCCTGAGTGCCGGCGACGAAGTCAGCCAGTTTTACGACCCGATGATTGCCAAGCTGATCGTGTGGGGTGAAGACCGCCCAGCCGCTCTGATCCGACTTGGTGACGCGCTCGC
Source organism: uncultured Dehalococcoidia bacterium (assembly GCA_964655365.1). Classification (GTDB taxonomy): domain Bacteria; phylum Chloroflexota; class Dehalococcoidia; order Bin125; family Bin125; genus JAPUIR01. Next base: position 2,431 of record CAZZMQ010000094.1, on the reverse strand, counting down.
TGCAGTTCGAATCACTGGGACGCGAACAAACCTCCCTCTCCTCCAACGCATTGTTGAGGCTGAGGAGTTTGTGGACGGTCGCTACGACACGCAATTCGTCGAACGCTTGCTGCAAAACTCAACTCACTAGGTACTTTGATCGATCATCGAGATCACTGTGCTCAGTAGCGGTGAGCGCGACACGATTCAGTTGATCGACGAGGGGTGGGCGACTCGCGAAGTTTCCCGCGTGCCGGTGATTAGCCCCAGGACGATAGCGCAGCATAAGGTCGGTGTTGTCAAGAGGTGGTGGCTAGTGGGCGCGCCGAACTTGTAGGTCTGCGCCGCGGGCCAAGCGGTCTGACCGAGTTCCGAAGCGCCGCTTCTCGAACCGAATCAGTCCATGCAACATCTGGGTGACTAGTTTGCTACGGACCGAATTCGGTTTGCCACTTCAACGAGGGTTTCCCAACTGTACCGGGGCGCGCTGTCCCCCTCGGCGGACCAGATTCGATGGATCACGGCAAGCTTGTGCAGCCCAGCTATAACGTAGTATGGCAACGCCGGTAGTTCCTGCTCGCTCAGCTTCCGATAAGCCACCATGATCGGAAGATTTGGGGGGGTCACCTTGACCCCCCAAGGGGTAAATCAGTGCGCAGAGCAGCCCCAAGTCGCTCTGACGGTCACCAGCATGCGCTTGCTCCCAATCGACCACGGCTACGATTCGCTCGTTGCGGCAAAGGTAGTTGAAGACGTTAATATCGCCCTGGCAGAACACGAGGTCGTGCGTTTCGGGCTGGTGATTCGCCAACCAGTGACCGAGTTCAGCGATGAACGGATCACTGTCAATGCCGTGGCGACGCGCTCGTTCGTTGACACCGGCAAGGTCACGCTGCGACGTCTCGCCGCCAGCTGCCGGCGCTGCAGGCGGCGTTCTGCCACAGGTGGCGCTGTGTCGCTCGTTGGTGCTGCCCGGCCGCGGCCGCGTGCGCTGCCTGCACTTCGTGGCGCGCCACAGCCTGCTGCTCGTCGGCTGCGAGAGAGAGCCGCGGCTCGGG
>CAZZMQ010000094.1:0-1384 GCA_964655365.1 uncultured Dehalococcoidia bacterium | reverse complement strand
GCGACGTAGCTCGTCGTGAGCTGTTCCGTGCGGGGAATTGCACCCATGTGCGGCGCATCGATGAACTCCATGACGAAGAACGGGGCGCCCAGAGCCTGCGAAGTTTTGGCCGTCGCGAGGATCTGTGGCACGGGCACGTTCGTCTTTGCGAGCGTCTCGATCACGCGCGCTTCGCGAAGGACGTTGTACGGTTCGAAGATGCCGCGCTCGCGTTGTACGCGCAGGACGACGGGTGGAGCGTTCTTTCGGTCCAGGCGACAGGTCAGGTTGGACACTCCGCCCGCGAGAACCGCGGCTTGGGTGATCTCCGCATTGAGTCCAACCGCAGCGAGTGTTTGCCGGGCTAGGGCGGTGGTGAGATTCGGCATGGCTCCTAGTTGTGCTGGCCGAGGGCGTAGGTGCCGCGACCTTTAGCGACGAGAACACCGGCGTCATTCTCGACATCTATATCGCCTACCGCCAGGCTTCGACCTTTCTTCAGAATTGTCGTGCGGGCGATCAACGCTTTGCCTTGGGCAGGGCGTAGGTATGAGATGTTGAGCTCCGCTGTGCCGCGCATTTCGTTGCTTTGGCGGCACGCGCTGAGCACAGCCGAGACAAGTCCGATGTCGACCAGCGCAGCGATTACACCGCCGTGTACGCCGTTGCCCACGCCACCGCGCACCGCGTCGGTGATTGGTAGACGGAAGATCGTGAGCCCGCGCTCGACTTCGATTAGCTCCACGCGGAACAAGGCAGTACCTCCACCCCCGCGGATGTCGGGTTGGTACGACCGACGGAGCGCGTCCAAGCTGACTAGCCAGCCCTCAGCCATCAGCTTCTACCAGACGCCCGATGCGCCGCCGTCGACATTGATCGCGGTGCCAGTGATGAACGAGGCCGCTTCAGAGGCAAGGAACACAATCAAGTTGGCCGCTTCCTCGGTTTCTCCGATCCGGCCGAGTGGGATGTTTTCGCCGATTCGGTCCAGGAATTCAGCGTCGCTGAGCTCGGGGGCGCGCTGTTCGCGGAAGCGCGGCCATTGAGCACTCTTCACCTGGCCAATGCAGACCGCGTTGACCAGGATGTTGTCGGGCGCCACATCCTTACTCAGCGCCTTAGTCAGCGCAAGCCCAGCCGCGCGGCTGACCGTGGTGGGCATCGAGCCGGCACCGGGTTGCTTGGCGCCTGTGTTGAGCACGTTGATCACGCGACCACCGCCGCGCTCTTTCATGGATGGCAGGCACTGGCGGGTCATGCGAATTGCGCCATACAGTTTGAGATCGCGGTCTTCTTGCCAGAGAATCAGCTGACGAATTACGTTTAGAGATTAATAGGCGTTTAAAGATATTAGAATCTAAATCTAAAGACCAAGAGATAGTAGTTCACAACCAAACATTAGAGA
>CAZZMQ010000093.1:2039-9390 GCA_964655365.1 uncultured Dehalococcoidia bacterium | reverse complement strand
TAAGTTGGAGCGTATGTTACGGTCGTTCGGCATCCTCGAATTGGTTCGCACTGGGCGCGTCGCAATGTTGCGCGAGGCTGCCACCAGCAAACCGCCTCCGATCTCACAGTCGGAGCACGAGGCCGAGGCGCTGCGCGCCCAGATGGGCCGTCGGGTGGAAGGGGAGCTCCCTTTCGCAAGCGACTAGGCAACCGCTGCATACCATGACCGTCCTTGGTATATGCCAGGATGGCAGAAGCAGCAATCTGCCTGATTGTCTGGAGTCTACGGCCTAGGAATTCGGCAGCAGCGCTGGCATAATATTTAGAGTCGGTCTCGCCATGTAGGTGCGAGGGGCTGGATGAGTGAGATTAGCGTGCCTGAGTTGAGTCAAGGACAAACCCCGCGGGCCACCTCAGCCCGCGGCGCGCTTGGCCGGCTGGCTTAGATCCTACGCCCAGGTGGCGGGCCGTCGACACGCTGTCCCGCCCCGATCCTTTAGAGAGCGCGAGCTATGCCTGACCGAGTTAAGATCTTCGACACGACCCTGCGCGACGGTGAGCAAGCAGCCGGTGTCTCCTTCACTGCGGAGGAGAAGCTGCGCATCGCTAAAATGCTGGAGCATATGCAGGTGGATTGCATCGAGGCGGGGTTTGCCGCCGCTTCGCCGGCCGACTTCGACGCTGTTGCCCGAATCGCGCGTGAGGTACGCGGTACCTCCATCGCCACGCTTTGCCGCGCCGTCGCCAACGATGTCGATCAGGGCTGGGAGGCTGTGCGCAACGCGGAGGATCCACGCTTGCACGTCTTCCTCTCTAGCTCCGACATTCACATGGCCCATCAACTGAATAAGGACCGCGAGCAAGTGCTAGAGCAGGCACGGGAGTCGGTCGCGCGGGCGAAGGGCTTCGTCGACAACGTGGAATTCTCACCGATGGACGCCACGCGGTCGGATGTGGATTTTGTTTACCGCATGCTGACCGAGTGCATCGCTGCGGGCGCAACTACGATCAACATCCCCGACACCGTGGGCTACGCGATCCCGGAGGAGTTCCAGGCCTTCATTGAGGGCGTTTTGGCCAACGTACCAGGAATGGACAAGGTGACGCTTTCCGTCCACTGCCACAACGATCTGGGTTTGAGTACCTCGAACAGCTTGGCCGCCGTCCGCGCGGGGGCGCGCCAGGTTGAGTGTACGATCAACGGTCTGGGCGAACGGGCAGGCAACGCGTCGCTCGAAGAGGTCGTGATGTCGCTCAAGACGCGCGAGGACTTCATGGGCATCAACTCCGATGTCAAGACTCAATTCCTCGTCCCGGCCTCGCGGATGGTGCAGGACTTCGCTGGCATGCATGTGCAGCCAAACAAAGCGATTGTGGGGCTGAATGCCTTCCGTCATCAGTCCGGTATTCACCAGGACGGCGTGTTCAAGTTCCGTGAAACCTACGAGATTATGGATCCAGAGGAAGTGGGCTGGAGCGAGGGTTCGCAGTTTGTGCTGAGTAAGCTCTCGGGCCGGGCTGGCTTTCGCAGTCGCCTGACGGACCTGGGATACGAACTGGACGATGAAGAATTCGCACGTGCTTTTCTACGCTTCCAGGAACTAGCCGACCACAAGACCGTGGTTGATGATCGCGACTTGGAGGCGATCGTGGCTGACCGCCTGGGCCAGACCCAAGAGGCTTGGAAGTTGGAATCGCTCAACGTGACGACGGGCACTGGTAGCACGCCCACAGCATCGATCAAACTGGTCGGACCAGACGGAGAGATCCATACCGGCGCTGAAACCGGCACGGGCCCCGTAGACGCGATCTACAAGACGATTCGCAGCATCACTGCAATGGGGGACACTTTGACTGAGTACTCGGTGCAAAGCATTACTGAGGGCCTCGACGCCCAGGGCGAGGTGACGATCCGGATCGATGTTGACAACATGATCCACAGTGGGCGGGCCGCCGACCAGGACATCCTGGTCGCTAGTGCTCGCGCCTATATGAACGCGATCAATCGGGCGGTGACGGGCAAAGTGGGGGGCGCACCCGCCAATGCGCAACTTCCGGCTGAACGTCGCGAGTGACATCGACTCATATTTTTGGTAGTGCAGCATCGCTGGGTATTCGGTCTAGTGCGTATCTGCGCATAGAATGTCCGCCGTGCTCCTTGTCGGCGCGCGCGTTCGGACGCATCGTCCCGCGGCGTGCCGAATCTGTCTGAGAGGGAATTATCGTGGCTGAGCCGCGCACCTTAGCCCAGAAGATCTGGGACAACCACCTAGTGCATCGCCAGGCGGGACAGCCCGACTTGCTGTACATCGATCTGCACCTCGTCCACGAGGTGACGTCGCCACAGGCCTTTGACGGGCTGCGGCTGAGTGGCCGAGCCGTACGACGGCCCGAACTGACGCTGGCCACGATGGACCACAACGTTCCGACGGATACACGGGTGGAACCATATGCCGACCGACTTTCACAGCAGCAGGTGACGGCTATGCGTAAGAACGCCGCGGAGTTTGCGGTCCCGCTTTACGACACCACCGACGTGCGGCAGGGAATCGTCCACGTGATCGGACCGGAGCAGGGCGTCTCGCAGCCCGGTATGACGATCGTCTGCGGAGACAGTCATACTTCGACCCATGGCGCGATGGGCGCGCTCGCGTTCGGCATTGGGACATCGGAGGTTGAGCATGTACTGGCGACGCAGACGCTTCCGCAAAAACCACTTAGGCAGATGTCTGTGGAGGTGAACGGCTCGCTCGCCGCTGGCTGCACCGCCAAGGACGTGATCTTGGGCATCATCAACGTAATGGGTGTTGGGGGAGGGGTAGGCCACGTTGTGGAGTATCGCGGCGATACGATCCGCAACCTCTCGATGGAAGGTCGCATGACGATCTGTAATATGACGATTGAAGGTGGGGCCCGGGCAGGACTTGTCGCCCCGGACCAGACGACGTTCGACTATCTCCAGGGCCGTCCGGCTGCACCCTCAGGCGACGACTGGGACGCCGCGCTGACTGCCTGGTCGGGCCTGGTTAGCGACGAGGGTGCGCAGTTCGACCGGGAGATCGTGCTCGATGGCACGCGCATGGCGCCCTACGTGACCTGGGGCACGACGCCCGCTCAGAGCATTGCAGTCACCGGCTCCGTGCCAGACCCGGACAATTTTAACGATCCAGCGGCTCGCGAGTCGGCTACGCGAGCGCTGGAGTATCAGGGACTGCAGCCCGGTACCCCAATTCAGCAGATCAAGCTGGACCGTGTTTTCATTGGTTCTTGTACCAACTCACGGATCGAGGATCTGCGGTTGGCTGCCACGGTGGCTGAGGGAAAGAAAGTCGCAGACACCGTGCGTGCGCTTGTTGTGCCCGGCTCGGGATTGATCAAACAGCAAGCGGAAGAGGAAGGCCTGGACACAATCTTCACGGCGGCCGGCTTCGAATGGCGCGAAGCCGGTTGCGCTATGTGCTTGGGTATGAACCCCGACACGCTCGCACCCGAAGAACGCTGTGCCTCCACCTCCAACCGCAACTTTGAAGGGCGCCAGGGCCAGGGCGGTCGTACTCACCTGGTCAGCCCAGCGATGGCCGCGGCGGCGGCCGTTGCGGGACACTTCGTTGACGTACGGGAGGTGATTTAGATGGATCCGGTTCAGACAGTTCAGGGCAAGGCCATCCCACTCGATCGGGCCAATGTCGATACGGACGCGATTATCCCAGCCAAGTACCTCAAACGCATCGAGAGGACCGGCTATGGTCCCTTCGCGTTCGAGGCCTGGCGTGATGATCCCAGCTTCGTTCTCAATAACGACGCCTACGGCGGCGCTCAGATCTTGCTGGCCGGCGACAACTTCGGCTGCGGCTCGTCACGCGAGCACGCCGTCTGGGCGATCCAGCAGATGGGCGTCGGAGCGGTGATCAGCAGTTCCTTCGCCGATATTTTCCGAAACAACTCAGCCAAGATGGGTCTACTAACGGTGGTGTTAGATCGATCCGACGTTGAGTACCTGATGGCGCGATCGGAAGAACTGCCGGGGGCGCAGATCACGGTAAACTTGGAGTCTCAGACCGTCTCGGCCGGGGATGGTTGGTCGCGCTCGTTCGAGGTTGACCCGTTTGTTAAGGAGAACCTGTTGCTGGGGCAGGACGACATCGGTCTCACGCTCAAACAGGAGTCGGCGATTACAGCGTTCGAGGATGAACGTCCCTCGTATCTTCCGGTTAACTCTGACTAAGAGAGGCGAACCGTGGTTGACGAAGCTGGCCCGACGAAGCCCAACCCGTCGTTGGTCGCGGTGTTGCAAAACCTGTGCGGTGCCAGGAATCCTCTGACGGCGGTGCGCGGGTTCCTCAGCAACACATGGCTGAAGATCCAGCGTCGGGACAACTGCTGCGGGAACTATGGTGATCCTGGTTGTTGAGTGACCAAGGAACGCGCTATCCAGGAGGGATGGCTTGAAGCCGGTCCGCAGGACCATGAGCATGGCCCAGGATGATCACGGCGAAAGCTAGATGGTTGGCCCTATTGGGGCGATAGTAGAGAGGGTGGCCAACATGGCCGAATTCAAGATCGGGCTGCTGCCGGGCGACGGGATCGGGATCGAGGTGATCCGAGAGTCGCAGAAGGTGCTGACGGCCGTCGAGAGGAAGTTCGGGCACAGCTTCTCGTATAGCGAAGACCTCGTTGGTGGGGCATCTATTGATAGGTACAAGACGGCCCTGCGCGACAGCACTTTGACAATGTGTCTCAAGCAAGATGCCGTGTTGTTCGGCGCTGTGGGCGGGCCTAAATGGGACGCTCCCCGCGCAGCGGTTCGACCCGAGCAGGCGATTCTGGGCCTGCGGAGGGGACTGGAGCTATTTGCCAATATCCGCCCAGTCAAGATGTATTCGTTCTTAGCCAACAACACTGCGCTCAAGCGTGAAATTGTCAAGGACGTTGACATGGTGGTGCTGCGCGAGCTGACGGGCGGTATTTACTTCGGGCGGCCACAGAAGCGCTGGAGCGACAGCCAGGGCCGTAAGGCTGTGGATACCTTGCGCTACAAGGAATCGGAGATGGAACGCATCATCCGGGTCGGTTTCGACATTGCACGAGGGCGGCGCAAAAAGCTGACCTCCGTGGATAAGGCCAACATTCTGGATACGTCCCGGCTCTGGCGCGAGATCGCCATCGAGGTGGCGGCCGACTATCCCGACGTGGAGCTGGAACACCTGCTCGTCGACGCCTGTGCGATGCACCTAATCCGACGCCCGGCAGATTTCGATGTGATTGTGACCGAGAACTTGTTCGGCGATATCCTGACGGATGAAGCATCGATGCTCGCCGGATCGATGGGCATGCTTCCGAGTGCCTCGCTGGGGAACCGACGTGCAGACGGCACCGGCTTTGGGATGTACGAGCCGATCCATGGCACCGCCCCGGATATCGCTGGTAAGGGAATCGCCAGCCCGGTGGCGATGATCCTGAGTGCGGCGATGATGCTGCGATTGTCGCTTGGCTTGGAGGCCGAGGCGAACGCCGTCGAGACGGCCGTGAGCAAGGTGTTGCGCGGGGGGCACCGTCCGCCGGATATCCCAGCCAAGGGCAAACGTCCGGTCAAGACAGCGCGCTTGGGCACGCTGATCGCGCAGGCGGTCTGAAGTCCACGTTGTCCGTCAAGGTGCATCCTTTACCCATGGCCCTTGCTGGCGAAAGAGCGTCGTGCCTAGAGTGGCGGGAAAGATCAGGGACGTGGCTATGTCAGATTCCATCTACCGCCACCGCGAGAGGTATCTCTCCGCCGCGCTTCATTCCGCGGCGGAGGCGATCGGCTAGGCTGTTTCCCTCGCCCATGTTCGACGAAATCGCGTCGAAAAGGGGCCCCTCGCTCCTCCGCGTTTGCGTTCATATTCGCCGCTCCCGAAATGGGTGGTGGCTGGATTCGGCCCCTCGCCATGACTCATTCCAGCGCTTTCGGATCTCCGAAAGTTTTGATCTACGACACGCTTCTGCGTGACGGGTCCCAGATGGAAGGGATCGCCTTCTCACTTGATGACAAAGTCGCGATCGCTCACCGTCTCGATGCGCTCGGCGTCCACTACGTGGAGGGTGGCTTCCCCGGGAGTAATGAGAAGGACAAGGCGTTCTTCGACCGAATGCGCGAGCGTCCGCTGCAATCGGCTCAGTTGGTCGCTTTCGGCGGCACGCGCAAGCCGGGTACGGATGTCTCGCGGGATTTCAACATGGAGGCGCTGCTCGAGGCGCGAACGCGGGTCGTTACGCTGGTCGGAAAAGCCTCGACATATCAGGTACGGGTGGCTCTCGAAACGACAAATGAAGAGAACCTGGCCATGGTGCGCGAGTCGGTGGAGTTCATGGTGCAAAAGGGCAAAGAGACGCATTTCGACGCGGAGCACTTCTTCGACGGGTATACCGAAGATCCTGACTATGCCTTGCAGGTGCTACGAACAGCCCATCGAGCGGGAGCTGAGTTCCTTGTCCTGTGCGACACAAACGGCGGATCGACGCCGGACGACGTGACGGCCGCGATCAAAGTCGTGCGGCAGAATCTGCCTGAGGCGAAGCTCGGCATTCATTGTCATAACGATTGCGATTTGGCCGTGGCAAATAGCCTTGCTGCTGTTCGAGCCGGCGTGACGCAGGTTCAGGGCTGCCTCAATGGCTACGGCGAGCGCTGCGGAAACACGAATCTGTCCAGCCTGATACCGAACCTGCAGCTCAAGCAGGACGTTGCCGTGGTTAGTGAGAGCCAGCTGGAGGAGATCACGAACACCAGCCTGTACGTAGCCGAGCTGGCCAACATGCCTCTGAACAACCAGGCGGCCTATGTGGGCCAAAGCGCGTTTGCGCATAAAGCTGGTTACCACGTGGCAGCGATTGTGAAGGATGCTGATACCTACCAGCACATCAAGCCGGAGTTGGTTGGAAACGGGCGTCGAGTGCTTGTCAGCGAGCTTTCTGGGCAACGCAACATCGCTTACAAGCTTGAGGAGCGCGGAATCGACTTTCCTCTCACGCGGGAGGAGACGCGCGCGTTGTTGGAGCGAGTCAAGACCATGGAGAGCCGTGGCTATCAGTACGAAGGCGCGGAGGCCTCATTCGAACTGCTCGCGTATCGGATCAAGCCGAACTACGTCGCGCCATTCACGCTGGAAGACTTCCTGATTGTGGAGCGTCGCGGTGCGAGCACGAACCGACAGACGATGCTGGCCGAGGCGATGACTAAGGTCAGCGTCGACGGCACGGTCTACCAGACCCTGGATCTGGCGCTGGTCGCACATCACACCGGAGAGGAGGAGCTGGACCGGCGCAGCGTGGCCATCGAGCTCGTCACCCCCCTCGCACAAGACGCTCCGCCAATACCCAGCCACACGACC
>CAZZMQ010000093.1:1150-2029 GCA_964655365.1 uncultured Dehalococcoidia bacterium | reverse complement strand
GTCCACGCGCTCGATCAATCCGTACGTAAAGGACTACGGGAGGCTTATCCGACCATCGATCGGATGCGATTGGTCGACTATAAGGTGCGCATTTTGGATACCGGGGCTGGTACGGAGGCCCACGTGCGAGTACTGATTGAGTCGACCGACGGCGAGCGGATCTGGAACACCGTGGGTAGTTCGACGGATGTGATCGAGGCGTCCTGGTTTGCCCTGACTGATGCGCTCGAGTACTACCTACTGAAGCGGGCGGAGTGGGCCACGGCCGGGTAGTTGACTGCCCGACCTAGCGCAGCAGGACCATACCGCAGGACGCGATCAAGGCTATGAAATCAGAAAAGCCGAACGCATCCACATAAGGCAGCAAACGTGTGTTTAGCCATCGAACTTGGATTGCTGGCTGCCAGGCGGTAGCTCGACGTCGGACGAGGGAATTTGCTTGACCATCGCATGGAGGTCTGGGGCTGTTGAAGCTGGTCAGTGGGCTGTCCAACCCTAATCGAACACGCGGGCGCAGGTTGGGGGATCGGCGGCAAATTCGTTGGTCGCGTGCGGTTCGATCTGCACGCTGCGAGACACGCCGCTGCGCTCGTGTCGGAGTCCGACACTGGATCTGGGCTCGATTGTGGCTTTGGTATTGGCGGCATTCGCATCTGAATCCGGATCAGTTTTGTCTAGAGTCTTCAACCGATAACCAAGTTTGAGGTAGGGTGCTGCTCCGAGCGATCCCGGCGCAATGCTTCTGGCGACTTGTCTGTGGGCTGCTTGCTGAAGCCGCGGTTTGAGCCGGCTACCGGAGCCCCTGTATACCGGAAGGGGGCGGGGCCGTGGGAGTTTCGAAACGCCTGAACGTTTTGTTGGCGAGTCGTAGGCCCACTT
>CAZZMQ010000093.1:0-1140 GCA_964655365.1 uncultured Dehalococcoidia bacterium | reverse complement strand
CGTTTTGGGTGGCGTGGCGCCGCCCCCCTTGCCCCCCCTCCCGGCGCGGGCCACGGGGGGGGGCGATGCCAACTTCCAAGCTGGTTAGCGAGACGGCGACGTACCACGGAACGAAGCGATCATGCTGTGCTTCATTGTTCTTTGACCTCCGGCCCGTCAAGATGACCTTGACGATCGTGTACTGAACGATCGGAAGTCATGTCCGTTTGATGGTGTCCGGTTCCCGGGAACTGCCGGTCCGAGGCTTTCAAGGGCGCTTGGGTTCGTTGATGACGGGCGAGGCGATGATCCGAGGGTGAACAAGCGTATCGGAACCGGCGAGCGGGCCGGGTCGTCAGGTTAGTAAGGGGTGGCTGCGTGGCAGAAATTGAGCAGGTCATTGTTTTCCCGCCTTGTCAGCGCTGCGACGAAGGGACATTGGTCCCACTCTCCGATTTCGGAGGGCAGGGTGCGGCGATTCACTACAAAGCGTGGGTCTGTACCACGCCGGAGTGCGGATACAACCTCAAGATTCGCAATGGCGATGTCTACATCGATGAGCCAGTTATCGACGGGACGCATCGCGGTCGCTAGGTCCGCCCGATATCGCGGCGGAGCCTCCTTGTGAGAGCAGGGCGCCCCCTGCGTCCGTCTCTTTCCGGCAGGCATCTGGGGTTGGCGTCGTTGCTGGTCCTATTGGCGCCGGCCATCGTCGTGACGCTTCTGTTGACCGAGTTTGACCTGCGCCAGGCTGAGCCGGGCGTTGTCGCGGGGACGAGCGATCGGATGCCGCAATCGATGCGGGCGCCCAAGCAGACTGTAAAAGCTAACGATTTCATGCCGGAGACGGCCATGGAATTCTCGGGGTGGGGAGCCGTGCCTGTAGGTGACGTGGTCACTGCCGACGACGATGAGGCTGAGCAGACTTATCTCGTGGTGCCCGGCGACACACTTGCGTCGATCGCGCGTCGCTTTGGATCAGACATCCTCGCGTTCGCGGCCTACAACGAGTTGGCGGACGTCAACCTATTGGATGTTGGTCAGGAGCTTCGCATCCCGCCGCTCGGCTATGAGGCACCACTGGCCGAGGCGGCGGCGGACGGCAAGAAAGCGCCGCAGGAGAAGGCGGATCTACTTGCGCAATTATGCGCTTAGGACTTG
>CAZZMQ010000092.1:0-9431 GCA_964655365.1 uncultured Dehalococcoidia bacterium | reverse complement strand
AATTAGGCACAACCACGCCCTCTCTAGTTTCAGCCTACGTGCTTCCTCCAGTCTGCGACTTCAGCACCGGCAGATCGAGCCCGTCTCACACAACCCGGTGTAATCCGTGAACCAACTAGCCTGTGCATAATTCGATCGGCATGGAGGAACAGCGAAGATGCCCACTGAACAACCTATTCTCCACGAACGTCGCGGCAAACATGATGGAATCGTTTGGGTCACGCTCAACCGTCCCGAGAAGTTGAATGCCCTGACCTTTCCTCTCCTGGAGGAGTTGCTGCGTATCTGCATTGACGCGAGAGCCGACCGCAGCGTGCGCTGCTTCGTCATCACCGGCGCTGGTCGCGGCTTCTGTGCCGGCATGGACCACGGTGGCGGGGCCAACCCCACCCAAGAAGGGCCGTCCGAGACGTTGGAAGCCCACCAAGAACCGAACGTACCTCGCATCGACATCGAAGGCGAGAGACTCAACTTTCGCACCGAAACGGAGGCCTTCATCGCATTGCGCCGTCTCGATGTCCCGGTAATTGTCGCTATCAACGGCGCTTGCGTCGGAGCCGGCTTCGACCTCGCCTGCCACGCCGATCTCGCCGTCGGATCGACCACCGCCCGCTATCAGGTCGCCTACATCAAGCGCGGCCTCTACGCCGACCTTGGCGGCTTTTGGTCGATCCCTAAGATCATCGGCTGGCGCAAGGCGATGGAGATGATGATGACAGGCCGCTTCATGAACGCCGAGGAAGCGCATAACGCCGGTCTCACCAACTACCTCGTCGAGCCAGAGGAACTCGAAGCTAAAACTATGGAGCTAGCCCTGTCCGTCGAGGCAGGGCCACCGATCGGACAAAAAGTCGGCAAGATGCTCGCCTACAAAACCTCCGGGATGGACTTCGAAAGTGCACTGCAATGGTCGGAGATGGCGCTGCCGCTAGTTACCTTGTCCGAGGACCGGCTAGAGGGAGTGCGTTCCTTCATCGAAAAGCGCGAGCCCAACTTCGAAGGTCGGTAGCGGAAAAGCAGGTCACCGTTTGACCCAAGGACGATGCGTTCTAATGGGCCAAGCCCCTCAACGCCAACCGCAGTCGGACAGTAGGGCGAAACTTGACGCCGCCAGCCGTTCCCGCAAAAGATTGCCGCCAGGCAACTCTCAATCCCCGATCACCAATTGCGGGGCGATAGGCTACGGCGCGCAGGACCGCGTAGTGCCTTAGGCGAGGACAACCGATGTCAGACTTCAGCACAGCCGCCGCCGATCGCACGCGCGACGCCTGTTACGAGGTGCTGCGTGAATACCAACTGCCAGGTCTAGCGATCGGAGTCATCGAGGGCGACAACATCGTATACGCGGAGAGCTTCGGCTTTGCCGACATCAAACGAAGGCGAGAGATGTCGATCACCCACCGACAACGGATCGGTTCAATTAGCAAGACAATGACTGGACTGTTGGTTATGTCGCTAATTGAACAGGATCGGTTGCGGCTCGATACAAAGATCGTAGAACTCTTCCCCAAACTTGCATTCGTTGGTGACGGCGACGCCTCCAACCTGACGATCCAGCACCTGCTAACCCATAGCGGCGGCATCGGCGAGGCCCCCACCCGCGCCCTGCTCGACCATCCACTAGCGGCGCTCTGGAGCGATTCGCCCGGCATGCCTCCACCAGAGGAACGTTACCCGACCGGCATCGAGATCGAAGTCGATCCTGGCACAAAATGGGCGTATGCCAATCATGGCTTCGGCCTGCTGGGCGACCTGCTCGTTCAGCTGGAGGAAAAACCGTTGGCAGATCTTTTCCGTGACCGAATCTTCCGCCCATTAGCCATGCGTGACAGCGACATCCGCGACAAGCCGCACCACAACCTGGCCCCTGGATACCATCGTGCCATCACCGATCCGGAGCATCGCACGCGTGGTGGAGTCGACCTCTGGTACAACGATGGCGCAGCCGAGGACGAGGTCAATCTACGCGGTCAGTACATCTACTTTCCGGTACCAGCTGCAGGGGCCGTGCAATCTACGGTCCGCGACATGGCCCGCTATGCGTCGGTCCTGCTGCGTCGCGGCGAAGGGATCGTCGATGGACCAACCTTCGAGACGATGATCACTCCACAGTGGGAGCCAGATCCACGACTGAGATCGGTGGGGTTGTCGTTCATGCGAGGCACGCACTTCGGGGAGCACAGCTTCGGGCATGGGGGTAGCGTCTCTGGTGGCTGGAATAGCGAAATGACGATCTTCCCCGAGCGAAACCTAGCCGTCTTAATCCACTTCAACCTCGACGACGCGTCGACCGGCCCCGCCCGCTCGCTCCTCATACAGGCGGTCGTAGACGGCTCCACCCCGCCACCCTCCAACGATCCGATAAACGAGGCCGTGGCTGCGCAGGCCACCGGAACCTACGACGCGGAGCCGGGCGAGCTGACCAACACACGCATCCGCTGGACCACTGGTCGGCTCACGATCACTGCGAAGGACGGTAGCTTACATCTGAGCTCGCGCCGCGGCCCCTGGTCCGACGGCGTCCCTCTGTGCGCAGCCGACCCAGCGGACCCTAGCTTGCTTCGGATCATGGACGAGGCTGTCGAGCCGGTCTACCTCGTCCTGACCCACGATGATGCGGGCGCAATCGATGGCTTGCTGCTCGATCGCTGCATTCGCATGGTACGCACAACTGATCCGACCTAGATCGACGGCTTGGCAGTAGCAGTCCTCCGGCTCGCTTATCGTGGCAGAGTTGGATTGGCAATCGGAAACCGTTCGATGCAACGATCTCTGCTCAAACGGACGCGTTTGATTCCACTCCTATTGTTACTCGTGGCGCTGATCGCGGCAGCCTGCGGAGACGGTAGTGAGAACGGTCTCTCAAATGACACGGCTGCCGACATCGCCGCGACGGACCCCGTCCAAACGAACAACGCCGACGACAGAAATGATCCTGAGGACGCCGCCTCCCCAACTTCCACGACGCGAGGCGATGCCAAGGGAAGCTATGCAAATCAAGCCAAACGGATCGTCGACTCCCTCCAGGAAAACCTCGACGAAGTCGGCCTAGAGTTCCTGCGTCTCTTCCTACTGCAACTATATGGCGTCGATACAGAGGACGAACAGGAAGTCGCGGAAACACTTACCGAAGTATTGCTGACCTTCGCCGACGACGTCACGGGCCTGATCAGCAAGGGTCTCGAGGAACTCGACGCGCTCACGCTGCCGGATCGTTTCGTCAAAGACCACCGGCTTTTCGTGAGTTCCGTGCGCGGACTCGCCTCGGTACAGACCGAAGCCTTCGAAAAGATCGCCAGCGAGGGCTTCGATCTCCAAGCGAGCTTCGAAGCCCGCAACGCAGAGACCGACGCATTGGAAGCCAAATTACAAGCGGCGCTAACGCCCGAGTTTTTGGTCCTTGTCGACGCTTTCTTCTCAGACGCCAACCTCAGTAATCTGACGCTCTTGGATATCCTCGGTGAGGATGACTCCGTCACGCTGACACAGGATGAAGGCGTTGACGTTTCCATAGGGGGGAACCTGGTCAACGGCTTCCCACCGAACTTGGCGCCGCCGGACTCGACATTGGAGACATCCGCCTCCGAGCGAACCGATTCAGGAACGCTCTACTTTGCAGCTTGGCAGAGTAACCATGATCCGATGGATCTCCTGAATTTCTTTGAGAATATCTTCGAGGCCCTTGGCATTGACGAGGAGCCCGAGCAAACCGAATTGGACGGGCTGTACACGCTGCAATACGGTGACAGCGACCCTGAAAGAAGTCTGGCAACCGTCTTCATAGCTGCCAACGAGGAGATTGGGGGCTACAGCGTCGTCATGCAATACCTCGATCCCCCTTGAGACCAGGCAGAGATTTGATGCGCCGTTGTTTGACGGGCTAACGACCCGCTGCCGATACTCCAATCTGAACGGCAGTGATCGGGACCAGTGGAACGTGCTCCCATCCACAGCGAGCCGGCGGCAGTGCGAGCCGGTGATGACCACGTCCGAACTCCCCCGTGAGCCGTCCCGCTGAACGCGCAAGCCATTAGGCAGGACCGGGTCCGCCCGTTAACGCGGTAATGAAGTGCCCTGACTTTGGATAGCCCCATGGCCAAGCAACGCGGGGAAGCCGGGGGGTAGGGTCCTCCACGCGGTCGATACGCGTGACCAAGGATCCCCGCGCCCCATTGCTCCGACAGTGACGGGGCTTTTCGATCCGATGGGATCAAAAAGCAAAGGATCTGAGGTCAACACCATTCTGCAAGCCGTCGCCATCTCCATTGCCGCTGGTCAACACGACGCCTACAGGAGTTCGGCGAACGGGTTCAGCACTTTCCGGGCCGCACACGAAGTGCGTCGGAACAGCAGGCCCCGCCACCCACGAGGCGAGGCCGGAAGCACCGATGTCGGGCCCAGGCTGACTTTGTACGAAGACTTGGACGAGATTGAGGGAAAGTTCCGCGCGCTCTACAGCGAAGGAAAGGGCAAGGCGTTGAGCGAGCGCCGACCCGCGCTCGTGGCCCAGACGATCGTCGCCCTTTACAACTCTCACCCACCCGGCTAAGCGGCCGCTCGAGAAGAATGAACAATGAATCAACCGGCAAGCTCATCCACCACACTCGGCGAAACAGACCAATACGACCCAGCCGAAATCGAGACCAAATGGCAACACCGCTGGGAGACCGACGACCTTTATCGGACGCCGGATGACGATCCACGCGAGCGCTTCTACTTCCTGACAATGTTCCCGTACCCCAGCGGTGACCTTCACATTGGCCACTGGTACAACTATGCCCCTGCCGACACGGCGGCACGTTTCCGTCGCATGAACGGGCAGAACGTCCTCTTCCCCATGGGTTTCGACGCGTTCGGGCTACCGGCCGAGAATGCCGCCATTCGTGAAGGCATTCATCCAACCATCCGCACCGCTGAAAACATCGAACGCATGCGTGCACAGATGCGCGCAATGGGTGCCTCCTTCGACTGGTCCCGGGAGCTCGATTCGTCGGACCCAACGTACTATCGCTGGAGCCAGTGGTTCTTCCTCCAGCTTTTCAAGAATGGCCTCGCCTATCGCAAACGTGCTCCCGCGAATTGGTGTCCCGGCTGCGCAACCGTGCTCGCGAACGAACAAGTGCTACGCGCCGATGACGGCCTTGGCCACTGCGAGCGCTCCGGTGATCTAGTGGAGACGCGAGATCTGGAACAATGGTTCTTTCGGATCACCAACTACTCCGACGAGCTGCTGGACTTCTCCTCAATTGACTGGCCGGATCGCATCCAGACCATGCAAACCAACTGGATCGGTCGCTCCGAAGGTGCAGAGATCCGCTTCGATCTCGAATCCGAACAGATGGATGGTGCAAACGAGCGCTGGAATGCGATCACGGTCTTCACGACTCGCCCCGACACTGTCTTCGGTGTCTCCTACATCGTACTGGCGCCGGAGCACCCCCTCGTCGATGCCTTGACTACGGCCGACCAGCGCCGTGCTGTCGACACTTATGTGCAGGAATCCCGCCTGGCAACGGAAATCGAGCGTCAATCCACCGAACGGCCCAAGACCGGTGTGTTCACCGGTGCATATGCCCAACACCCCTTCAGCGATCGGCGGATCCCAATCTGGATCGCCGACTACGTGCTGCTGACGTACGGGACGGGAGCCGTCATGGGCGTACCGGCGCACGACACGCGCGATTTCGAATTCGCCCGGATCCACAAGCTGCCCGGCCAGATCGTGATAGCCGCGCCAGACCAGGATGTCAGGTCTTTGGCAGGGGCACTGACCACCAGCGTTGAAGAGGCGTACGTTGACCCGGGCCCAATGGTGAACTCCGCAGAGTTCGACGGGTTAAGCGGGAAGGCCGGAAAGATTGCCGTCGAGAATGCGCTGAAGGAGGCGGACCAAGGCGGCGCAACAGTCTCCTACCGCATGCGCGACTGGTTGATCAGCCGCCAGCGCTACTGGGGTGCACCAATCCCCATCGTTTACTGCAAGAAGTGTGGCATCGTGCCCGTTCCTGAGGACCAACTCCCAATCGAGTTGCCGGCCAACGCAGAATTCTTGCCCACAGGCGAGTCGCCCCTCAAACACCACGCCGCCATTCGCCAAACAGTTTGCCCGCAGTGCGAGGGCACCGCCGAACGCGAGACGGACACTATGGACACGTTCATGTGCTCCTCCTGGTATATGTTCCGCTTCGCCGATCCCAACAACCATGATGCGCCCTTCAGTCGCGAGTCCGTGGAACGTTGGCTGCCCGTCAACCAATACGTCGGTGGAGCAGAGCACGCCGTGATGCACCTACTCTACGCACGCTTCTTCACCAAGGTGCTACGCGACATGGGCATCGTCGAGGTCGACGAACCGTTCAGCCGTCTCTACAACCAAGGCATCATCGTGAAAGACGGCGCCAAGATGTCTAAGAGCCGGGGTAACGTCGTCAACCCAGACGAGTGGGTTCGCAAGCTCGGAGCGGACGCCGTCCGCCTCTACCTGATGTTCCTCGGACCCTGGGATCGCGGCGGCAACTGGGATGACAGTGGGATCCTTGGCCACTCGCGTTGGCTCAATCGCACCTGGCAACTCGCCATCACGGAACAGAGCATGACATCGGATGAGGCGAGCGCTCAACGGGTCCGGCGCATCACCCACCAGATGATCCGTAAGGTGACAACAGATCTGGAGAACTTCCGCTTCAACACCGCTCTAGCAGCGTTAATGGAATGCACCAATGCACTGGGGAAGGAACGCGAGGCCGGAGCCGTTGACGAGAAAGCCTGGCACGAGGCCATCGAATCGCTCGTGCTCTGCCTAGCACCGCTGGCGCCGCACATCGGCGAGGAGCTTTGGCAGCGGCTCGGCAAACCCTACTCAGTGCACGGCCAAACATGGCCGGAATGGAACGCGGCGATCGCCCGCGAGACAAAAACAACGCTGGTGGTGCAAGTCAACGGCAAGCTACGCGACAAGATCGAGATCGAGCCAGGCCTAGATCAGGCGGCTGCGCTCGCCCTCGCCGAGGCCTCAGATAATGTGCGTTCGCACATCGAGGGTAGGACGACAGACAAGGTCATTTTCGTTCCCGACAGGCTGCTCAACCTAGTCGTCACCTAATGCACCGCCCGTCTCGCTGAACTATGTCGTCGTCGCGGAGTCCTCACGAATGATGCGATCACGCTCTTCGACATCAGCATGTTCCTCAGCACGGGTGACTTTCGTCTCAAGCTGATCGGCGCCGGCCCTCACACTAGTCTGGATCGCGGCGAGCTGCGCATCTAATCGCTGCAGCATATCCAGCGAATAGCGGTCAGCTTCAAGAGCCTGCTCAACGGCCTGTGAAGTCGCCTCGCCACGCACCCGGGCTGCCTGACCGCGCGCTTCTGCAACCACCTGCATCGCTTGCTCACGAGCCTCCTCGATCATCTCGCTAGCGCGCCGTTGCGCATCCAACACAAGATCGTGCGAGTTGACGATGTGATCGGCTTCCTGGCGCGCCTTAGTCAGGGTGATCAGCGCATCTTCTTCGGCCCGGACGAGCACATCGTTGCGCTCGCGAAGAATCGTGCGTGCATCCTCCACCTCGGCCGGAACGGCTGTGCGCATACGGTCAATCAATTCCATCAGCAACGCACGGTCGACGGTCCAGCCGCCTCCAAAGCGAGCCTGCCGCCCCTGCAAAACGGCGTCTTCCAGTTGGTCGATGAGCTCGAGGAGATCCATGCTGTGCCTCCGTGCTCCGACCCCACAATCCCAGCTTACCCTGCATCACCTCGTTCGCGGACACCCAGCGCCGTCTGCGGTGGCCCAAACTTCTCCTCTAGTGCTGCTCCGACATTGGGTGGCACTAGATCAGAGACCGACTGCCTCAGCGCAGCCAACTCGCGAATGCGACTGGCAGAGATGTAGAGGTGCCGGCTGCGGGTCATGAAATAGGCCTGATCGATCTCGGGTGCCATCTTGGCGTTCATCATTGCCATGTCAAACTCGGCCGCGAAGTCTGTCAAAGCACGCAGGCCACGCACCACGACCGGGGCGTCGATATCCAAGGCATACTTCACCATCAAGCCGTCGAACTGCGTCACTGTGACGTTCGTGAGGTGGGCAGTCGCTTCCGCCATCAGGACCGAGCGTTCATCGATCGTGAACAGCTCCGACGAGCGACCGAAGATCCCGACGACAACCTCATCAAATAGGCGGGCAGAGCGTTCGACAATATCGAGGTGACCAAGAGTGGGCGGGTCAAAGCCGCCTGGGTACAGAGCCTTTGTCATGGGTTCACGTTCATTCTGGGCAGCGGCACGCTAACGCTCCAAGCCCGTCTTCTCGCGTTCATTCACTGCCGTCCCGCACGAAGGTGCCGAGAATGCCGTCACCATACCGACGCTCATCGACTTGGGCTAGATCGGCAATGGGGATGGGCGGCGGTCGCTTTCGTGGGTATCGCCAAAGTAGGAGTCCCTGTTCTGCGACGAGTCCGGAAACGACCAACTTAATCAACGCTTGAGTGGCGTCCTCTGGGTAGGGCGGATCTGCAAAGCAGAGATCGTACGGCGGCTCCAACGCGCGAGCCGCCTCGACCGGTACGCAGAGCACCCGTGCCCGGTCGGCGCAGTCGATTACATCCAGATTGCGACGGATCACGTCGCAGGCACGGCGGTCGCGCTCCACGAAGTCGACGCTCTGCGCGCCATTACTCAGTGCTTCCAACCCCAACAGGCCCGCCCCTGCATAGAGGTCGACAACGCGTCCCGAAGCAACCGCGAGCACGTCGGGCCGATTCAAGATTGATTCGCGCATTCGGGCGGTGGCAGGACGTGTGGGTGCTGCCGCCGCGACCAAGCGCCGCCCGGCGAAGAGACCTGTGGTGATCCTCACGTTCGGCTGCCTCACTCGGGCCGCCATCGCACCGCTCTCCGCTCAGCCTTCGACACGCACGGTCAAAGCACGCCCGACGCGTACGTCGCCGTCCGAGACGATCAAGCGAACTTCGTAGGTGCCCGGACGCGTGGGCGTGGTCCAAACAACCCAACCGGCCGCACCCGAACCGCCGTGGTCCCCTGCATCAGACTCCCAAACCGGGCTGTAGAGCTGACTGTTAGGCAAGACCAGACGCACGCCTCCCGACTCCAGGAAGTCGTTAACGGTATCCCAGAGCTGTGCTTGCCCGGGGTCGTCCGAAACATCCTCCAGCGCCAACCCTCCGAGTCCGAAGTCGGCGATGAGATCGAGCTTGAAAGCAATGCTGAATCGGTTCTCCAGCCAAATCGTAACGAGCTGGCCGTTGACATCCGGGTAGATGAAGGAGACAGCGTTAGCAAAACGATCCCAGAAAAGGCCACTGGCCCCACCATCCTGGAACAGGCTGTTGCCCACTAAGGTTACACGCGAACCCGCCAGCACTGGCCCGGGCTCGCGCACACTCACGACCGCCGCCACACCGAGT
>CAZZMQ010000091.1:8893-9498 GCA_964655365.1 uncultured Dehalococcoidia bacterium | reverse complement strand
CAAAGGCCGGCCAGCTGCTGTCACGACGCGAGTCGGAAATGGCTCTTGGCTAGAATCGTGACCGCTTATCGCATTGATCACCAGCCCCGCACCACTGCGATCTGAAGCATTCGAATCGTGGCTGGAAACGCGACGACACCGTTACTCAACAGCCGAGGGCTTGGAGTCACGCCCATCACACGCTGTAGGCAGCGGGAAGCGCCGGATTTAAACGGCGTACAAAGGGAGGATGCCAGCATGCCCGCAGCGAGGCGAACAGCAAAGAAGGTTGCGAAGAAACGCTCGAGCAAGACCACAGGAAAGAAAGCAGCTCGCAAGACCGTCCGCAAGACCGCCGCCAAACGGACCGCCAAAAAGACCGTCCGAAAAGCAGCCGCGAAAAAACGCCCAGCTCAGAAGACAGCGCGCAAGTCAACCAAGAAGCAGGCCCGTCGCCGCTAGTAACAACGCGCATCGTAGATAACCAGAAGGCCGTCCCGTCCGGGGCGGCCTTCTCTTTCAGAAACCAGAAACGATGCTGTGAGGGCATATACTGAGACTAGGCAAACCGTCCGAGGAGGTTTTATGGCCGCTCGTGGCCGCTCAAAGACACTAACGCGTCAACG
>CAZZMQ010000091.1:5418-8883 GCA_964655365.1 uncultured Dehalococcoidia bacterium | reverse complement strand
CGCCCGCTCAGCCGAAACGGGGAAATCCGAACCGCACGGGACCGCCTCGCCACCGAGCGCGGCACAATCACGAAGGACTGGGGCGGGCGGTTACCATTCGCACTGGTCTATCCCAACTCCTACTACCTGGGGATGTCAAACCTGGGACTCCAAGCCATCTATCAACTCCTCAACGCGAAAGTGGATGTCGTCTGCGAGCGCGCCTTCTTCGATCCCCCGCAACAGGGTCGGACGCGCCCGGATGTCGTGAGCGTGGAGTCTCAGCGACCGCTGACCGATTTCCCTGTCGTGGCCTACACGCTCACCTACGAACTGGATTACTACCAGGTCGTGCAGTCGCTGCGCTCAGCCGGAATCCCCGTCCTCAGTGACGAGCGATCGGATCGCGATCCGATCGTGATCGGCGGCGGAGCGGCCGTAATTACTAATCCAACACCGCTAGCAGACTGCTTCGATGCGCTCGTGATCGGGGAAGCTGAACCGATCCTCGACGAACTGGTCGAGACAATCCGTGACGGCAGCCAGGGTCCACGGGAGGAGTTACTCTCGAAACTGCACAAACTGCCAGGGGTTTTCGTCCCGATGTTAGGACCGCGCGGCGGTGTCGAAAGACAATGGGTACGCGAAATCGGCACGACAGAAGCGCTCTCGGCAGTCCTCACATCCGACACTGAGCTATCGGATATGACGCTGATCGAGGCGGCACGCGGCTGTGGACGTGGCTGTCGGTTCTGCATCGCGGGCTATGTCTTCCGTCCTCCGCGCTACCGACCACTAGACGGATTGCTGGACCAGGTAGACCGTGCTCTCGTGCAATCACCGCGCGTAGGATTACTCGGGGCAGCCGTGGCGGATCACCCGCAACTGACCGAACTCGCGTTGGAGGCAGCCGCCCGTGGGGCCCGGGTCTCAGTCAGCTCCCTGCGCGTCGACAATCTGCAGCCCGAACTGCTGAGCGTGCTGGCGCGCGGCGGCACACGCACAGTCACGCTAGCGCCCGAGGCCGGTAGTGAGCGCATGCGTAGCAAGATCAACAAGGCCGTGAGCCACGACCAGATCGTGCACGCGGCCGATCTCGTTGGCGCGGCAGGCATGCGCCGGCTGAAGCTTTACTTCATGGTCGGACTGCCCGAAGAGACCGACGCCGACCTCGAAGAGATGGCGGCGCTGGGGCTCGAAATCAAGGATCGCCTCGACGCCCACAAGCGCGGCACAGAGTTGGTCATGAGTGTCGGGCCATTGGTACCAAAACCAGCCACGGCTTATCAGCACCTGCCTCAGACCGAAGCGCGGGTTGTGCGCGACCGAATCAGTATACTGCGTGAGACCTTCAAGAAGACTGGCATCAAACTACGTGGCGACGCGCCCAACTGGGCCCGGATCGACGATATCTGCTCCCGCTCCGACCGCCGCCTGGCGCACGCGATTCTTGAGATGGAAGACAACACTGCAGCCGAATGGCGTCGCGTCGCCAACGAGTGGGGCCTGGACGGACCGCTCCCCTGGGGCGGCGGAGCTATGCCCTGGACGGAAATCGACACCGGAATCACACAGCGCTTCTTCGAGCGCGAATGGGACAAACACCAACGCTCCAAGAGCACAATCGCCTGCCCGCCGCCTGAAATGGGTTGCAAACTCTGCGGTGTCTGCTGATCTTGCCCCATGCATGCTAAACAATCCGACTCTCCCGCTCACGACCTTTCCCGAGGCTGGCAGCATGTTGCACCCAACCTGGCCCGCGTTCGCGCGTCGATCGCGGCCGCCGCTCAGCAAGCGGGGCGCGACGCTTCAGAAGTCGAACTCATAGCTGTCAGCAAGACGGTGCCGCCAGAGGGAATACAGGCCGCGATCAACGCGGGGCAGACACTGTTCGGCGAAAACCGCGTCCAGGAAGCTCTACCCAAGCTGGAAGCGCTACGCGCTTCATCAACCGGCCAAAGCGCCGTGTTCCACCTGATCGGCCATCTGCAGTCGAACAAGGCTAAGCACGGACCGGCCTTCGCCATGGTCCAGAGCGTCGACTCGGTCAAGCTAGCGCGGGCACTTTCGCGTCGTAGTCATGACCGGTTAGCCATCCTGCTCGAAGTCAACATTGCAGAGGAAGCGTCGAAGGACGGCTTCCTGGCGAATGACTTCGAGTCTGCCCTGAGCGAGATTCAGACGCTGCCACAACTCGACGTGCGGGGGCTAATGACAGTAGCGCCTCAGGCTACCGACCCAGAAGAGGCACGGCCACACTTCCGCCGCCTGCGCGAACTGCTGGATACGTGCGACCTCGACGCCCTCAGTATGGGGATGACGAACGATTACAAAATCGCTATTGCGGAAGGCGCCACCCTGGTGCGGATCGGCCGCGCAATCTTCGGGGAGCGCTAGAGTAGGTCGATGAAACAGTTCGGCGTAATCGGCGGTGGCACCATGGGCGGCACATTCGTAGCCGCCTTATTGGTTAATGAGATAGCGACGCCCGACGCGATCTCAGTCTGCGAGGTCGTCGAGTCGCGCCGTCACTGGCTGAGCGGTGAATACGGTGTCCAGGTCACGGACGATCCGGCTCTGGCCGCCAAAGATGCACCGGTCGTCTTCATAGCCGTCAAACCCCAGGATTTCAGCACCGCAGCCGAACCACTGCAGGGGCTAATTAGACCAGAACAGCTTGTCGTCTCAATCATGGCCGGCATCACTATCGACAAGCTGTGCGACAGCCTGGGGCATCACGTCGTGGTGCGGGTGATGCCAAACACGCCGGCGCAGATCGGCGAGGGCATGCTGGTGTGGACGGCTTCGGACAAGGTCAGCACCGAGCAGCGTGGCGCGGTCCAACGGATTCTAGCCACGATGGGGCACGAACTCTATGTACCTTCCGAGCGACAGATCGACATGGCCACGGCTGTCAGCGGATCGGGACCAGGGTTCGTCTACCTCATGATCGAGTCGATGATCGATGGCGCAGTACAGATCGGTCTGAGCCGAGAAATGGCGCAGGAAATGGTGCTGCAAACCGTCAAAGGGTCGGCGCAGTTCGCTCAGGAGTCGGACACGCACATCGCAGAGCTGCGTAACATGGTCACTTCACCCGGCGGAACAACCGCAGCCGGTCTACGGGCATTGGAACAGCACGCCGCCCGCACCGGCACGATTGAAGCAATCGTTGAAGCCTACCGACGGGCCCAAGAGTTAGGACAGTAGGGGTGGACACGCTCGACGTCATCGCGGACATCTTGCGCATCTACGGCTTCATCATCTTCGGCCGGGTTCTCCTCTCCTGGGTACCCATGTTCACTCAGAAGCCCTTGGACTATTCCAACATCTTCGTCAAGTTCCTAATGGACGTGACCGAACCGGTGTTGGCGCCCGTGCGCCGCTTCGCCATGATCGGGATGTTGGACCTCTCACCGATCCTGGTCCTCGTTGTGCTCAACGTCATCGCCTCCGTCCTAGCCGACGCTGGCAACAACTAGCCGC
>CAZZMQ010000091.1:0-5408 GCA_964655365.1 uncultured Dehalococcoidia bacterium | reverse complement strand
GTCCACTCGCGGATCCGGGATAGCGTTCGGCTCCCCACAACGACTTGCTTGCTTCGATCACTCAGGCTCCGCGCGCCGAATCCCTGGTGCGCGACAACGTCCACCACCCTGACCACCAACCGAACCAACGCAATGCTGGCCTTGCCCTCAAACGGCAGCTCGCTCGCCCACCCACGCAACACATCAGCGGATTAACCCATGTCGCCTTCGCAGGTGACGTAGCACAACCGCCAATATCATCTGGACGGATTTCCGCCGGCTGGGAAGGGGAACCACAGGAATTCCTCTAACCCCTTGCGCGATCCGAACACATGTGCGATTGTGCCGCTTACGAACGCGTGTTCTGACACGCAGCAGAGCATTACAGCAGATCCGCAACACGACAGAAAACCACGACACAAGCGATACGATAGCCGCTAGCCAGGGTCGGATGCGGCAATTGCTGGGAAGAAGGGCAGAGATGCCGGAACAGACGCGATCACAAGTTCTCCAGTCGACCCTGGACGACATCCAGAAGCAATTCGGCGAGGGCGCAGTCATGCGACTGGGGGAGGCCGGGGGGCTCAAGGTGGAGTCGATCTCCACCGGATCACTCTCGATCGACATTGCACTCGGCATCGGGGGAGTACCGCGCGGGCGCATCGTTGAGATCTACGGACCGGAAAGCACCGGCAAGTCAACTCTGGCCCAGCATGTGATCGCAGCCGCCCAACGTGCCGGCGGCCAAGCCGCTTATATCGACGTCGAGCACGCGCTCGATCCGGAGTTCGCCGAGGCGATCGGAATCGAAATCGACGATCTCTTGATCTCGCAGCCCGATACGGGTGAGCAAGCGCTCGAAATCGCAGAGGCGCTGGTACGCAGCAACGCCCTTGACGTGGTCGTAATCGACAGCGTGGCGGCTCTCGTTCCCCGTGCCGAGATTGAGGGCGACATGGGTGACACACACGTTGGCCTCCAAGCACGTCTAATGTCTCAGGCGCTGCGTAAACTGACCGCCGTGATCGCGCGCTCACGCACCTGCCTGATCTTCATCAACCAGCTGCGCGAGAAAGTTGGCGTCGTCTTCGGCAACCCCGAGGTGACGCCGGGCGGGCGGGCTTTGAAATTCTACTCCTCCGTGCGGATCGAGCTCCGCCGCGTCGAACAACTGAAAACCGCCCAGGGTGTCATCGGCGGGCGCGCACGCGCAAAGATCGTCAAGAACAAAGTGGCACCGCCATTCCGCATCGCTGAGTTCGACATGATGTTCGTTGGCGAACGGAAGGGCATTAGCCGTGAGGGCGACATCCTCGACCTTGGCGTTGAGTACGAGGTAGTCAAAAAAAATGGTGCCTTCTACTCCTACAACGAAACCCGTCTGGGACAAGGCCGCGAGAACTCCAAACTATTCCTCATAGAGAACGATGAACTTACGAACGAGATTGAGGCCACCGTCCGCAAAGCGGCAGGCCTGGATCCGCTCGAAATCGTCCTCGAGGCGAAGTCGGACGAAACAGTGACGCCACAACCGAAACCGATTCGCGAGGCTAAGTCCCGCAAGCGCGCTATCTAGAGTCCCGCATGCCACAGATCACACACGTCAATCGCAAGGGGCGACGCCTCACGATTCGCTTCGACGACGAAACTTCGATGCACTGCGACGGTGGCTTCCAGCTAGCCAAAGGATTCGATGTCGGTCAGCAGATCGAGGGGTTGATCTTGGAACGCGTCCGGCTGGAGGCCGCGCGACACGAGGCCGACTTCGTTGCGCGGCGTTGGTTACGCCGTCCCCACAGTCGCGCAGAGATCGCCAAGCGGCTGCAAAAACTAGACATTCCCCGCGAAATCATCGAAGAAACCTTGGACGAGATGACACGTCAAGGGTTCATCAACGATCGCGTGTACGCCGATGCCTGGACCGCGGATCGAGTGCGAGGCCGCCCTCGCTCCGCACGCATGGTACAAAGCGAGCTGCGTGCGCATGGTATCGACAGCGAGATCGCGCGTGAGGTGACAGCCGAACTCGATGATGCGGCATTGGCATTCGCCTTCGCACTCAAGCGCGCTCCACGCTATGCCGACTTCGAGGGATTCAGCCGTGGAGAGGGTGCGGCCCTACAGCGTCGCGGCTTCCACCACTCCGATGCGAAGCGCGCGCTACGCGATGCATGGGCCGACCATATAGGACTCACTGATGACGGGGGAGCGCAGCGCTCGAACCGCGATCCCCAGCTCTGACGATCCAGCATACCCTCAGCGATCTGGCATAGCGTTGCATGAAGTCCGGTCGTAGTATGGACTGGTTCCGTTTCCTATTGCTGGATACGCGTCGACTCGGACGGCGCAAAATCCAGATTCAACGATTGACGCGTCAGTGACGCCTTACCAGATGGGTACCAAACGTTATGTTGGATTTTCTCCGACGCCTGTTCGGGGGTGGCCCGGATCCGCGCGAAGCCGCTCGACTCGAAGCCGATCGCATAGTTCAAGACGCTAACTCCGAGGCTCGTAGCAAGATCTTAGAGGGCCAGGAGCAGACACTCGAACTCCGCGGTGAGCTGGAGGCTGAGATCCGCGAGCAACGGCACGAGGTTCAGCGGCATGAGGACCGCCTGATCAAGCGTGACGACAACCTGGATCGCAAGAATGAGGACCTCGACAAACGGGAAGGCCGCCTGCGCAGCAAGGAAGCATCACTCGACGACCGCCTGAACACGATCGACGAAACAGTCCGTGAACAGCGGGCTGAGCTCGAACGTATGGCTGGGCTCACAGCCGAGGAGGCCCGCGAGCGCCTGCTCGGCGAGATCGAAGAAGAGGTGCGTGACGAATCGGACCGCCTAGTGCGGATGTACGAGGCCAAGGCCAAAGATGAGGCCGACGAGCGCGCCCGCAAGATTGTGGCAACAGCAATCCAGCGTGTGACCTCGGACGTGACCACGGAGTCAACAGTCTCCGTGATCCAGATCCCAAGTGACGACATGAAGGGGCGAATCATTGGCCGGGAGGGTCGCAATATCCGTGCCCTGGAGGCGGCTACCGGCTGCGATCTGATTATCGACGACACGCCAGATGTGGTCACGATGTCTTCGTTTGACCCCGTGCGACGTGAGATCGGCCGCCTAGCTCTCAGCCGCCTAGTCTCCGACGGGCGCATCCACCCCGCCCGGATTGAAGAACAGGTCACCAAGGCAACCAAAGAGATCGACGCCGTGATCAAACGAGCCGGCGAAGAGGCAGCCATCGAGGTGAAATGCCCTGGCCTGCCCAAAGATCTGCTCAACACCTTCGGCCGGCTGCGCTATCGCACCTCCTACGGACAGAATCAGTTGCGCCACGCAGTCGAGACCTGTCACCTGACAACGATGATGGCCGAGGAGCTGGGCGCTGCTCTGGAAATCACGAGACGTGGATCGCTGCTGCACGACGTCGGCAAGGCCGTGGACCACGATGTCGACGGCACCCACGCGATAATCGGCGGCGAAATGGCACGTCGCTTCAAGCTCTCTGAGGAAATCGCTCACTGCATCGAGGCTCATCATGACGAGGTGGAGATGCACTCCGTGGAAGCAATGATCGTACAAATGGCGGACGCCATCAGCGGCGGGAGGCCCGGGGCGCGCCGAGAATCCGTAGAACGCTACATCGAGCGCTTGCGCTCGCTAGAAGAAATCGCGAACGGTTTCCCTGGCGTGGAGCAGTCGTTCGCGATTCAAGCCGGCCGCGAGGTTCGGGTACTGGTCAATCCGAAGTCGGTCGACGACCTTAGTGCGATGCGGTTGGCACGTGATATCACCAAGACAATTGAAGAAAATCTGCAGTACCCAGGCCAGATCCGTGTGACGGTTCTGCGTGAGACCCGCGCGACCGAGGTCGCGCGCTAGCGGCCGGATTTCGCCAATGCGCATCCTGGCGCTGGGCGACGTGATGGGAAAGGGTGGGCGGCGCGCCGTCATTGCCCTAACCCCCGGACTGCGCTCGGACCTCGAGGTGGACTACGTGATCGCCAACGGCGAAAACGCTGCCGCCGGTCGGGGCACGACTGAAAAGATCGCCCGCGCCCTCCTAGAAGCCGGCGTCGATGTGATCACGGGCGGAAACCACACCTGGGCCATGCGAGACTTCGGCGAGACGCTGCAGGGCGAGCTACCCGTTTTGCGGCCTGCCAACTATCCCGAAGGAGCCCCAGGAAGTGGTGTCTGGTCGGACGGAAACTTGACGGTGCTGAACCTGATCGGACGCGCCTTCATGGAACCCTTGGACGACCCCTTCGCCAAGGCGGATTCCCTACTTGAGGAACTCGGGCAAAACCAACCAATCGTGGTGGATTTCCACGCAGAGGCAACCTCAGAGAAGCAAGCGTTCGGGTGGCACCTCGATGGGCGCGTCGCCGCAGTATTCGGCACACACACGCACGTCTCCACTGCCGACGCACGTCTGCTGCCACATGGCACCGCGTTCATAACGGACCTGGGTATGTGCGGCGCGCGCGACTCCATCATCGGCACCCAGCCAGAAGCCGTGTTAAGCAAGTTCCGCAGCGGACTACCCACGCGGCTCCCCCCACAGGAGGAGGGCGTCATGCTAGTCAACGGTGCTCTAATCACAATTGATGACAAGACCTACCGGGCAAGCAGCATCGAGCGGATCTCGCGCACCTGGGAACCGGACTAACGCCATGGCAATCGCCGACTTCCACCTGCACAGCACCGCCTCGGACGGAACCGCCGCGCCAGCGGAACTCGTTGCCTTGGCAGCGAAGCAGGGCGTACGCACGATGGCCTTGACCGATCATGATACGACCGCCGGGGTGGAAGAAGCTGCCGAGGCAGGACGGCGGCTGGGCATCCGTGTAATCTCCGGCGTCGAGATCAGCGCGGACCTCGAAGATGGTGGTGAAGCGCTCTTGCTGGGCTATTTCGCGTCGACGGAAAGCCCCGCACTGCAATCGCAGCTCAAGCGGTACCGCGACGGACGGGAAACACGAGGTTTGCAGATTCTGCGCAACCTGGAGCAAATCGGTGTCCCCGTCGAATGGGAGCGAGTCCTTGCGATCGCGGGGGAAGCTGCAGTGGGGCGTCCGCACGTGGCGAGCGCGATGGTGGAAAAGGGCTACGTGACTACCATAGGGGAGGCATTCGACGAGTATCTTTGTACAGGTGGTCCGGCGGATGCCCCCCGTGAGAAGTTGCCACCAGCCCAGGCAGTGCAACTGATCCGGGAGGCGGGTGGCGTCGCTGTCCTTGCCCACCCTCAATATCTCGCGGATGTCGAGACAACTGTAGAGCTACTGCGCGACGCAGGCCTGCAAGGCATCGAGGTCTACTACAAGAACCACGGAACCGGGGCGATCGCACGTTTGGGAACGCTGGCTCGACACCACAGCTTGATCGCCGCTGGCGGCTCAGATTACCACGGCACCAAAG
>CAZZMQ010000090.1:0-9588 GCA_964655365.1 uncultured Dehalococcoidia bacterium | reverse complement strand
TCATAGCCGGGGAGATGAAGTTGAACCATATGGCGATCGTACCGTGCGGCGGAAGATAGGGGCGGCGAAGGAGGCTCCATCAGACGGCGGCAGCTTTATATAAGGAGCAGGAGGGACAAGGGATAGAGGTGAGCATCGGCTTCTACCCGACGGTGGATCGGGCTGTGGAGGTATACAGACGCACGGGCGGGTACGTTGTGTTCCGTCACAAAGCCGCAACGGTCTGAGGGCCTGAACCAGCGCATCAGTCCGCTGGCTTGTGTGCCGTGATGGCCATGTTCATCGACTGGCTCTCGTCTTCGATGCCGATCAAAGAGGGCAGCAGTTGGACGTCGTCGAAACCAGCGTTGGCGATGAGAGTTCGGTAGTCATCATCACTATAGGCTTCCACCCTCATCGTGCGCCGGGTGACCTCGCCCGTTTCAGCATCGACGATAAAAAAGCGCTCAGTAGCGGTGCGTGTGTGCTCGTCCCAAAAAACATCCTTGAGTTGGAGGGGTGGGTGGGTGGAAAAGAGGCCTTCGGGAACAGCGAAACAGGACAGTCCGGCGCCGCCGGAGGCAATGACCGTGGGGAGCCGTTGCGGTTCCAGGAGCAGCTGGCGGCCCGGGACGAGGGCATCGAAGGCCCGAGCTGGAATCGCCCGCGCCTCACCACGGCGAAAAACGTTGAGCTGACCGAAGATCATCATGACAAGGCCGAAGCCTGAGTCGAATCCTCGGCTGAGCGCGATCTGGCGCAAGTCGGCCAGATCATAGGAGCATGTCGAACTTTGGCACTGGGCGAGATCGCGAGCACAGGCAATCGCAGCGAGGGCGAAGTCGATGCCGCGATAATTATGACCCAGTTTGGCCAGGCGATTCGTGTAAAAGCCAGGTCCACAGGCCAAATCCAGGATTCGGGTGGGCCGTTGCTGGAGAAGTACATCGTAAATCCAGCGCACCTACAGATCGATCCTTTCACTTGTGCGGATGGCAACATCGCTGTCTTGGCGCAAATGGCCGGTGAGCATGCGATGACTGAAGCCAGGATCGTTCCAGGGAATGTTGTCTCCCTCTGTGCAGGCGGCAACTGGCAGAGTGCGCTAAATCACGTCGGTCAGGGTCATGGATTGGTGTTCTCATGTCTGCTGCCATCGTGACTCGGTGCTGCTGGCGCTGTTGAACCGCGGGGATCGAGCGTCGACGCGAAAGACGCGGATCTACATGGCTCTGTTGCGAAGCGGCTCGGGAGCGTGCGCTGGGAGGTGGCTGCTAACGCTACATGATGCGGCGCGAATCTAGCGACCGCCGGCACCCTAGGCAGCGTCGACAGAGTCGCTGCGGCGCAGCCAGACCAGTTAGGCTGCCGCTGATCACAAGACTGGTCACAGTGGCTGGTCACACCGGAGATGAGGACCCCTGATGGAACTTGGCGCCGTTTTTCCCCAGACCGAGATCGGCGACGACCCTCTCGCCGTGCGAGATTTCGCCCAGGCAGTCGAGGCGATGGGGTTAACCCACCTTTTGATCTACGACCATGTCATCGGGGCCGATCCGTCGCGCTTCGGCGATCGGCAGGTGCCGTACACGAAGGACTCCATGTTCCATGAGCCGTTCGTGACGCTCGGCTACATAGCCGCCTTGACGGACACAATTGAACTGGTGACGGGAGTGATCATCCTACCGCAGCGCCAAACGGTGCTCGTCGCGAAGCAGGCGGCACAGGTCGATCTGCTGTCTGGGGGCCGGCTGAGGCTAGGAGTCGGAACCGGTTGGAATCACGTGGAATACGAAGCCCTAAACGAAGACTTCCACAACCGCGGCAAGCGACAGGAGGAACAGATCGCGTTGATGCGCGCGCTGTGGGCGAATGGGAGCATCAACTTCGAAGGAACCTGGCACACGGTGCAGCACGCAGGGATCAATCCGCGTCCGGCGCGATCGATTCCGATCGAGTTCGGCGGCGGTGCGTCAGCGTTGATCGACCGTGCGGCACGGATAGGCGACGGTTGGATGCCTCAGGTTGGTGCGGACGAGGCGGCAGAGGCCGTGTCAGACATCCTCGACCGGCGTGAGGCCGCCGGTCATCCGCGAGCCGGATTCACCATCCAGGTGCAGGCCCGACTGCGCGAAGGAGACCCCGACGGGTGGGGCGAGACAGCCACGAAATGGCGTGAAGCGGGCGCAACCCACATATCAGCGACGACGATGAACGCCGGCTTGAACGGGCTGGAAGCACATCTCCGTGCGATCGAGGAGTGGCAACGAAGCGTAAGCTAACCGGTCCCGGCATAGCAGTTCCGGTGGCATAGTTCCAGTCGAACGGGCGGATCGGCCATTAGGGGCGCATGCCATAGCGGACGCGAATGCCAAGCTGCGAAGGAAGTTGCTGCTCGTAGGCAATCTGCAGCCACTCGGCGAGCAAGGGGCGGGTGTCGCGCGGGTCAATGATGTCCTCGATGGCGAAAGCCTCGGCAGCGCTGAACGGATTGCGCAGCTCGATCAAGCGCTCCTCGATCTCGGTCCGCCTGGCGAGGGGGTCTGGAGCAGCTTCGATCTCGCGTCGGTAGGCGGCAGCGACGCCACCTTCAATAGGCAGGGACCCCCATTCACCGGAGGGCCAAGCAACGCGCAAGCAGAAGCGGCTGAAGTCCTGGTGCGCGCCACCGGCGACACCGTAGAGACGGCGGACAACGACGGTGGCCCAGGGAACCTGACATTCGGCGGTAGCGCATGCGGCTCGCACCCCGGCACGCAGTGTCCCCTCGGATTCGCCGGCACGGCCGATGACAAAGCCAGGCTGGTCGGCAAAATTAATGATTGGTAGGTGAAAGACGTCGCAGAGATCAACGAAGCGCTCGAACTTTCGTGCCGCCTTTGCGCCCATAGCACCGCCGTAGTGCATGGGGTCGTTGGCGAGGATGCCGACGGGCATGCCGTTGTTACGGGCAATTGCGGTGATTTGATCAGATCCGAAGTGGCGTCCGAGCTCGAAGAAGGAGTCACAATCGACGACGAGGGAGACAAGCTTACGGGGGTCATAGCCGCGAGCGCGGCGACGGGGAATGATCGAGATGAGGTCCTCTTCGCGCCGGTCAACGGGATCACCGGTCGGTAGCACAGGCGGAATCTGGTGGACGTTAGAGGGGAGATAGGATAAGAAAGCGCGGATCTGATTGAGAGCGTCAGGTTCGTCCTCGGCATCGTTGTCGACAACACTGCTGCCACGAGCGTGGACCCTGTAGCCTCCGAGGTCTTCTTTGCTGATTTTGTCTCCGAGTGATCGCTCGACAAGCGGTGGGCCGCCGGCGAAGACCTGGGTGTTGCCGCGTACCATGACGGAAAAGTGGCTGGCGGGGACCTCGGCAGCGGGTAGACCGGCGACGGAGCCGAGGGCGGCAGACACAACAGGGACCTCGGCAATCAGCTTGGCCCAGCGAGCACCCCAGTGAAGTTCGGGCAGGTAGGTGCGTCCCATACGCGCGGTGGCCCGGATGTCAGCGCCAAACCCGTCGATCAGGCGGACCAGAGGAATCTTCAGTTCCTGAGCGATGCTTTCGATGTGGCGTCCTTTGTCACCACCGTTGTGGATTGTGGCAGCGCCGCGTTCATCCTGAGATCCACTCTTCGGACGCGCCGTGAAGTCGCTGCCGGTGACGGCGACGGCGCGTCCGTCGATGCGGGCGACGCCAATTACGCTGGCGGAGGGATGAAAACTGACGAGTTCACCATCTTCGTAATAGCCAGCGCCAGCGAGGATGCCGCGTTCGCGGAAGGATCCATGGTCGGTGAGAAGGTCGATGCGTTCACGGACGGTGAGACGGCCGCGACGGTGCTGCTCCTCAACGCGCTCCGGCCCACCCATCTGCTTGGCGAATTCATGACGCTTGGCGATCTGATCGATCTCGGGTTGCCAAACCATGGGTCGGCCTTTCTTGAATCAAATCTGGTCGAGTGCGAGCCAAGTATGGCCGAAGCTTCGATAGGCCGGAAGAGATACCCATAGCTAGATAATGGCCAACCGTTAGACTCCGGACCGAGTGCAGGCCGGAGGGGTGACGAATCTCCGCGTGCTTGAGATCGGGATGCGTGGATTAGGAGCCGGTCTCTTCTTCGGATAGCGGCTTTATCTCGTTCCCGTGCACACTCCACCTCGAAGCTGCCTCGCGAGGCGGTACGACTGGCAGCGGTCGATTTGGAGAGGGGCCAGGTGACGATCCTGGCGCGCACTATAGAATGAATGGTAGCCGGCATGTTCGCGATTTGAAGCGCTGGTGGAAACGCTAGGCGACGACACCGTTGACAACAAGCGCGTCAAAATCTTGTTGCGTGAGGCCGAGGATTTCACGCAGAACATATTCATTGTGCGCGCCCAAGGTTGGGGCGCGCTCAAGCATGCGATCCCGGCCTGTGAGGCGGATGGGTTCGCCGTCGATCGTGATCTCGAAATCGGGATCGCTGGGCTGTCGAATGCGCTGGTAGTGGTGACGCATCTGTGGGTCCGTCTCGATCATATCGCGGAGGTTCTCTACCGGAGCCGCGGCAATGCCGACATCCTGGAGAAGCTCCGCTAGCGTCCAGTGATTGTGGGTAGCGGTCCAGGTCGCGAGATGGGCTTCGAGCGTATCTTCATTCGCGCGGCGGCCAGCGTCGGTCGCGTATCGAGATGCGTCCTGTGGCGCAGCGTCGCCCATAAGGGCGGCCAACGCACGCCATTCGTGATCTGAGCCGACTGCAATCGCGATCCATTGGTCGTCTTCGTCATTCGAGTCGGCACGGGTGGGATAGACGCCATGGGGGCAGTAGTTAGGGTCCCGGTTGCCAGGCCGTGCAGGTTGTTTGCCGGTATGTACGAAGCGCATCCATTCCGCTCCCAACAACGAAACGGTGGCGGACAATTGCGAGAGTTCAATTTCACGGCCTCGGCCAGAGCGTTGCGCCTCACGCAGTGCCGCCAGTGCGCTGGCGACAAACAGGTGAGGGGTGGTGAAGTCCGGGTAAGCGATGCCCATACCGCGCGGTGGTCGCTCGGGAAGACCCATAAGGAAGTTCTGACCGCTGGCAGCCATGAGCAAGTTACCGAGCGTCCGATGCGAAACCCAAGGACTGTCCCCGCCGACGCCCGGCAGGTGGATCAGCACCAGTTTGGGGTTGAGCTCGCGCAGCTCTTCGTAAGGGAAACCCATCGCCGCAAGCTTGCCCGAAGTGTAGTTGTTGACCACGACATCGGACTTGGCGATCAGGTCACGGATCAGCTCGCGGCCGCGGGCGCTGGTGAGGTCGAGCGTGAGCGAGCGCTTGCCGGTGTTGGCGTCGTTGAAAAGATCGCCGAGGTCAGCATGGTAACGATTGCCAGGCAGAGCCTGCCCCCGCAGGCTATCCATGCGGACCGACGACTCGACCTTAATCACCTCAGCACCAAAATTGGACAAGATGCGCGTGCCGAGTGGACCGGCGAGAACCCAGGTGAAGTCAAGGACACGGATGCCGGCCAGAGGCATCTGCGGAATCTCAGCCATGGGCTGAGCAAAGGGCTGAGGGAGGTGCTGATCTCCCGGCGGCGGCAGGACAGCAGAGCTGTGCTCACCGAGCAACGGCGCGCGCTTGATCGGGCGCTGGGGAATCACGCCACCAACCGGACTACGGCTGAAGCTGAAAGAGCGTGATAGCACATCGTTCGGAAGGTCTCGAAATTGGCCGCTGACGCGGTAGTGCTCGGATTCCAGCATCTGCTGAAAGTCCATAGTCGGCATTGCGGCCGATCCTTGGAGCCACATTTTCTCCAAGAACTCGTCTCGAGAATATCTGGTGGCAAGCTCCATGGCCTTGTATTGGAGCGGGTTGTCAAGGTACTTCCAAACAGCGCCGCCGGAGTGCTGGACCTGCCAGTCGTCTGCGGTGAAGTCGTGTTCGATCCCGGCTTCATCGAGTAGCTCGATAAACTCGGCTAGGTGGTTCGCGAGCACGTTAACGCCAACCCATTTACCGTCAGCACAACGCATAGTCTGGCTCAATGCGGGGCGCACCGGAATCTCGCCGCGCGAGGTGTAGTGGTTGGGATTGGAAGTCTGGATGGTAGCGAAGGATGCGGCCTCTTGGATCGAGATGTCAAAGTGGCTTCCGGGCCGACCAAACTGAGTGTCGCGACCCCAGAGACCAATCATGGCCGCGCTGGCAGCTGTCAGTGCGGCCATTGTGTACGCAGGGAAGGCGGGACCGTGGGCGGGCGGATCATCACGCTCGCCGCTGATCTGGAGCAGCCCACTTGCGGCCGCTCCGGTGAGGTCATTTCCCTTCCAGCCAGCCCATTCACCAGCAAGCCCAAAAGGCGTCAGGGAAACCTGGATTAGGCTCGGGTTCCGCGCGCGCAGTACGTCGTGGTCGAGCCCGATGGCCCCCAGAGTGCCAGGAGCGGCGGTCTCCAGCAGAAGGTCGGAGCTGCCAACGAGGTCCAACAGTCGTGCTCGATCGTCCAAGGTGGTCAGATCGAGCACAATTGACCGCTTGTTGGCGTTGAAATAGAGGTGGCGGTAGGAACGCTCGGGGCCGGGCTGATCATCGACGAAGGGGGCGATCCCGCGTGCACGGCTTCCGTTGGGCGGCTCAACCAGGACGACATCGGCACCCAAATCGGCCAGGATACGGCCAGTCAGCAAACCAGACTCGTCCGTCAGATCGAGCACGCGAATATCAGCGAGAGGGTCCGGCACGGTTTCTCCGATGAGCGGCCGAAG
Source organism: uncultured Dehalococcoidia bacterium (assembly GCA_964655365.1). Taxonomy (GTDB): domain Bacteria; phylum Chloroflexota; class Dehalococcoidia; order Bin125; family Bin125; genus JAPUIR01. The sequence goes on along the minus strand of CAZZMQ010000090.1, from coordinate 2,873 downwards.
GGACTGGGCTTCGTATCGAGCGAGGAATTCGTCAGGAGGCGGAATGCAGCATAGCGCGACGGACATGAGGCGGAACGACGATCGCCATAGTGCCAATAGCGGTGCGGATCTCGGAATCGACGAACCGCCCGTCAGGACCCATGCCGCAGCTTTCATCACCCCACGAGAGGTGACCTTCAAGGTCGGCAGCGTTAAGCCGGTCGAGAAACACCTCGATGGCGTCGGGGCGCATGACTACAAACATGAGCGTATCCTTGGGGACGAAGCTACTCGGGCACCTCGCTCGAGTCACTCTCAGTGACTTCGAGGTCAGGACGGAGGGCGCGCGCGCCGCGCAGATAGACAAATTCGACTTCGTTCTGACGTCGCTGGCTGTTCACATGCAAGAGGATACGGAGGCACTGGCGCAGGCTTCCCGGAACAGACATTTCGTGGCCACACATGAGGGCAACATCGTCCCAGCCAAAGTCGCGGCGGGCCACGACGGCCGGGAATTCGGCGTCTAGGTCCGGCGTAGTGGTGAAGTAGGCAGAAGCGACGTCCTCGCGTCGTAGTGCGTTACGGTGGACCATCTCGTTAAGCAATTCACGCGTGGCGAAGCGAATCTCGTCTGGCGTATTATGCGGCACGGTAGTGGCGCCGCGGATGCCGCGGAGGCGCCAAGCCCTGTCATTACTGTCGTCTTTGCCCATCTGGGCCGTCTCCGTGTGTTGCTGTTCACCGAGCCGAAGCGTGCGTTCGATCATGGGTCACTCGGGGAACGCCCTCTTCCAAGCCCCTGCTGTTCTTGAGAACGGAAGCGTACCGCCCCGCAGCTCCTACTGGTGTTTAGGATCTGGCGCTAGCGGAAACCAACCAAAAGAGGTCGCCCGAGGAAATATTAGGTTCGACGCTTAGCGAGCAGGCTTGAGCCCTATCTGTGGCGAGTCATTACTCCGCCGCTTCCTCCCCTCGACGGCCGGTGATCACCTCGGCGAACGCACGCAGTGTCTCCAATCGGTCGGCAGGCGCCGCCTCCTGGACAGTTGTGATGACCGCACTGCCAATAACTGCAGCCTCACACAATCGGCCAACCGTTTCAACCTGCTCTCGGTTAGAAACACCAAAACCCACAGCAAGGGGCAATTGCGTTGCAGAGCGAACGCGGGCGACGAAGTCGACTAGGTCGGGCGGGAGGGAATCTCGGGCACCCGTGGTACCAGTGACAGAGACGAGGTAGATGAAGCCGCAGGCGCGCTGGGCAACAGCAGCGATGCGCTCAGGAGTGCTAGTCGGGGCGAGCAGATAAACGAGGCACAGGTTCTTTGCGCGCAGGGCGGCGAGGGCGTGGTCAGATTCCTCGGGGGGCAAGTCGACAATAATTATGCCGTCTGCACCGGCCTCGGCGGCGTCTAGAGCGAAAGGTTCGAGGCTGGACATGTTGTCGGCCACGTCAGCCGCACCGTGGGTTCGGCCGTAGGCGAGCAAAGGGTTGAGGTAGCCCATGAGGGTGATGGGGATCTCGATGCCGTCGGCACGCAGCCGGCGAACGGAATCGAGAACATGTTCGATTCCAGCGCCGCCGGCCAGGGCGACGCTGTTAGCGATCTGGATCGTGGGACCATCGGCGAGGGGATCACTGAAGGGCATACCCAGTTCCATGGCGCCGCAGCCCCCGTCGTGAAGGGCTTTAGCGAGGTCGACGGTCTCAGCCTGACTGGGAAAGCCAGCCATTATGTAGGGCATGAAGAGCGTCTCACCGCGGCTCTTGACCTCGGCGAAGGCGCGTTCGTAACGGTTCGCGTATCCGTCAGAGGGATCGGTGCTTGGCACGCGTAGGACTCCTTGGAAGCTAAGGATATCTGGGTTGGTCGTCGGCGTCAGTTTGAGTGCTGTGCACGGCAGCGATGCTTCCATCATCAAGAGATTCATCGAATGTGGCATCCGGTCGAGCACGCAATGCACAACATCCCCCATCACCTTGGTCGGCACCTTTGTTTTCCCCCTCGCCAACGCTTTAAGAAAAAGGGAAACCTTTTCAAGAGCCCCCCCTCGTCCCCAGCAAGGGGTCTGCCCTCGACATTTCTGGGAGCACCATGCCTCAGTCGTGATCGTTCTAGCCGACTCCACGATCGGCGATGGTGCCAGCGACGGCGATCGCGTTGAATAGTACGTGAGCGCCCCAAGCGGATAAGAGGTTGCGCGATCGGTAGTAGACGAGAGCAAAAACAACGCCAATGATCGTGAAGGGGATGATGCTGCCAACGTCGATATGGGCGACAGCAAAGATAAGGCCGCTCAGCAGCGCCCCGGCCAAAACACCCCAGCGCTTGGCGAAGCCACCAAACATGAAGCCACGATAGAAGATCTCCTCAGTGATGGGAGCGATCACAACGGCGAGGATGGTGACTAGAACAACGAGTTCAACGTGATCGTAAATGACGGCGTCGTCGATGGTAGAAACCGGCTCGAGCGCATCCAGATCCAGCAAGTCGATGAGGACTAGATAGATGCCGAGGCCGAGGTAGGCGAGGCCAACGGCGGCAAGGGCCCAAGCCACGGTACTGAGTTGCGGACGGCACAAACCAAGGCGGCTCCAGACTTCATTGCGCCAGACGGATCGGCCACCGCCGAGGAGAAAGTAGGGGATGGCGACGAGCGTGGCGATGTCGGCGACGAAGGTGGCGATCAGGGCAGTGGTGATCTCGGTGCGGTCGGCCGTATCGAATCCGACGATGCCAAAAGCGATGCCCTGGATAACGAGCAATCCGAGGATGGCAAGACCTACGCCGAGAGCAACGAGGCGAGGACCGAGCTCGCGGGCGCGCGGCGTTTGGGGAGTGGGGAACTGCCAAGGCAACTGGTCGGGCGGAGCGGAGGCAGAGACCAAGTCC
>CAZZMQ010000089.1:0-9603 GCA_964655365.1 uncultured Dehalococcoidia bacterium | reverse complement strand
ATCGTGGTACGCACACCACCAAGTTCGGAGGGTAGTGTCGGACTAGCCGTGGTTAACCCGAATGGCCGCTCGGCTCTCGCGCCAGCCGGATTTCTATATCTGGCACAGCGCCGGGTGATGCTCTCGCCGGGATGGAACAACGTGACCTGGGCTGGTGGGACGATCCCGTTGACACCGGCGATCGCCCAGTTAGCGGGTCGCGTCGATTGGATTTTCGCTTGGGACTCTGAGGGTCAGAAGTGGGAGAGCTTTGCCGTGGCAGTCCCAGCCTTCCTTAATTCGCTGAAGGTGTTGTCGCCGGGGCAGGTGGTTTGGTTGTTTGTGACGGAGAGCGCCCCGATCGCATGGGATCAGCCGCTGCCTTGAGCAGGTCCTGGCCCGGTTTCGGCTGTTCCGAGGCCGAGCCGGTAGGCGTTAGCATCGAGCCAGCGACGGCAGGTCTTATGACGGGGGAACCGGGCGTGGAGCGCGGACCAGAACCGGTGCGAGTGGGCGGGGATGCTGAGGTGGACGAGTTCGTGCACGACGACGGCGTCGAGGACCTCCGGGGGAGCCATGATCAGTCGCCAGTTGAAGGAGAGCGTGCCGATGCTGGAACAGCTACCCCAGCGGGTGTCTTGATCGCGCACAGTGAGGCGGTGGATGGGTGGGTCGTCGGGAGCGAGAAGGGCGGCGATGCGGTCGGTCAGGACTTGGCGTGCCTGACGCCGATACCAGCGTTCGAGCGCAGTTGGAAGGCTCGACGGCTCGCGCGTGGTGACCTCGATCTTGGAGCCGTCGAAGTGCACGTGTGAGGAGGCGACCGGCCGTTTTTGCTGGCTAGCGGGAGGTGAGATGTGTATCGGGTACCACTTGCCGCGAAGGGGAATTAGCTTTCCGTCCCGGAGCGGGAAGCGGCTGTACTGGGCCCGTTGAAGATCGATAACGTGCTGTTGAAGCCAGCCGCGTTTTTCATGCAGAACTTCGTCGATAAGGGCCTCTGGGGCGCGTATTGGAATGACGATTTCCAGTCCGGTTCGGGGGTGGATGTGGAGTGCTGCGTGTAGGCTGCGCGTCGATCGACGCACACTAAAGGGGATGATGTGCCCGTCGATCTCCACGCCGCCTTGCTGAGGATTGCTGAGAGGGCTGGTCATGGTGAGAGTTCATACTGCCGCCACCTTCACGGTACCGGATTGGCAGGGTGGCGTGCAGCAGTTCAGATTGTCGTTGGCGTGGAAGATCTGCTTCAGCAGGCGGCTGACCCAGTTGATGATGAGGCGGAGGTCGATCGGCGTGTTGAACGTTGTTGAGGGGAGGGCGAGTTCAGCGGCGCGGATGCTGGTGACCATGGCTTTGTTGGGCGCACTGGCAGACCAATGCAGTTGCCGTCGAGGTGGGTCAAATCGATGATCACAGCCTTTGTAGCGTGTTTGCCGATCATGAGACAGACCAAGCTGATGCCAATTACTACCAAGCCGTGTGTGTCGTCTTAGTTTCCGAGTTTGCTCTGGGCCTTTTCAGCCGCATGCCACTGCATTGACCCGAGACGCTTTGGTGGCGGGTGATCGTGGTACTTCGTTCAGGGCTGCCTAGCACGTTGCTATGGAGCGATGAACTTGAGTGAGTCGGCGTAGCGGACCCAGCGGTCCGAGTCGATGGCGACATAGATCGCTTCGTAGGTCATGCCGGACGTGAGAATGGGTCGGGGATGGGCTTCATGGTAGAAGAACGGTACGTGCTGTATGTCTGGGAAGCGCCAGCGGGTCGACCAGGAGTAGACGCCAGTGAGCAAGGTACGCTCGGGGCCTTCAAGCACCATCAGGAATGAGATCCAGAGACCGCGCTGATCGAAGCGGGGCCACTGAAAGGTGGGTTGAGGACCGGGGGACATGCGTAGCGCTCCGCTGCGCCCGCGCGTGGGGGCGCTATCCATCTTAGAGCGGATTAGGTCGGAGTCCCGGATGCTGCCGTTGCGGTCGTGGGCGCGCACGAAGTAGTGCTTGGCCCCGGTGCGTTCCGGAGTCATGAACATCTGTAGTCCGCTCTGTCCGAACAAGGGGACAGCGGGTACCTCTGCGTCGGGTTTGAAGTCGGTGCGGTCGAAGCCTGTGCCGGGAGATGTCCGTGGGTCCCATGCGAAGAGTTCGAGGCGTTCGGGGTTCCCGCCGGGGCGGACGAAGATGGTGACTGGGTAATCCGCGATTTCGAGCATCGGGACCGGACCGCCGAATCCGCAGGCCATGACCTTGCCGTCGGCGATTGAGTTTTTGAAGGACCAAAGCCGGTCGCTGGACTCGGCGGCGAGCACGCCCAAACGGAGCGCGCTGTCCTCCAGCCTTCGCCGTGTTTGGAATTGCCATTGGGCCATCGCAGTCATTCCAGACCTTGACTAATTCAGCTGGCGCTCGTCGCGTCGAACCGGCCGCGTCAGAGGATGTGCGGTTTACGGGATGCCCGCATGGTAGCTAACTCAGGATTTCATAGTTAGACGTGGATATGGGTAAGGAGACCGCTGAAGGCGCGCGGCTTGGGACCGAGCGGGCGGGTGAGCTGGAAACCGAGACTGAAGCGGGTGACGCGACCGAGAAGGGCGTCGTGGCCATAGACGGCTTCGGTGCGGGCGTGTTCGATCCACTGTGGAATGAGGATGTGACGACCGTCCAGGTCTCCGGTGGTTGCGAGCGCGCCATACAGGGGTGCCAATGCACGGGCGTTGCCGTGGCCGTTGGTGGCAGGGGCTTCGGTAGCGCGCCAGGATCGTTGGTGGACGATCTTCTGGCCGGCGATGCCGGGCGGGTTGAGAGCGGTCTTCTTCTGCATCTTGGAGGGTTTAGGAAGATCGTTGCCCTTGTCGCGGGGATAGGCGGTCAGGACGTCGACGACGTGCTGGTCCAGTTCTGGACCGAAGCCGATGTGGAAGTCGATCCTGCTGGGGCCGCAGAGTTCGTCGCGTAGCTAGGCGCCGACGTTGAGCCCGATAACTCGACGCAGCACCTGGCCGACCAGATAGCCAAAGGTGTTGGTGTGATAGCCGTGGGTATTACCAGGTTCCCACCAAGGTTTTTGGTTCGGCCAAGGCGGCACAGAACAGGTTCCATTCGAGCGAGGCACCAACTGGGAGTTTTTTCCCACCGCGGGTAGGCTGGCTCATGAGTGAGGATCTGGCGGAGGGGGACGCGCTCTTTACCAGCCTGTGCGAATTCGGCCCAATAGTTGGCAACCGAGGTGTCCAGATCGAGGCCCCCTACCTCCGCCTGCCGGAGTACGCGGAGCGGGGTGATCGCCTTGCCCACCGAATAGAGATTGACGATTGTGTCTCGTTGCCAGAGTCGGGTGTGTTTCGCATCGACGTGGTCAGCCCAGATGTCGATGACGGGTTCGCCATATTGGCTGACCGCCAGGTCGGAGCTGATTTCATGATCCTGCCGGATCACTTCCACGAAAGCCGCACGAATGGCTCGAAAGTGCGTGGCGCAATCCCCGACGACCTTAGCTATGGGGGCATGGTAGTGGCGGTCGAGGTATGGGGTTTGGAGTTCGTGTTGACTCGGGAGTACGCATATATCCCGCCCTCACGGAAGACACTGTAGGTGGGGACAACCTGCCGAGGGCAGTGGGCTCGACTGTCGGAGAGGTTTGGCTCGGGTGCGTGCAGACCGAGCTAGATGGGTTGGTAAAGCTTTGGTAGTGGGGCATTTCCGGTCTGATCCAGTAGACTCGGAGCCCTTTTCGAAAGGATGTGTGTTTTGGTCGATGACCCATGCCTCTGGTCCGCTACTCGGCAAGTCCACGCGATTCGCAATGGCGAGTTGACCTGTTCCGATCTGCTGGAGCGTTATCTTGCGCGGATCGAGCGGATCAATCCGGATTTGAACGCGGTCGTGACGCAGGATATTGACAGCGCGAGCGCGGGAGCGACCGAGGCGGATGCTGCCGACGTGCGCGGCGAAGAACTAGGACCCCTGCACGGCCTGCCTATCACGATCAAGGACGCGTAGGAGACGCAGGGCCTACGGTCGACTGGGGGCGCGAAGGAATTGCGAAACAACGTGCCGGAACGCGACGCTCCAGTCGTGGCCGCGGTGAGGGCTGCCGGGGCGATCGTGATGGGTAAGACGAATTTACCGCGCTGGTCGGGTGACATCCAAAGCTTCAATGAGATCTTCGGTACCACGGTCAATCCCTGGAATAAGGACCGTGTACCGGGCGGGTCCTCCGGTGGTGCTGCAGTGGCAGTGGCGGCTGGACTGACGTCGTTTGAGATTGGGACGGATATTGGCGGGTCGGTGCGGTTTCCCGCGGCGTTTAACGGAGTTTTTGGTCACAAGCCGAGCTATGGCATCGTCCCGAGCACCGGCTACCTCGACCACGAAGCGGGCGGTACGACGGAAGCTGACGTCAACGTGGTGGGGCCGATTACACGCTCGGCGGAGGACCTCGACCTGTTGTGTGGGAGCCTGCTGCGTAATGAGGCACCCTGGTCAGTCGACCTCGCGCCGCCGCCTGAGGATGTGACATCGTTGCGGGTGGCGGCCTGGCTTGATGATCCGTTTTGTCCGGTGGATGACGAGGTGCTGGCCGTGACTAGGACTGCGGCTGCGTCGCTGGAGGCGTCCGGCGTGGCGGTGGATCGTGAGGCAAGGCCAGACATCGACCCGCGTGAGGCGATCGATTTGGGGTTGTGGTTGGTGACATCGGCAACGGCGCAGTCGATCCCGATCGACGACGATGGCAAGCCCTCCGGCAGTGGGGGTCCGGGTCAGGCTGCGCTACTGGCAGTGCGCCACCGCGCATGGTTGGACGGGCACGCGCGGCGCGAGGCGATTCGGGCGAAGTGGGCAGAGTTCTTTGAGCGCTTTGACGCAATCTTGTTACCAGTCTGTTTTGTCCCGCCGTTCGTGCATAATCAAGACGGTAATTTCACGTCGCGCACCCTGGTTTGCAATGGCGAATCGCGGCCGTACAGTGCCGTGGTCGATTGGACGATCCTGACGGGAATGGCGTATCTGCCATCGACGGTTCCACCGATCGGGCTGGGCGACTCGGGGTTGCCGATTGGGATCCAGGTGGTAGGGCCGTACGGTTCGGACCGCCGTACGATCGCGCTGGCTGCGCACTTGGCGGAGCAGTGCGGTGGTTACCAGGTTCCGCCGAGCGCGATCTGAGTCAGAGGTGGACAGGGTGCACCGACGGTGATCCTGGGCGCGTGCGATCGACCCTGAGTTCGTCTCATTAGCGTTGCGCCAAGGCTGATCTGCACGATCTTCATCGGGATCGTCTTGCTTACTGTGCTCGATTCGACTGATGGGCGATTGGTGCGCGGAACGATAGCTTTGCCACGTGGCTCCTTTCCCAGATTCGTGGGGCCCTATTGCTCTGTCGGTCCGGCTGAGTGGGGTTGGCGTGAGAAGCTGATCAGAAGGGATGCCAAGGTTCAGGGAGCGTGATGCCTTGCGGCCGGAGTATGGGAAGGGAGACGAACTCGTCGAGACGTTCAGAAAGAGCCACCCCGGGAGAGAAGCACACAGCTCGAAGCAACCGTTCCTGACCCAAGTCACTTGCTAGGTCTTCACAGGGGTTTTGGAGCCGGAATGGCCCGATCAAGTGGAACCGGGGTCACCCGTGAAATGTTCTTCACAGAAACGGATTTCGACGAGTAGTTCGCGGACACTGTTTTGCTGACGGATTCGGGACACCGGCAACTGTTTGCCGTGCTGGAATAGAGCTCGCGCTGCTGCTACCGCGCCACCCGATGGATCTCCGGTTTCTGGTGAGAGGCTGGTCGGGGAGACAGGATTTGAACCTGCGACCTCTTGACCCCCAGTCAAGTGCGCTACCAGACTGCGCCACTCCCCGAGCAGAGGGGCATAGTATCAAAGCGGATCGTGTGAGCGAGGTCAGGCGAGCTACTTAGTTGGAACCATGGCCGATTCTTCGGGCTCCAGGCCGAACGCTTCGGCGGCGTTGCGGTACCAGATACGGTCGCGCTGGCGCGCATCGAGGGCTAGTCGGTCGAAGATCGCCTCGAAACGAGCGACATGCGCATGGATGTCCTCGACGGAGCAGTCAGAGCCGAAGGTTAGCTTCTCAACGCCGATCTCGTCGCCGATGAAGCCTCCGGCTTCGGCATGTTCCTCGATCGTTTCGCCGCCGGAGAGGTCAAACATGACGCGCGGGCGCCAGCGCGCAACGGAGGCGGCATCCTGGTAGTAGCCCTGGTTGCCAAGGTGTGCACCGATAATCCAGAGATCTGGGCACCAGTTAGCGATTGTTTCGAGGTGGAAGGGCAACATGTAGCGAGCCGACGTCTGGCGTCGTCCGAACGCATGCACGCGTTTACGCCAGCGTGCGTGATGTTCGGCGGCTTCCGGGTCACGGGAAGGATGTGTGCGGGAGTAGTCGACAGCGCCGCCGATGACGCCCATGTGGAAGACAATCGGCCAACGCAGCGCTTCGGCTTTTTCATAGAGCGGGAGATAGTCCGGGGTATCGTAGGCGCGCGGTGGGCCGATCAGTTTGCCGCCGCGGTAGCCGAGGTCGTGCAACTCTTGGATCTTTTCGATGGTGAAAGTCTCGGGATCGATGACGGCAACTGGTACGAGCGAGTCGTGGGGATTCATTATTTTGAGGGCTGTCTCATGGTCGGGGCCGAAGCGACCGCCACTAAGGATCGAAGCCTTGGTAATGTTTTTATCGGCCATGACCTGAACGAGCTTTTCGATGCGGGGAGTCGGGTCGGCATCGGGGTTTTCCCAGTCGAACGGGAAGTGGACGTGAGTGTCCCAGATGCGAACGGCTTGCGTCACGAATTTCCTCCAGCGGTGAACGCCAGCGTATCGGGGTCGTTAAGTAACCGCGAATCGTTGAGCTGCGCGCTTCGCAACGGTCGTGCTGAGTACTAGGCCGCAGCTTCGAGGGTGGCGAGGCGTTTGAGGACATCTTCGATCACGTCCAGCCAGTTGGGCCTGTTGCGGCGTATCTGGTAGCGCAGCAGCGTACGACCGATGGTGACACCTTCCGGCATGGGGCAGCGCTGCTGACGTCTGTTGAAGGTGAGACCCTCGGCCAGCCGCAGGACGATGAGGCCCTCTTCGCTCTGCAGGGATTCGGCGCCTAGACGAGAGGCCAGGCTGCGAAGGCGTACGGTGCGGAGCAAGGTCAGGACCGGCGGCGGTGGGGCTCCAAAGCGGTCGCGCAGGTCGGATTCGATAGTATCGACGCTTTCCGGGCTCTCAGTTGCAGCCAGGCGTTGGTAGATCTGTAATCGCGTATTGACGTCGTCAATGTAGGACGGGGGCAGGTGCGCGACGACAGGCAGATCGATAGCGACAGAGGGGCCGCGACGCTTCGAGGAAGGGCGACGGCCGTCCTTGCGCGCCTTGACCTGTTCGACGGAGTCGGTCAAGAGCTGGGTGTAGAGTTCGAAACCGACCGCGCCAATCTGGCCGCTCTGCTCGGCACCGAGCAGGTTGCCGGCACCCCGGATTTCGAGATCCTTCTGCGCGATCTGGAAGCCAGCACCTAGCTCGGTGGCGTCGAAGATCGTCTGCAGTCGTTTCTGGGCGGTCTCAGTGAGGGCGGCGTCGCGATCGTAGAGCAGGTAGGCGTATGCCCGTAGCGCACCGCGACCGACGCGGCCGCGAAGCTGGTACATCTGGGCCAGCCCGAGTAATTGGGACTTATGGATGATGATAGTGTTGACGTTGGCGATATCGAGGCCGGATTCGATGATCGTTGTGCAGACGAGTACGTCGGCTTCGTCGTTAATGAATCTTTTCATCATGCGTTCGAGCTGGTGCTCCGGCATCTGGCCGTGACCGACCAAGAAGCGGGCTTCCGGTACGAGTTTGCGCAGCCAGTTTGTGACAGCTTCGATGCTCTGCACGCGGTTGTGAACGAAGAAGACCTGACCGCCGCGTTCGACCTCACGCAGAATCGCTTCGCGAACGACCTGGTCGTTAGTTTCCATCACGTAGGTCGTGATCGGTAGGCGTTCCTCGGGCGGGGTTTCGATTGGCGACATGTCGCGGATGCCGGTCAGTGCCATGTGAAGGGTGCGCGGGATGGGAGTCGCCGAGAGGGTAAGCACGTCGACTTCCTGTCGTAGGCGTTTGAGCGCTTCTTTGTGGGCGACACCGAAGCGCTGTTCCTCATCGATGATGAGTAGGCCGAGATCTTTGAAGACCACGTCCCGGCCAAGAATGCGATGAGTGCCGACAAGGATATCAACGGCACCGGTTTCGAGTTCGGCGACGACGACCTTCTGTTCTTGGGCGGTGCGGAAGCGCGACAGCATTTCGATCCGTGCAGGGAACGCTGCCATGCGCTCCGTAAAAGTGTTGTAGTGCTGCTGGGCGAGAACGGTGGTGGGTACGAGCATCGCGACCTGGCGCCCGCCCGCCACTGCCTTGAAGGCGGCTCGCACGGCGACCTCGGTTTTGCCGTAGCCCACGTCGCCGACGACCACGCGGTCCATTGGTAGTGTGCTCTCCATGTCTTTCTTGACGTCGCGCACGGCCCGAGCTTGATCCGGCGTCTCGACATAGGGGAAAGAAGCTTCTAGCTCCATCTGCCAGGCACCGTCTGATGGGTGTGCGATACCGTCTAGGACCTGGCGCGAGGCATAGAGGTCGAGCAGACCCTCAGCCAGTTCGCGTACGGATTCCCGCACGCGCTGCTTGGCCCGTGACCACTGCTGTGTGCCAAGACGCGTGAGCGTGGGAGGGCGCTCACTGGGACCGATGTAGCGTTGTAGGCGATGGAGTTGGTCCGTTGGGACGAGCAAGCGATCGCCGTCGGCGTACGCGAGCTTAAGGTACTCACGTTCGCGATCTCCGGTCTTCTCGTGCGAGGTGCCGACCAGGCGTGCGATGCCATGTTCGATATGGACCACATAGTCGCCCGGCTGCAAGTCGTCGAGGAAGGTTTCGTGCTGTGTGACCCGTCGGGTGTGGGCGCGGCGCTGCTTCTGAAAGCCGAAGATCTCGGTGTCGGTGATCAGCACGGTCTCACCGTTGTCGTTTCTGGAGTCGGCGGGAAGACGCCATCCAGAGGGGACGGAGGTGTGCACAATGGAGAGTTTGTTTGGTGCGGGAGGTTGGGAGATCTGAACCGACTCTTCCAATGGTAAACCGTATTCGCGGAAGATCTCCGCCAGTCGTGGTGCTTGCTGTGAGGCGACGACGATGCGCGAGCCTAGGTCTAGCATCGAACGCAGAGCGTCCATTAACTCCCGCAAGCGGCCGCCGTATCTGTCGACGGCTTGGAAGCCGACTCGGCTCGCGCTGTTAGGCGTGTCGCCTGCATCGCCCTCGGGAGCGTAGCCACCCGCGTCGGCGAAGCGATGCAGCTCAATTCGGGGGCGTCTAGAATCGAGTGCGCTGAGCAAGGTTGTGGCGTCGAGGTGTGGTAGCGGCAGGTTGCCGGGTATTGCGCCGCGTCGTTCGAGTTCAGTGCGGGCGTGGGTGGCAATCTCGTCTACGGCGCGAGCCTGGGCAACGATGTCATCCGCCTCGTCCCAGACGATCAGGGTGTCCGGCGGCAGATGTGACTCAACACTACTGGGGGCTAAGAACGGCGTCCAGAAGGCAAGGTTCCGGGGGAGTGCACCACGTTCCATCA
>CAZZMQ010000088.1:5175-9700 GCA_964655365.1 uncultured Dehalococcoidia bacterium | reverse complement strand
AGGAACAGATTTCGAAGGGAACACATTACGGCGGTTCGCACCGCGCCGAAATCGCCTGGGCTCGCGCGGTCATGGATCTTGTTCCTGGCGCGGAAAAGGTGCGCTTCACCTCATCCGGTACTGAGGCAACAATGATGGCCGTCCGTCTTGCGCGGGCCGCGACAGGTCGGGCCAAGCTGCTGCGTCTTCGCAACCATTTCCATGGTTGGAACGATTCAGTTATCGCGACCGTCGCTTCGGCAGCCAACATCACCGACGGCGGTATTCCCCAGACGATGAGCGACTTAGTCACCGTCGTGGACCAACATGACGTCGATCAGTTAGGCGCCATGCTGGACACCCGCGAACATGCAGCCGTCATCGTCGAGCCAACCGGATACAGCATGGGCACAGGACCGCTCGAAACATCAGTACTTGCCTTTCTGCGCGAGCGAAGCACCGCGACAGGCACGATTCTGATCTTCGACGAAGTGGTAACCGGATTCCGCGCCTCGGAGGGCGGCCAAGCGATGGCCGTCGGCATTACACCAGACCTAACGACACTGGCCAAGATCCTGGCCGGTGGGTTACCAGGCGGAGCCGTCGTCGGCAGGGCCGAACTGCTCGATCAGATAGCGATCCCACACGGCGGCGATCGCAGTGATCCGGGTCGGGTCGCACATCCCGGCACTTTCAACGCAAACCCGCTGAGCGCAGCAGCCGGCACCGCCGCGCTAGACGAGATCAAAAAAGGCGTCGCCGTGCCAACGGCAAACGTGCGTGCGCGGCAGCTCACACAAGGCCTGAATGCTGCCATCCGCGATGCGGAGGTACCTGGCGGTGCGTACGCCTATGCCAGCATGGTCCACATCATATTAGGCAAAGAAGTCCCACCACCCGAGAATGACTTCTCCTGGAATTGGGGTGAAAGCGGACCACAGGCGAGCGTTCCCGCGACACCGCGTGCAATCCAGTGGCCCTTCCGGCGCTCACTGATGACGCACGGTGTCGATCTATTGGGCTCAATCGCGCTCGTCTCTTGCGTGCATAGTGAGGCGGATGTTGATCAGTCCGTTGATTCCTTCGCTGCCGCCCTATCAGACCTACGCCGGGATTCGATTCTGTAGCCACCAACGAATCCAAGAGCGACACATCAAAGGAAGTACGAATCGGATCGGAAGGCGGACTCCACCCGCAGATCGCCGCCACCCGTAGTCTGCCATAGTATAGAACTACCCTATAGGTAGGTAGACTAACATCCATAGAATATGAGAAAATCTTCACACATGTGCTGGGATGGCCACTTTGTTCGGTCCTCTCGGCGCACCGCTGGTCTGCAGCGGGATTTTACTCTGAGCGAGATTGATCGTTAGCTCAGAGTTTCGTCCATGCGGACGGGCATAGTGACACATTTACACCGATCCAGAATGTCCGTATAGGCCCGCCAACAGGGCAGATCGGACTGAAACAAAGCCTTTAGGCACCACCCACTTGCGGAGGATGCACTTGTCCCGACGGGATTGGACAAGCGAACAACCGGACCCGCCCACCAAGGCGATCGCCTTCCCGACCGACGGGCTTTACGAACCGCGGCACGAGCACGACGCCTGCGGCACTGGGTTCATCGCCAGCATCGACGGAGTAGCGTCACATGGGATCGTTGATCTAGCAGTCCAGGCCGCCGTCAACCTGACCCACCGCGGGGCCGTCAACGCCGATCCACAAACCGGCGATGGCGCAGGTGTCCAAATTCAGATCCCCTTTGCGCTACTTCAGCCCGAGACCGAGCGCCTGGGCCGCAGAGTGACGGATCCAAGCCGACTCGGCGTGGCCATGGTCTTCCTGCCACATGAAGAGAGTGATCGCGCCGCGGCGCGCGAGGTGCTCGAAGCAGCTGTCCGTGGCTCCGGATTGGACCCAATCGGATGGCGCGTCGTGCCCACCAACGATTCGGTGCTCGGCGTCTGGTCACTACAAACATTGCCTGGCATAGAGCAGTTGCTGATCACACTTCCCGACGAGGTTTCAGCCGAGCCGAAAGCACTATTTGGGCGTCAGTTGTTCCTGGCCGGTCGCCGAGCACAGAACGATTGGCTAGCCAGCGAGCTAGACTCGTACATTGTTTCGATCTCGAACAAGGTCGTCACGTACAAGGGTCTGATGGTGGCGCCACAGCTCTCTCACTTCTACCCCGACTTAACCAACGAACTCACGATCTCAGCTCTTGCCCTGTTCCATCAGCGCTACGCGACCAACACTCTTCCCAACTGGAGTCTGGCACAGCCCCTGCGCCACCCAGCCCACAACGGCGAGATCAACCCGCTGGACGGAAACCGCAACTGGAAGGTGGCGCGGGAAGGCGAACTATCTTCCGAAGTCTGGGGGGAAACCGTGCGTGACCTCTCCCCCATCGTCCAGCCCTCCGGATCCGACAGCGCCTCATTGGACGAGGCACTCGAACTTCTGATCCATTCCGGTCGCGATGCGGCCCATGCCATGATGATGCTAATCCCGGAGGCCTGGGAGAACAGCGCCGACATGGATCCCAAACTGCGGGCCTTCTACGAGTACAACGCCTGCCTGATGGAGCCGTGGGATGGGCCCGCAGCGGTGGCGTTCACAGATGGCACCGTGGCGGGCGCCATTCAGGACCGGAACGGTCTGCGACCCGCGCGCTACCAAGTCACAGTCGACGGACTCGTGATCATGGCTTCGGAGATCGGCCTGGTTGAATTACCTGCCAATGAAGTCATTGAAACCGGGAGGCTCGGACCGGGCCACATGATCCTCGTCGACACTAACCGTAAGCGGCTACTCCACGATGAGGAAATCAAACGAGAGATCTCCAGGCGCGAGCCATACGACGCCTGGATCAACGACTACCTGCACCACGCCAAGTTGGAGATCGCGCCCGGCACCGGCGACGCTCCGCACCTACTTGAAGGTGAACTGGCAGCACGCCAGGTGCTCCACGGCGTAACACGTGAGGAACTCTCGTACGTGTTGGTTCCGATGGGACGTAATGGCAAAGAGCCAACGGGATCGATGGGCGACGATACGCCGCTCTCTGCGTTGATGGACGCACCTCGACCGCTCTATTCCTACTTCAAACAACGCTTCGCCCAGGTCACGAACCCTGCCATCGACCCAATCCGCGAGCGTATCGTGATGTCGCTCGACAGCTATATCGGACAACGCCATTCGATGTTGGAGGAGACACCTGAAGCTGCCCGGCTAGTTCATCTAACCTCACCGTTCCTCTTCGATGAGGATCTCGATCATCTGAAGCGGTTGCAGCTTGAAGGCTACTCCGCCACAACCCTCGCAGCGCACTTTGCCGTGGCTGACGGACCGGCCGGGTTGCGAAAGGGACTCGATGTGCTCAGCGAAGCCGCTGTGGTAGCTGTCGATAATGGCTACAGCGTGATCGTGATCAGTGATCGCGAATCGGATGAAACCTGGGCCCCGATCCCCATGCTGCTAGCAGTCGCGGCCGTGCATCACCATCTAATCCGAAGCGGACGCCGTATGCGCGCCAGCCTGATCGCCGAAGCCGCCGATGCCCGTGATGTGCATCAGATCGCGTGCCTGATCGGGTTCGGAGCGAGCGCGGTGAATCCATACCTCGCCTTCGAATCGCTGCGAGCGCTGCACAGCGATGAAGAGTTCGAAGAGGACGAACTGGAAGACGTCTTCTGGCGCTATAAACAGGCCGTCGAGGCGGGACTACTGAAAATCATGTCGAAGCGCGGCATCTCTTCTATCGCCTCTTACCATGGTGGCCAAATTTTCGACGCTCTCGGCATTGGCGAGGAGATCATCGCACACTCGTTCCCCGGCACGACGTCCCGTGTGGGTGGTGTCAATTTCACGGACATTGGTGCGGACGTTCTGAAGCGTCACGATGCATCCGGGGAAACATCACTCGTTCGTGGTGGCTGGTACAAATTCCGCCGCGACGCGGATTATCACGCATTCGCCCCAGAGGTCTGGCGCTCACTGCATAGCGTCGCACAGGGTGGCGAATATGCCGACTACGAACGCTACGCCGAACTGGTCCACTCACGCCCGACAACGGCGTTGCGCGACCTCTTGGACTTCCGATCGGATCGCGAATCGATTCCTATAGACGAGGTCGAGAAGCTTGAAGACATTACAGCGCGCTTCCAAACGGGAGCGATGTCACTAGGCGCGCTTAGTCAGGAGACCCACGAAGACTTGGCGCGAGCAATGAACAAGCTCGGCGGCCGATCGAACACGGGTGAGGGCGGGGAGGATCCTCGCCGCTACCTACCCGGCGGCGATCGGCGTGACGCGAACTCGCAAGTCAAACAGATTGCCTCCGGCCGTTTTGGCGTTACACCGGCCTACCTCGCTGCCGCAACAGAGATCGAGATCAAGATTGCGCAGGGATCGAAGCCGGGCGAAGGCGGCCAACTGCCGGGTCACAAGGTCTCGTCCTACATCGCGATGCTGCGCCACTCGACACCAGGCGTGGAGCTGATCTCGCCGCCTCCACATCATGACATCTACTCGATCGAGGACC
>CAZZMQ010000088.1:2291-5165 GCA_964655365.1 uncultured Dehalococcoidia bacterium | reverse complement strand
ATGACCTCAAAATGGTCAACCAGAGGGCTAAGATCTGCGTCAAACTCGTCGCGGAGGAAGGCGTCGGTACAATCGCCGCCGGCGTAGCCAAGGCTTACGCCGATGTCGTCCAGATCTCGGGCGCGGATGGCGGTACCGGAGCCTCGCCACTGTCCTCAGTGAAATACGCCGGAGAACCTTGGGAACTCGGTGTCAAGGAGACGCATGAGGTCCTGGTTCACAACGGGCTGCGCGGGCGCCTGCTGCTGCGCACCGATGGCGGGATCCACACCGGCCGCGATGTGATCAAAGCCGCGATGCTGGGCGCGGAGCAGTACGGTTTTGGCACCTCAGCGCTTGTCGCGTTAGGTTGCAAAATGGCGCGCCAATGCCACCTCAATACCTGCCCGGTAGGGGTCGCGACTCAACGTGAGGATCTCCGCGCTAAGTATTTCGGCAAACCGGAAATGCTGGTCAACTTCTTGCTCCACGTGGGGCAGGAAGTACGAATGATCCTTGCCAGCCTGGGCTATAAGTCGATCGACGAACTGGTCGGGCGTAGCGATCTACTTAAGCAAATTCCCCCTCAAGGCTCTCAACGGGCCGAACGCATCGAACTCTCCCGTCTTCTGAGGATGGTGGATCCCGAGAACAACGAGCCACACCACTGCGTGCAAGATCGGAACGATCGTCTGCACGACGAAAAACTGGACGACAAGATCTTGGAGGACATCCGCGGTGCGATCGATGATGAGACGCCAATCACGCGGGCCTACAGCGTGAGGAATATCCATCGGGCGGTAGGAGGCCGGATCTCTGGCTACATCGCTCAGAAGTACGGTGACGATGGTCTCCAACCCGGTACCATCGATCTGATTTTCCACGGCTCAGCGGGACAGTCGTTCGGCACTTTCCTCTCGCGCGGTGTGCGACTCCACCTGGTAGGCGAAGCAAATGACTATGTAGGTAAGGGGATGGGCGGCGGAGCGATTGCGGTGCGAGCGCCAGAGGACGCCGCGTTCACGTGGCACGAGGGCGTTTTGGTGGGGAACACGGTGCTGTACGGCGCAACAGGCGGCAGCCTGTTCGTGGCAGGGCAGGCTGGGGAGCGCTTCGCGGTGCGCAATTCGGGCGCAACTTCGCCGCTGGTATGTCAGGTGGGATCGCATATGTACTCGATGACAACAATACATTTCGCCGTCGCTGCAACCCTGACATGGTCGACCTCGACCGGATCAAACTGAAGCGTGATCGCGAAACGCTGCGCGACCTGATTGAGGCGCATGTCGCCTACACGGACAGCAAGAGGGGCCGACAAATTCTAGACGATTGGGACAACACGCTCCCGCTCTTCGTGAAGGTGATGCCCCGCGACTACAAGCGTGTGCTGCAAGAGCGAGCCGGACAGGCCCTGGCCTTCGCGGTCGAGCAAGACTAGCTGCGCGAACCGCCCACTCTCCCAAGCACCACTTCTGTCGCATCCAACAACTAGTGACCTACAACGCGGCCGAAAATCCCTAGTGCTTGCTGTGCTCGGTTTCGGAGTGCAGGAGATCAGGTAGATGTTATCGCGAGTAGCGGCCCCTCATCGCTCGGAATGCGCGCATACCCAATCGGGTTTGCCAAGTCTTACGGGGGAGAGACAAAGCTGTCGGTGCCACATGACGAGCCGCCGTTCGACGAGCATCACGCAACCGTGCCTTGAGCATGCCGGTCGTATCACCCTCCCTCCGCTGTCGTACTGCGACTAGAAGCCGCGGTGACAGCGCCGCCAATAGCCCCAGCGCTGCGCCGAAGACTCCAGCACGGACGAAAACACCACCCTCGGCATTGAGAGCACGTCTTGGCAGATCCGGGGTCCGGAGTTTACTAGGCCGGGTCGGTCCCGGAGCATTACCAACACCACGCCGCGTGAGACGCATCAACTGGTCAGCTTCGTTCGAGGAAGAATTCCCTGCTGCTCGCACTAGGCTACGGCGTCGGCGAGGCACGCCGGGGCAGCTCACGCGAAATCTGCAAGCCCGTCTGCTGCGCCTTGAGGCTGATGCTACCCACCCCACGGAAGGGCTCGAGCAGTTCCTCTTCGCTCAGACGGTCAAGGATGTTCATAGTAAATTCTCGGCCGGCACGTGCTAAATCAGAGAGCACCTCTGTACCACGAATACTCAGCTGGTTACACACGATGCAATGATCCTCGGAATCGCCCCTTCGCTCAACGAGATCCTGCCTGACCAGTCGGTCGACGATACCGGTCACCGGCGAGGCGCGCGCGCCCAAGCGCTCGGCTAGGTTCCCGGTGTTCATTCCGGGCTCGACGTTGAGAATGTGCAGCACGTGCAGTTGAGACATAGTCAAACCGCGATCTTGTCTCATCTACAGGCGACCTGGGTCCGTCAAGGAATCCGCATAGTTGTATTCAATGAGCATCAATTCAAGCAACTCTAATCGGCTTACCCCAGACATCGGTCCCCACTCTTCCCGTCGCATCTTGTCCGCAAACTGACACCAAGATGCTCGGCTCAAAACACGGTACACAGGCAGCACGCTACCTATGCCCACTAAACACCCAGGGGCTTTTGAAACCGGAACAGTCAAGATCAGCCACTTTGACTCACCCGCTTCCGCCCCTATACATCGGAGTTACAAGTAGGCCCACAGCGCCCGGCACTGAACTACACGATCTACTCAGCAACCAAATCATGCACAAGCGCTCACCTTGTTTCCTGGAACGGTGCCGCTAGGATTCAGCAACCCCGCGTCAATCGTGACCAAAGCTTCGTCTTTTGCTGGCGTTGCATTGTGGCAGTTGGCCCAGTTCATCTGGGTGCGATACTGAGGCCCCGCCGCTCAACAGGAACCTCGTGCTCCGGGAGGATCGATGGATCGGAGCTGTCA
>CAZZMQ010000088.1:0-2226 GCA_964655365.1 uncultured Dehalococcoidia bacterium | reverse complement strand
CGAGTCAGTGCATGGGATGATCATGGTCGCAGACACGTTAGAGGTAGGTCTGTATGCGAGCGTCAGGGGTGGATTGCAGGACCCGGCGCAGGCGCTTGCCGTCCTTGGTGATCGCGTAGCGTCGGCCCCGACCATCGGCGCTGAGCTCGGGTGTAGTATCCATCGCGATCAGTCGCAACGAGTCGAGTCTGATTAGACTGAGACGGACCTGCTGCTCGTTCGCCGTTGGCCGTACATCGCTAACTTCTTGCATGAGGTCCAGAGCCGGTGCCATCTCATAGCGGATAAGGTAGTTGAGCATGATTTGCTCAACTACATCGAGCTCGATCGCGATCCGCTCACTCCTCAAGCGATGCCAGAGCGCGAGCAATCGTGTCAACATCCGGATTCTCCCACCCTCCCGTGAAACTCAAGCTCAGTCTCTAAGATAGGTCTCGATATCTGCGCCACCCTCGGTGTGAATGGCACCGGCAGCGACCAATTCGGCCAATCGCGTCTCGTCAATGCCAAGCAATTCCGCAAAAACATTGGCGCTATCCTGTGCGAAGGCGGGGCCTGCCCCCCCCGCGGCGGCCGGAGTCCGCGACATGTGTTTGAGCGGCGAATCAGGCATCGGAACAGCGCCAACACGCGGATGCTGCGCCTCAACGATCATGCCGCGTGCTTTGATCTGGTCTGACTCAACGGCCTGGCCCACCGTGTTCAGTGGCCCCACAGGCATTCCGTATGGCTCGAGGATCTCTAGCCACTCGTCGGTCGTCTTCTGGCGCATCGACTCGTACAAAAGCGGCTCTAACTCGGCGTGATTCTCGGTGCGTTTCAAGGAGGTCTCAAAGCGAGGATCGTCGATTAGATCGACTCGTCCAATGGCGGAGCAATAGAGTGCCCATTGGTTTTCAACACCCCAGGCCAGGGCCAGGACGAGCCAACCATCCTTCGTGGGAAACGCCTGGAACGGTGTCGCGGATGGATGTCGTGTACCAAGCCGGTCCGGCTCCTGACCCGTTGTGAAGTAGCGCGCAACGGCGTTCTCCAAAATCGCGATCTGACAGTCGAGCATCGAAACGTCGATCAGTTGCCCCAAGCCGCTGCGCTCTCGTTCCTGCAAAGCAGCGAGTACGCCAATCGCCGTAAACAGTCCGGCGGCGATGTCGCCAATTGAGGTTCCGGGGCGTGCGGGTGGGCCTTCCGGGTATCCAGTGATGGACATGAGCCCGCCCATACCCTGAATCACGATATCCAAGGCCGGCTTATCGCGTAGCGGTCCGGTCCGGCCAAGACCGGAGGTCGCGGCATAAATCAGACGCGGATTACGAACCGCCAGAATCTCATAGCCGACACCGAGTCGGTCCATCACACCCGGCGTGAAGTTCTCCATCACCACGTCCACCTGCTCCACAAGGTCG
The DNA here is from genome assembly GCA_964655365.1 of uncultured Dehalococcoidia bacterium. GTDB lineage: Bacteria > Chloroflexota > Dehalococcoidia > Bin125 > Bin125 > JAPUIR01. Next base: position 820 of record CAZZMQ010000088.1, on the reverse strand, counting down.
AGGAAGAGGGCGATGCCGGTCTCGTTGCGCAGATCAACTGCAATGCTGCGCTTACCACGGTTGATGCTCTGAAAGTACATGCTCTCATTATCGCGAAAAGGTCCGGTGGTCCGCGCGACATCGCCAAAAGGTGGACGCTCGACTTTGATCACGTCCGCACCGAGGTCGGCAAGGACCATGGAGGCATACGGACCGGAGAGAACCCAGGTAAGATCAAGAATGCGAACACCGTCGAGTGCGCTGGGCATGAACTTGCGAACCCTCTCGTAGCGGCACGGCACACCGTCGAACGAGCGGCGGCCCCCTGCCTGTACATCGAGGCAGTTTATACCGTGTTCGATCGCCAGAGCAGAACGAGCGGAAGCCTCAGTTCTGTCGTATATTTTCGGCAAGCGAAGGCGTCAATTGATGGAGCGACCGCCAGAACACGGTTAGCAGAACACCGAGCTCTCAAGCCTCCCCGAGCTGGCGCCGCCGTGTGGAGTCCCAGCTCAATCCAGTACTGATCGCCACGCCCTCTAGTGGCTCTGAGAGCACATAGTGGGTCAGATTACGCAGCCAGCCATCGACGGTACGGGTAAAGCCAAGAGGGCTGTCGCCGGAATCATGCGGTGTAAGAACCAGGTTCGGAACGTCCCAAAGTGGGGAATCAATCTGAAGTGGTTCCTGCTCCATCACGTCGAGTACCGCACCCGCCATACGACCCTCCGTCAGTGCCGTGACAAGCGCCCGCTCATCGATAATGCCCCCGCGCGCAACGTTGATCAGCAACGCGCTGGGCTTCATGTGCGCAATCTGAGCGGCGCCGATTAGGCCACGC
>CAZZMQ010000087.1:0-9922 GCA_964655365.1 uncultured Dehalococcoidia bacterium | reverse complement strand
GATTTGGCCCTGGAGTCGGCAGAGATCGCCGAACTACGTGACGCTGGCGTCGTGGCTTAAAGCATGTGAGCACGCCACCGGCTACATTCCCCGGTGGCGTGGGCTTGGATGTCGCCTTGGCGGCGAGTTGAAGCCGTGCCGGGCCGGCATCGCTGCGGAGTTCGACTGCGACAGTCTTCCCGAACCTCCGTGTGCATGGATCTTCACTGCAATATGAGGAGAGGCCATCCGTCTCACTGCAGAACGGACCGCTGCCTTTCTGGATCACACCACTCGGTAGTCTCTTGCCATGTCCAGAGAAGACCCGCCGCGCGGCGGTCCATAATGATAAGGTCGCGATCCCGCGCCGCACGATAGAACGGACCGCTGGCTTTCTGGATCACTCCACGCGGTAGTCTCTTTTCTTGTCCTGAGATGACCCGCCGCGCGGCGGACCTTCTTGATCCGGTCGCGATCCAGCGCCGCACGATAGAATGGTCCGACCCACAGTGCCCGGTGTTCAGACTCCGGCAGTCAGGACGTGACCATGCCCGGCCCCCTCGACGGCATTCGCATTCTCGATTTTACTCGCTTCCAGCAAGGCACCTTTGGCACGGTTCAACTCGCCGACCTGGGAGCTGATGTCTGGAAGATCGAGCAGCCCGGCGGCGATCCCGGGCGCGGATTGGGTCGCCACGCCAATGGCTACTCCTCCTACTTCGAATCGCTGAACCGGAACAAGCGCAGCCTCTGCCTCAATCTGCGCCAACCCGGGGGTGTGTCGCTCGTGGAACGGCTGGTTACACACGTCGACATTGTGGCGGAGAACTTCCGCCCTGGGACGATGGATCGGCTGGGCATCGGCTACGACCACCTGAGCGAACTCAAGCCAGGCCTGATCTTCGCCTCCGGCAGCATGTACGGTCCCAAGGGCCCACGTGGCTACGACCCTGGCTATGACAACATTGCCCAAGCGGCCGGCGGTTTGATGGCCTTCACGACATCCGATGGTGAAACTCCGCACGGGGCCCAACCAGGCATCGCCGACCAAACCGGCGGCTCGATGCTCGCCTACGGCATCCTGGCGGCGCTCGTGCATCGCCTGCGTACCGGCGAGGGCCAGAAGGTAGACGTCTCGCTCTATGGATCGCAGATCGCGCTCCAAGGCATCCATGTCGCCCGTGCCTGGGCCGAGGATGACCTCGCCCCGCCGGGCCAATCCTCGGGGGTACTCAGTCACCGCGCGCTCTGCCTCGACGGCCGTTGGATTGCTTTCGGCTTCCTGGAAGCGAAACACTACCCACGTCTCGCGGCTGCGCTCGAACTCAACGAGCTTGTCACCGACCCGCGCTTCACCACGCCGGAAGCACGCGGCCAGCACATTGGAGATCTCGTCGAGCGGATCGACGCTCAGGTGATCCAGCGGAATTCGGAGACCTGGATCGGTCGTCTGCGCGAAGCGGATATCCCGTGCACCGTCGTGCAAGACTACGAGTCGATCCGGCAGGACCCCCAAGCGATCGCGAACGGCTACGTCCACGAGATTAGCCACCCCATCTGGGGCGCCGTTGCCACGCACGGCCCGGTCGCCCAACTCTCACGCACGCCGCCAGCGGTGCGAACCCACGCCCCGGTCAAACCAGGCGTGGATTCCGACGTGATCCTGGCCGAGGCAGGCTTCTCCACTGGAGAGATCAGCGCACTCGTCGACGCCGGAATCGTCCTGCCTCCCCTCGGGCGTGGCCCTTCGCGTCATTAGGCACGGTACGAGTGTCCGGATGAGGTCTCAACAGCCACGGACTTTCGCGGTTCTCCGCGACTAGTCCGCAGGGTCCCGAAGGATGCGGGAGGACGGCCGTTTTACGCCGTCGATGTCCTTGTCCACGCGTATAAGCGCGTTCCATCGCCTGCGCATACCATCTGCCCATGGCGAACCAGCGATTGGGGAACGTAATGCCGACGGTCGAAAGTAACAATTTGGCGATTCAGCTGCTCCGACAGCTCACGACGACTGTGACGGACATGGCCGGCTTCGCCGAGGACGATCTGGCGCGAACGGTCGATCATGGCTGCGCGATGGATGGGGGCCTCCGGCGGCTGCTCATCCACAACGCCGAGCATGATCGGCAGCACGCAGCTCCCATCAGCAACGCCCGCCAGCAGGCCCGACAGATGCCGGAAGCAGAATTCCCCCGACTCATCCGGGATCTGATCCGACAACGGGCGGAGGTCATCGGTCTGCTACTTGGCATGGACGATGAACTCCTGGACTCGCAGCCGCCGAACGATGAGTGGACGATCCGAGCCCACGTCGAGCACCTCCTCTACTGGGAGGGCGACAGCATGGCGGTTGCTGTCCGAGACCTCAGTGCGCCCGATGCCCGCTGACGCGAAAGTCGGCTTGCCCCACTTGCTATTTTCGCCCATGCGTGGAGAGCGGCTCGGACGATTCGTCACGCTCCGGGTGGGAGAACTCCTCGCGATTCCTGTCACCGTTGTGCTGCGCTCGGTCGGCGATAGCAATTCCAGAAGTCGTGTTTCGCGACTGAATCATCTGGGAATATCAGGCGAATGACCCGGGTCGCGAGTCTCGGTGGTGGAGCGGCGGGGATCAGCGCTGCGCGATCCCTCCAGGTTGCTGGGCATGAGACGCGAATCTTCGAGGCGCGCGATCGGTTGGGCGGGCGAGCTTACACTGACTATGAACTGGCCGTGCATCCCGTGGAGATGGGAGCGGAGTTCATCCACGGCGATGCGGTTTCGGCCGCGGCAACGTGGGACTGGGTCCGGGAGTTCGCGGAGCCCACTACGGGTGCGGCGCATTGCTATGAAATCTGGTCGCAGTTGGAGGGGAAGCTGGTCGATGGCGCCACGCTGCAGGATGCGTTCGGGACGGAGCCCTTGTCGTCGCTGAGCCGGCTGACGAAGAGCTGGTTGGAGACCGGTGGCGAAGACGTGTCGCTGGCGCAGATTTTGGACAGAACCTGGGACGATCACTTCTCGCCGCCGCTGAATGACGAGCGACGGCATCTGATCGCGAACATGATCGCGGAGTTGGCAGCTTCGGACATTGAGGAGCTGGGGGCGTACCAGCAGAAAGAGTCCGCGCACGAGGGGGATGACAACTTCGCGCATTGGCGCCTGCTGCACGGATATACGCGACTGATGCAGCGGGCGGCGATTGGGCTGTCGGTGTCGCTGTCGGACCCGGTCTCGCGTGTGCGTTGGGACGATGAGTCGGCTGAGGTGGTGTCGGTATCGGGATCGTCACGTTGGGATCGCGTGGTGGTGACCTTGCCATTGGGTGTGTTGCGGAACCGATCCGTAGAGTTTCTGCCCGAGCTGCCGCAGGAGAAGCTGTGGGCGATTGAGGGATTGAATGCGGGACACATCAACAAGGTGGTCTTGAAACTCGACCGCGTCTACTGGCCACCGGATCTGACGTTTCTTTGGACGCCACAGAGCACGCAGCTGTGGTGGCGCCCAGGTCAGGGGCAGAAGGATGAAGAACCAGTGCTATCGGCGTATACCGGTGGCAGCGATGCAGCATCGTTCGAGGCGTGGGACCAGGAATCGATGCTTGAGGAGGCAACGCGGCAGTTGAGTGACATTTTGGGTGAATCGTTGGGCGGACACGTGGTGGGTGGACGCTTCTTGGCGTGGGGCATCGAGGATTACACCCGGATGGCCTATTCGTCGGCGCCGGTGGGCGCATCGGGACTCCGGGCGTCACTGGCGGCTCCCATTGGGTCACTGCGGTTCGCGGGAGAAGCGACGAATGTGCTGCACCCCGCGTCGGTGAGCGGGGCCATCGAGTCGGGCGCGCGCGCGGCGGCTGAGATCGACTGACGGAGTACGACTTCGTAGCGAGGTGCGAGTGAATACTTACTCGACCAGCCCGTGTCTTGGCGGTTCGGCGTGGCGCGCGCTGAGGGACTTGAATCTTCGACCATATCTCGGGAGCCCAACGGACTCGTCATCATCAGATCTGGGTCGATCACTAGAGCGGACCATGCCAGATCATCTCAATATTTGGCGGACCTCGTGTCCCTTTCGCCCGGCGGAGCACTTGCGCTCCGGAATGCCCATTTCATGAGGAGACACAGAGTCTGCCGGTCCCGACTGCCTGCAGCCCTCCGCAGGTATCACCGAATACCGCATATTCCGAATCGGGCGATGCTTCGAAGTAGAGATCGTCGCAGGCTGACAAATCACCCTCCCCGCAACTTTCGTAAAGCGAATCGAGCCCCGGGTCCGAGCCAAATTTCCCTTCCGGGACATCGTCGGCCTCGAAGACCTCTGCGCACAGGTTGCCGCTGCCCTCGCTCTGAAGGCCACCACAAGTATCACCGAAGAATGCGTAATCGGTTCCGCTGTTCGACTCGAAATAGAGCTCGTCGCAGGCTGTGAACTGGCCGTCGGCGCAGAGTATCCAGAGATTGTCGAGCAAAGGGTCATCGCCGAACGTGGAGGCTGTCGTGAGGGATTCCCCTTCCCCGAAGGTCTCCGTGCAAAGGTTGCCGGTGCCCTCGGCCTGAAGCCCGCCACACGTGTCGCCAAAGGCTTCGTATTCCGAATTAAGCGGAGCCTCCATGTAGAGGTCATCGCAGGCCATGAAATCCCCACCGTCGCAGCGAGCGTAGAGGCCGTCGAGGAATGGAGCATCGCCGATGCCTGCGGATTTCGCTTTGGATGCTCCCTCGTCTAATGCTTCGGCGCATAGCACGCCTGTTCCGTGGGGCTGAAGCCCGCCACACGTGTCGCCAAAGGCTTCGTATTCCGAATCGAGCGGAGCCTCGAAATAGAGGTCATCGCAGGCCGCGAAATCCCCATCCTCGCAAAGCTGGTAGAGATTATCGAGGAACGGATCTGAGCCGATTGCGTCCGGCGCGACCACCACCCCTGACTCAGCAGTCAGTGTGTACGTCGTTTGACCCGAGAAGCCTTGGACCCTGACGAACCAGTAACCCTCGCGCGGATTCACCACATTAATAAATTCATCACTCCCACCCCGGTAAGGAGCAAAGATGTCGGGTCCGTCCCAGGAAGAATTCAGATCCCCCACACTTAATGGCGCACCAAAAGACAGGTAAAGGTCGGCGTCGCCGTTGCCCGTGATCGCGATGCGGAGGCCGTCGAGACCAGGCGGAGCGTCCAGTACGAACTCGTCGTAGTCGCCCTCCAGCGGGAGGACCCCAGTCACCGAGTCGCCCAGTATCAACTCCTCCACACCTGCGGCGCTGCCTGCACTGATCGACGCGCGTAATGTGTAGGCGCTTTCAGGGTCGTACCCTACGACGGCGATCCACCAATCGCCGGGCGTGGCCCCCGGGATGAAGACGATCTCATTCGAACCCACATCAAAGGGAGCCTGGAAATCCGGAGCGTCCCAGCTTTGATCAAACTCGTCCGCGCTGGGCGCGGAGCCTCGTTTGACGTAGAGGTCTGCGTCACCGGTGCCATCGATTTTCACCAGAAGACCCTGCTCCGGCCCGGGCGCCGAGTTGAATCCGGTGAGGCGGAACAACGCTACATCGCCCGAATTAAGGGAGCCCTCGGCAGTCTCGCCGAGCGCTAAGTCCAGGCCCTGGTTCGGCAGCGTGAGTCCTGCTCCAACGGAAAAATCCGCGCGGCCGACGAGGTCGTTATCGAAGTAAATCTCAATCGCGTACTGACCAGGCCCAAAGCCGCGACTGTCACTAAGCGTGACGTATGACTGACCGCTCTCTCCCCCGGTCCACGAATCTGTGCCGGGACGTGCGATCCCGATCTCCTCTCCTTCGAAGTACCAGATGTCATTGACGGCGAGTATTGAGGACCCGTTTGCGTAGTTAAAGAAGGCGAATAAAGTCGAGATGCCAGGTTCGAAGTCGTTGGCGATCCCCTTCGGGTCGCCGAGAGGACCAATCCCTTGCGCGAGGACGAGATTGCTGATCGTTGGCGCCGCTAGTTCCGCGCTTCCCACGCTGAACGAGCGGGAGGCAATCAGATCACTCTCGATCCAGATCTCTAGTGTGAAGATGCCGGTTGAGAAACCTCCCGACGCCTGAATGCCGTCGACGAATGTGCCCGCCGGTCCCAACTCCCACGTGTCGTATCTCAGGCTGAGCGGTTCCAGTACGAGCCCGTCGAGCAGCCACTGCTCTCGCAGCGAGGTGTTCGGCGTCATGCCTTGAAAGTCGAAGCTATAGAAGATCTGGTCCTCGTCGGTGGAAAATCTTGATGAGCGCGCCAGTAACTCACCGTCCGCACTTAGCTCGGCCGCGAATGCCAGGTTCGTAATCTGAGCTGGTATTGCGACCCGACTGCCTCCAGCTTCGAGCACATCGCCGCGCTGTGCCGCTTCGATCAGCGGCAAAGCTAAGGAAAAGGGACGTAGGTGCGCGATTGAACCGCCTTCATCGAAATTTCCCTGTGTCGGGATCCCGATGAGGGCCCCTTCTTCGTCAACCGCCGCGCCACCGCTGTTACCGAAGGAGATCGTCGTATCCGTCTTAAACCAGCTGCGGCGCGCCGAGACACCCTCCTGTGAGAGAAAGCCGCTGATCGCACCTGCAGTGACCGTGAGCGTTTCATCGCCTATGTCCGGATAGCCGAAGGCGAGTACTCGGTCGAGCACCGCGACAGCATCGGAGTCGCCTTGCGGGATCTCGGTTAGGTTAATTGTCGAGGGCTTTACTGGTTCTCCGTTCAGGTAGCTCACGATTCGGAGCACCGCGAGGTCCAAGGTTGCATCGGCGACCTGTACTTCGGCAATGAACTTTGCGCGAGGCCGTTCGTCTAGTGCACCCGTGACCGCAATTAAGATCACGTCGTGGCCGATCGCAGGATCGATAACGTGAAAGTTCGTCAGGATCAGGCCGCGCCGATCGACAATGGAACCACTGCCGAACGCAAGGGTTGAGAAGTCCCTACCCTCGATCAACGCGGGCTCCACGCGCACGACGGATCGTGCAATCCGTTCTACGTCGAGGGTTCCCTCCCCGACGATCGACGCCAATGGCCGAGCCTCGCCTACCTGGGTTGGTGTATTGAAGGAGCGGCCTGCGCTCCGTCGTGAGGGTTCCGACTGATCCTGACCGGGACTTTGGGTCCGTTGTTCTGGCTCACTGTTCGTCGCGGCGGCGTTCGCGGCGGACTCATCGACCGACTGATCGATTGGCAATTGCGGCCTCTCGGACTCACCGCCGCTACATGCGGCGACGAGAACCAGGGACACCACTGCAAAAGCTAGAAGACGAACGGATAGTCTGAATTGACGCACGGAATCCTCTTTCGGACCACGATTCGCCCAGTGCTGAGCTTCAGATTCGAGAGATTGGCAGTCAGTCCGGTTAATCCCCTAGACGCGCGTTAGGATGCGCACGAGGCAGTAACCGTTTCGGTGCTGATCCCTACAGTTTGGTACTAGGGCGCGCAGGAATATATCGGGCTACGCCTTTAAGCGCGAACGCGCGGACTAGGGTTCGGCGGGTTGCCCCCTCCCTTGGTTCGTCGCATTAGTCATCCCGATCATGATTCAGGGCAGTGAAAGCCACGTGGCTGTCCGGTCTGTCGCACCGTGAGCTGTGAGTCGTCGCACGGCCGTTCCCATAGCGTCCATAAGGTAGATCTCGGCATTTCCGTCCCGGTCAGACGAAAATGCAATATGCGTGCCGCCCGGGGACCATGTCGGATTCCAATCCTCCGCCTGATTATCGGTTAGATTCTGAATCTCCGATCCATCCGGCGCCATGGTGTAAACGTCCCCATCGCCACTGACATCCGCAACAAAGAGGAGGCGAGGACCGATAGGGGTAGTGGCCAGTTCTACCGGATCGGAAAGCACCGATCCGCTGGGACCTACGAGCATGACTAACTCCTTGCCCGAACGCGGTACGCCATAGAGGTCTTCCGCGCGGTCGGATTCGGGTTCAGCAGATGCGCGAAACCAAATCCAGGAACCGTCTGGGGACCAGCGTAGATCCGAGACACAGTAGAGCGGCGCGCCGGGCGTCATGAGGATTCGATTCGACCCGTCGCTGTTGCTGACAAATAGATTCTGGGCTCGGCATCCCCCCGATTCCCAATCATCCGCAGCATTCATGCGAAAAGCGATTTGATTGGCGTTCGGGGAGATAGCAAAACCAGCCACCTGCTCGGTGCCGGGCACTGGTTGGCTTCGGTCCGTGGAACCCTCGGGAACATTCGCCGCAAAATTCCTAGAGGCGATCCGGTACAGCATGGGGTATCCGTCCCAATCGGCTATGAACAGGACCTCCGTGCCGTCGGAGAGCCATTGCGGGCCCCAGGATCCATGGGTGGGCATACAGCGGCAGCCGGGCGCATTCCAAAATGTCCAATCGATGTGAGGCGTGACCGCGTCTAGTGTTTTCCCATCGATTTGCAGGACGTAGATCGCCGACTGGTAATAGAAGTACCTGTTCGGATTCTGATCGGATTCTGCGGCGTTATGGGAGATGTCGTAGGGCTGCTTGCCGAAGCCAATGTCCAAGAGGATCTGTGTGCTGTCTGGGGACCAGGCCAAACTATACGGGCCACCGCCAGACATCGGGCCTTGGTCATCGGGGTACTCGGCGAACCACTCGTTGTGCCCGTCTGCCGCTGCCACGAAGAGCGCCATGTTTTCCCCGGCGTTCGCGGAGAAGGCGAGCCATTCTCCGTCAGGGGCCCACCAGAGATCGCTAAAGACGGCAGTTGATGAGATTTGCTGGAGTGTGCTCTCGGTCAAATCAAGGATGAATCTGCCATCGGGCGCTGCCCATCCATTGAAGGCGATTTGCGGTTTCTGTGGAGACCACCACTGCTGTCCTTCGTCCCACGTAATCTCTGCGATCTGCTGTAGTCCGGTGCCATCGAGTGCGACGGAATACCATGTTTCCACCCCATCGCGATCCGAAACGAAGGCGATCCGGTCACCACGCGACGGTGTCGCCGCGAAATCGCGCAGCAGGGTGCGCGCGGAATCTTCGGTCTGGGCCTCGGCAAGCCGCGCAGCCCACGGCCCGGTGAAAACCCAGAACGGTTCGAGCGGGACGAGCGCGCCATCGACCCAGTCCATGACGTCATTCGAAAAAAACGGCTGGGCACCGGTTGCGCCCATGCCGGTCATGTAGGTCGCCAGGACGATCACCTCCAGCGTGGCGTCTCCGTCCACGTCTGCGAAGAAAACAGCCTCGACCCGATCGCCCATCCACGAGGGTTCGACCGGCTCCCCTTCCCACCAAGCGTCTGCGAGTGGTGTCCGCGTGGTCCCGCTGGCCGTCACGACAAGCAGCTCGAACCCGCGGGGGCTCCCACCGGAATCCACGGCGTGAAGTACGCCCACAAGCGTCGCCGTATCGTCGATCCAAGGGGGACCTACAAAGACGTCGGATTTGATTTCTTCCCCCGCCTGAAGATGGGGCCGGATGCGTAGATCGACGATCGAAGCCGGCACAACGCTCCCGAGCGGCCCGAGAGCGTCGTCGGGGACCTCGGTTGGCTGTTCCGTGGTCTGTTCCTCCGACTGTGCGACCGCCGGGTCGTCCGTTGGCTCGGTCGGCTGTTCTGCGGCCTCTTCCTTCGGCTGCATGGCCGTCGGCTCGTCCGTTGGCTCGGTTGGTTGTTCTGCGGCCTCTTCCTCCGACTGCAGGGCCGTCGGGTTTTCCGTTGGCTGGGTCGGCTGTTCTGCAGTCTGCTCGGCCGCTTGCTCGGAGCCAGAAGGGACGACTTCATTCCCATCTTCTGGTGCGCCCCCGTTACACGCCGTCACGAGCAGCGCGCCGACGAGGAGCGTCAACAGACCTGCGGGGGCGAAGCGTTGGTACCGGGAATTCCGTCGCATGCGAGTACGGTAGCGGAGGTCGGAGGTCGGAGGTTGGCGGAACCCGCCGAGAGTCTACTCGGCGGTCGGGAAGATCGCGCGGGCTTACCACCACCCGTTGGCGTGATACTCCACGGT
>CAZZMQ010000086.1:0-10159 GCA_964655365.1 uncultured Dehalococcoidia bacterium | reverse complement strand
CCACCGAAGATGAACAGCGAGATAAACTTACCGATACCCTTCTACGTGATCAGCTCGCCCAGCAAAATCAAAAACATCGTGCCGGCACTCATCGAGATCACGGCGGACACAGTAGGCAGAAGATCCGGACCGGTGAAGCCTATGCCACTGATCGCGTTCGCGTTCTCCAGTAAGAGCAGTTGGCCATAGCCCTGGACGATCGACATCGGGACAGCGAACCAATAGGTGTAAACCTGGATCTTATTGCGACCGCTCTCCCCCTCCCGGGAGAGCTCTTGCAGCCTGGGAATCATCGGGGTAAGCAGGTTCATCACAATCGAAGCTGTGATATAGGGATAGACACCCAACGCAACGATACTGAGGTTCTCCAACCCGCCGCCGGAGAAGAGGTTGAGGAAACCAAGGACGGGATTGTTGTCGAAGGCGTTGTCGAGTTGGTCAGGGTTCACTTCTGGAACCGGGATATGCGCCAAGAACCGGAAATCCACCAGCATGGCCAATGTGAAGACGATCTTCGTGCGCACGGCGGGCTGCTGCCAGGCATCGATCAATGCCTGCAACAATTTGGGTCGCGTAGAGCTTTGCGCGTTTTGCGCTCGCTGCATTAGCCGCTAATCCTCATCCGCATCCAAATCGGTAGGCGTCTCACCATCCGCCTTATCCTCGGCCGGTGGCTTTTCGGCCTTGGAGTCGTCGCTCTCACCCACAGGATTTTCCGTCGCATAGGGGGCCCGTCGTTCCGCGCGGGGCGTGGGATCCTTCGCCTCAATCGAGCCGCCGGCCGCCTCGATTTTCGTGCGCGCCGAAGCTGAGACCCGAGGAGCCGTAATCACTAAAGCGTGGCCAATCTCGCCGTTGGCCAGAACCTTGAACGGCTCGTCGGAACGCTTGAGTAAGCCTGCGGCAACGAGCCCTTCCGCGTCGACGGTGGCACCGGCATCGAAACGTGTATTGAGTTGACTGAGGTTGATCGGCGTGTACTCGATACGGAAAGGAGGACGAAATCCGCGCTTGGTTGGCATTTTGCGGATCAACGACATCTGCCCGCCCTCAAATCCGGGCTTCGTGCCGCCGCCGGAGCGCGATTTTTGGCCTTTGAGTCCACGACCTGAGTAGGTTCCCCGGCCGGACCCGTCACCACGCCCCACGCGTTTGCGAGGGCGCTTGGCACCGGCAGGTGGACGCAGATCATTGGCACGCAGCGGCATCTCTAGTCCTCAACTTCTGCAACCGAGACGAGGTGCGCTACCTTTTGGATCATACCACGCACGTCTGGTGTATCTGGTTTTTCAACGCTCTGACCGAGTTTTCGCAAGCCTAGCGAGCGTACGGTCGTCTCTTGGTCGCTGCGATAGCCAACGAAGCTCTTCACGTAGGTGATCCGAAGATTAGCCATGACGTTCACTCCCGCCTAACCGGCCGGCGGCGCGGCATCGGATGCGGCGGGTCGGGCCGACGCTTCCGCGTCACTGGCGAGCGCGGCTTCTCGTGTTTCCGTCGCTGGCGCGGCAGCAGCCGGGCTAGCCTCCGTTTTGTTCTGCTCCGGTTCAGGCTGAATCTTGCCCGCCGCGATCAGCCGCTCTCGACGCACAACGCTCGGGTCGCGCAATTCGCCCAACGCCTTGACTGTGGCGCGCACGACGTTGATTACGTTGTTGGACCCCAACGACTTAGTGAGAACATTACGCACACCCGCCGCTTCCATGATCGCGCGAACGCCGCCGCCAGCGATCACCCCGGTACCGGGACCAGCAGGCTTGAGCATGACGCGTGCAGCACCGAAGTCTGTCGTGATGGGATGCGGCAGCGTACCGTTGCGCAGGGGCACCGTAGCGACGTTGCGTCGCGCGATAGTCGCGGCTTTGCGAATAGCCTCCGGCACTTCATTGGCGCGGCCCAAGCCAAATCCGACCTGGCCCTTTCCATCGCCAACGACTACCACCGAGGTGAAGGAGAAACGACGGCCGCCCTTGGCAACCTTGGCGACTCGGTTGATCGCCACAACCTTCTCGGTAAAATCGTCGCCACGATCGTCGCGGCCTCGTCCTCGACTACCTCGCCGATCATCCTGTCGGCCACGTCCCCGTTGTTGCACCATTCCTGTTCTCCTCCAGCGGCCCGCCTAAAAGGCGAGTCCACCCTTACGAGCGCCCTCGGCCAGTGCCTTGACACGGCCGTGATACCGGTGGCCACCGCGATCGAAGACGACTCCTCGGACACCCGCCTCTTTGGCGCGTTGTCCGAGCCGTTCGCCAACGGCGCCAGCGCGATCAGTCTTGTTGTCTCCCGTCCCACGCAGATCGCTCTCCAAGTCTGAAGCATGCGCCAGCGTTCGACCGACGCTGTCATCGATCAGCTGTGCATAGATGTGGCTGTTCGAGCGGAAAACAGCCAATCGGGGGCGCTCCGCCGTGCCTTCCACACGGCGACGGACACGAAGGTGTCGCCGCTTGCGGGCAGCGTCACCAGTCACTCGTCGACGTCGCGTTCCCATCGTTCCAGCTCCTACTGCGCAATCGCGCCCTTGCCAGCCTTGCGGCGAACCCACTCACCTTGGTAGCGGATGCCCTTGCCTTTGTAGGGTTCGGGCGGGCGGATCTTGCGAATCTCGGCGGCTTGCTGTCCCACAACCTGCTTGTCGATGCCACGCACGTGCACCAACTGGCCCTCGACCTCAAAACTGATACCCTCATGCGGCTCGACACGAACGGGGTGCGAGAAGCCCACCCGGATCGAGAGCGACTTGCCTTCCAATTCCGCGCGGTAGCCAGTGCCCTGGATCTCCAGCGTCTTGCTGAATCCCGTCGACACTCCAACCACCATGTTGTTGACCAATGAGCGCGTGAGCCCGTGCAAGGCGCGGTGCTCGCGTCGATCGCTTGGCCGGGTAACGAGGATCTCATCGCCATCTTGCACTAGGCGAATATCGGGCGGCAGCGAATTCTGCAGCTCGCCCTGTGGCCCCTTCACGCTCACATCCGACCCGTCGATAGTGACAGTCACACCGCTGGGCACAGGGATTGGTTTCTTGCCAACTCGGCTCATCGCATCACCACACGTAGCACAGGACTTCGCCACCCACGTTTGACTGGCGAGCTGCGTGTCCCGTCATGACCCCGCGCGGGGTGGAAAGAATAGCGACGCCAAGGCCGCCGAATACGCGGGGGATTTCGCGTTTCTGTACATACACGCGCAGCCCTGGACGGCTGACGCGTTGGATCCCGGTCAGCACCGAGCTGCCCTGCGTGTGGTAGAGCAACTCAATGTCGAGCTCGCTCTGAGAAAGCGCGGCGTGCTCGCGCACTTCATAGCTCTTGATGCAGCCCTCATCCTCCAGCACATCGGCGATAGCCACCTTAAGCTTGGAGGCGGGAATGCGCACCCGATCGTGCCGCGCCGCCACGCCGTTTCGGATGCGGCTGAGCATGTCGGCGATGGGGTCGGTCACTGGCATGAGGCCGTCCCTTCCTAATTTATCCGGGCGAACGGCATACCGAGCAGTTCCAGCAGACGCCGGCCCTCCTCATCGTTCGTCGCCGTGGTTACGAATATGACCTGGAGCGGACGAATCTGATCGACCGTGGAAAAATCGATCTCCGGAAAAACGATCTGTTCGCGCAAGCCAAGGCTAAAGTTTCCGCGACCATCGAGTGCGGTTCGGGAAACGCCTTGGAAGTCGCGCACACGGGGCAGCGCCGCATTGACGGTGCGATCGAAAAACTCCCACATGCGGTCGCCGCGCATCGTCGTGGCAACGCCGACCGCGTTTCCTTCACGGATCTTGAAGTTCGCGATGGACTTCTTGGCCACCGTGACGACTGGCTTCTGGCCAGTGATAGCGGCCACCTCGTCTGAAACAGCGTCGAGAGCGCGAGCATTGCCGACTGCTTCGCCGAGTCCCACGTTGACAACGATCTTCGACAGGCGCGGAACCTGCATGACGCTAGCGTATGAGAATTCGTCAACTAGCTGGGTGACGACTTCATCCTTGTATTTGGTCTTAATGCGCGGCTCAGGCATTAGTCCAAGTCCTCATTGCACGATTTACAGAAGCGCACCTTGATTCCATCCGGACGCGTGCGAAAGCCGATCCGAGTAGCGATTTCACAGGCCGAGCAGACGACCGCGATATTGCTCACGTGAATCGATGCCTCCATCTCAACGATGCCTGAGGGGCTCCCCACCTGCTGAGCTTTGATGTGCTTCTTCACCATGTTGACGCCCTGCACGATCACACGGTTGCGCTGGCCCAAGACCTCCCGGACCGCTCCACGCTGGCCACGATCCTTCCCCGTGAGGATCTGTACCTGATCGTCCTGTCGCACTCGCCGCATGGCTAAACCACCTCCGGCGCGAGTGAGACGATGCGCATGTACTGCCGCTCGCGCAGTTCGCGAGCCACGGGCCCAAAGATGCGCGTGCCACGCGGCTCGCGCTCACTCCCGAGCAGCACCGCGGCGTTATCATCGAACTTGATGTAGGACCCGTCCGGCCGACGGTACTGCTTGGCCGTGCGCACCACGACGGCCCGCACAACCTCACCCTTCTTAACTTCACGGCCGGGTTCAGCCTGTTTGACGGCTGCGACGATCACGTCTCCGACACCGGCATAGCGGCGGCCTGTTCCGCCCAGCACACGAATGCACTTAATCACGCGCGCGCCGGAGTTGTCAGCCACGCGCACGGAGCTTTCCTGCTGAATCACTCGGCAGCTCCTTCGGACACGATCTCTGGCGCACTCTGAGGATCGATATTCGGCTCGGCAATTTCGCCGGGCTGGAGCTCTGCCACTTCGTGACGCTCGAGGATCTTAAGCACACGCCACTTCTTGCGGCGAGATACGGGGCGGCACTCTTCAATCAAAACGCGGTCGCCCTGACGGGCCAGATCGGTCTCGTCGTGAACCTGGAACTTCTTCCGTCTCCGCAGCACTTTATGATAAAGCGGGTGGGTCACGGTACGTTCGATCTGCACCACGACGGTCTTCGCCATCGCGTCGCTCACCACCACCCCAGTGCGTTGCTTGCGGGCCATACGCTAATCCGCTTCCTTGCCATCGTCGTCCGACGGATCCTCGGTGGGGACATCCCCAGCAGCATCCGCCACTTCTTCGTTGTCCGGTTCATCACCAATGTCATCTCCGACATCGTTGTTATTCTCGGCCAGGCTGGGCGCAACTCCATCTTCAGCCTGCGCTTTCTCGAGTTCGGCCGCCTCTGCGATTTCCTGCCCCGCACGCTCATCCAGAGCTCGTTGCTTCTGCGGAGAGATCGCCGCCTCCTCGGGCACAGCCACTGGCGCGATCGGAGTGCCGAGCACCACCGCAATCTGGCGCTCGCGCTGCAACGTACGCAGCCGCGCTATCTGACGGCGTGTGCGGGGAATCGCTGTGCCGTCTTGCAGCTGGCGCGTGCCTTTCTGAAACTGCAGATTGAACAGTTCCCGGTAGGCCTCGTTGACCGCTTCGGCCAACTGGTCGTCGTTAAGGGCGCGTGCTTCATCGGCCAGCGGATTGGACACGGCTAAATAACCTCGGTTTCGCGCGCGACGATGCGGGTGCGAACGGGCATTTTGTACGCGGCCAGACGCATCGCCTGCATCGCCAAATCTTCTTGGACACCAGCAATCTCGAACAAAATGCGGCCCGGCTTTACGACAGCAACCCACTTCTCGGGTGCGCCCTTGCCTTTACCCATGCGGGTTTCTGCCGGCTTCTGGGTGACCGACTTGTCCGGGAAAATCCGGATCCAGATCTTGCCGTCGCGCTTAAGGTGGTGTGTGATGGCGCGCCGAGCTGACTCAATCTGACGCCCATCAATCCATGCGGCTTCGAGCGACTGCAGGCCGAACTCACCGAAGGCGACGGTAGCGCCACCGGAGGCTTGGCCACGACGACGTCCACGATGGTGTTTACGCCACTTGACACGTTTCGGCTGCAGCATCAGACGGATCCCCCAGGGGTGACGGGAGCGGGAGCGGACTCAGCCACCGGTGACGAAGCCGGAGGCGGAACCGCCGTGGCAGGACCGCTAACCTCGGGTGTCACAACCTCCTCGGGAGCATTGGGCAATACTTCGCCCTTGTAGATCCAGCATTTGACACCGATCCGTCCGAACACGGAATGGGCCTCCGCGAGGCCGTAGTCGATATCGGCGCGCAGCGTGTGCAACGGAACCCGACCATCCATCTCCGAGGCCCGACGGGACATCTCAGCACCGCCAAGGCGTCCGCTGATGATAATCTTGCAACCCAATGCACCGCGCTGCATGGTGCGTTGCACCGCTTGCTTGATCGCGCGTCGGAACGCCACGCGGCGCTCGAGTTGCTCGGCAACATTCTGGGCAACCAGGCGCGCTTCCAGCTCCGGGTTACGGATCTCTTCGATGTTGGCCCGCACTCGGCGGCCGGTTATCGCTTCCAGCTTGGCGCGGAGCTCATCCACTTTCTGGCCGCCACGGCCTATCACGATGCCTGGTTTCGCCGTATGGATAGTGATCGAGAGTTGATTGGCATTGCGCTCAATCTCCACCTTAGAGATTCCCGCTTCTGCCAACCCAGTTTCGATTTCTTCACGAATAGCACGGTCTTCAATCAGAAGTTCGGCATAGTTCTTCTGGGCGAACCAGTTGCTCTTCCAGCCATAGATGATGCCAGTTCGGAAGATCGTGGGGTGCACTTTATGACCCATGCTTAGTCCTTCTCGTCCGACACCACCACAGTCACGTGGCAGGTGCGCTTGAGCCGCTGTTGAATCCGGCCGCGCGCGGCGGCGCGAAACCGCTTCAACGTGCGAGCATCCCCGGCGTAGATGGACTTGATGTGAAGCTCATCCGGGTCCACGGCATAGTTGTTCTCGGCATTGGCCGCAGCTGACTGGACAAGCTTGGCAATCTGCTTCGCGCCCGGTTTCGGCGTGAATCGCAGCGTCGTCAGTGCCTCATCGATGGTCATGCCGCGCAGGTCCTGAAAGATAATGCGCGCCTTGCGGGGCGACATCTGCAAGAACTTGCCGGTTGCGGAGACTTCCATCATCGTCCTCAGCGCGGGGGGGCTTGTGTGACACGTTCAGAGCGACCGATGTGGCCGCGGAAAAGACGGGTGGGCGCAAACTCGCCCAGTTTGTGGCCAACCATGTTTTCGGTGACAAAGACCGGTACGTGGCGACGTCCATCGTGGACCGCGATCGTGATGCCCACCATCTCTGGCAAGACAGTGGAGGCACGGGCCCAAGTGGTGATCACCTCGCGCGCGCCAGAGGATCGGACCATCTGCACCTTGCGGAGCAGTTTGTAGTCGATGTAGGGGCCCTTTTTAGTTGACCGCGACATTTTCGCTCCTTATCGCCGTCGCCCGCGTCGGCGAACGATGTATTTATCGGATGCTTTCTTACCGCGCGTGCGGTAACCCAAGGCAGGCTTTCCCCAAGGTGTCTTGGGACCAGGCAGTCCAATAGGCGCCTTACCCTCACCACCACCATGCGGGTGATCAACCGGGTTCATGACGGAGCCACGCACTTGCGGCCGCCGGCCGCGATGGCGAGTACGTCCCGCCTTTCCCAGCTTAATATTGCCGTGCTCGATATTGCCGACTTGACCAATCGTAGCGAAGCAACCTGCTCGCACCTGGCGCATCTCCCCCGACGGCAGCCGCAGCAGGACATAGTCCCCCTCCTTGGCCATGATCTGGGCGGACGTGCCAGCACTGCGGGCCATCTGCGCACCGCGTCCTTCAATTAATTCAATGCTGTGCACCTGCGTACCGTTGGGAATCTCGCGCATTGGCATAGCGTTTCCGACGCGGATCGGAGCTTCGCCGCCAGTGTTGATCGTGTCGCCCACGCTCAGACCGAGGGGGGCCAGGATATAGCGCTTGACACCATCGTCGTAGAACACCAGCGCAATTCTCGCCGTACGATTGGGATCGTATTCGATCGCGTTCACGCGACCATCGAGTCCCACGCGATCACGGCGCTTCCAGTCGATCAACCGATAGCGGCGCTTGTGACCTCCACCCCGGTGGCGCACCGTAATGCGACCATGGACGTTACGGCCCGCCTTCTTCCTAAGCGGCGCCAGCAGTGACTTCTCCGGCTTCTTCTTCGTGATCTCCTCGAACGTGTGCCCAGAGGAGTTGCGGCGGCCGGGAGAGGTCGGCTTAAAGCTCTTGAGTGGCATTCTAGATCCCCTCGAACAGCTTAATTTCGTAACCCTCGGCCAAGGTCACGACGGCCTTTTTCCAACCCGCCTCGCGGCCGCTGTGGCGGCCGATACGGCGCTCCCGGCCGCGGACATTCATCACATTGACTTTATGCACGACAACACTGAAACCGATCTCAACGGCTTCCCTGATTTGGAATTTGTTCGCACGCGGATCAACCTCAAAAACGTACTTGCCAGTGTCGGCCAGTTCTGTCGATTTCTCCGTGATGATGGGGCGTCGCAGCACGGCGTAGGGATGGATGTCTTTCGGCATCAGGAATTCCCCGCGTTCTCAGTAGCACGTCGGTTGGTGGCCCGTTCACCACCCCACAGCTCTTCCACCCGACGCACAGCCGACTCGGTCATGACTATATGGTCGTGCATGATCAGTGTCTCGACATTGAGCGTGTCGGCTAGGCAAGCGTCCATGCGATCCAGGTTGCGAATGCTGCGTTGTAGCGATTGGTCGACTTCGGCCGTCACCATTATCGCGCTGCGTTCGATTCCCAAGGCCTTAATTAACTTAGCCATCACGCCAGTCTTCGGCTCAAACTCTGGATCGTCGAGCACAATCAGTCCATCTTCCGTAGCGCGTTGGGAAAGCATGGACCGAATCGCCAGGCGCCGCATCTTCTTGGGCATTCGCTGGCGGTAGGAGCGCGGGTGCGGACCGAATGCAACCGCGCCACCGACGCGTGTGTGCGCTGATGGCGCGCCCATTCGCGCGCGGCCGGTTCCCTTCTGGCGAAAGCTCTTCTTGCTGGCGCCGGTGTGGTCGGAACGCCGATGCGTGGAGGCAGTGCCGCGCCGACGGTTCGCCTGCTGCGCGAGCAAGGCCTGATGCACAACACCGAGGTTGGGTTCGAGGCCGAAAACGGCGGCGTCGACCTCGATCTCACGGACGGCTTCGCCACTAGTGTTGACGACGGACATTTTCACTCGGGCGCCCCCCGCCCGTCGCGGCGCTTCGTCTTGCGGATGTGAATCAGGCCGTCCGAGGAACCAGGCACCGAGCCATTGACGAAGACGAGACCTCGCTCCGGCACAATGCGCACAATTTCTAGGTTCAAAGTGGAAGCCATCTTGCCACCCATACGTCCGGCCATGCGTGTGCCTTTAAGCACGCGACCAGGTGTGGAACCGGCACCAATTGATCCAGGTGCTCGGTGACGGTCACTCTGGCCATGGGTCTTGGGCCCGCCAGCAAAGTGATGGCGCTTGACGCCACCCTGGAAGCCCTTACCCTTGCCGACCCCTTGCACATCGACACGGTCGCCAACCTCAAAAACCTCGGTGACCGAGATCGTCTGGCCAACCTGAACCCCTTCGTAATCATCGGCGGGGAACTCGGCCAAATGACGCAGAGCACCGTTGCTGCCGGAGTGCCCGCGTTGCGCCTTGCTGACCTTCCGGTCAGGCACGGGCTCGTAGCCAAGTTGGACAGCCTTGTAGCCGTCGCGTTGCTCGGTACGGATCTGGGTGATAGGGCAAGGCCCCACCTCAAGTACCGTGCAACCGGCTACGCGACCATCGTCTTGGATGACCTGCACCATGCCCAACTTCTTGCCCAGGAGTCCGTGAATACTCATGACTCGCTTACAACTTGATCTCGATATCGACACCACTCGGCAGCTGCAAGCGCATCAAGGTATCCACAGTGCGCCCGCTCGGTTCGAGGATGTCGATTAGCCGTTTGTGTGTGCGGATCTCAAACTGATCGCGTCCGTCTTTATGCACGAAAGGGGAACGGATCACTGTGTATTTGTTGATCTCTGTCGGCAGCGGGATCGGCCCAGCGATGTTGGCGCCGGTTTGTTCCGCGGCCTCGACGATCTGACCCGCGCTCTGATCAAGAATGCGGTGGTCGTAGGCCTTGAGCCGGATACGGATTTTCTGCCGAGACACGTTTACTCCAGCTTGCTATTCCAGAATGCCGGTGACAGCGCCAGCACCAACGGTGC